>DATLFC010000032.1:0-2243 GCA_035525015.1 Thermoanaerobaculia bacterium | reverse complement strand
ACGAGTTGCGCTCCTCTTTCGTCACGAGAAATTATATTCGAGCAGCCTTGTTGGCTCCGGCAAGTCCAACGGCATGAAGCGTCTCCTCCCGATCCTCCTCGGCCTCGCGCTACCGCTGCACGCGGAGGACATTGATATCGTCCGGCAGAACTTCGTCGACTACTACACCGCGGCCGGCGCACCCCGCTCGTCGGAGCGGATGGAGAAAGCGCTGTCGGAGATGGAGTGGGCGACGGCGACGTACATCGAGAGCGGATACCTCCTCTCCGACGGGGGCTGGAGCGACATCGATTACAGCCAGCAACCGGACGGGGCATGGTCGCCGTGGGAGCACGTCCGGCGGTTGACGATGATGGCCAGGGCCTATCGGACGCACGGGCAGCGACACTACGGCGATCCGGCGCTGCGCGCCGGCATCGAATCGGCGCTGGCAAAGGTCAACATCTTCTACAACGCCTGGGTGATCCCGACCGGCAACTGGTGGTTCTGGACCATCGGCGTCCCGCTCGACCTCGGCCCGACGCTGGTCCTGATGCGCGGCGACATCGATCCGCAGCTCTACGACGATCTCGTCTTCGCGATCGAGCTCCGCATCGGCAGCTCGCCGACCTCACGCGGGCTGGTCGGTCCGGTGCCGGTTGGGCAGAACCTGGTCTGGTCGTCGTTCAATCACCTCGCCCTGGCGCTGCTGCGCGACGAGCCGCAGCGGCTGGCGCAGGTGCGTGAGGCGATGGCGCGCGTCACGCTGCCGGCGGCCGGCGATGGAGTGAAATCCGACGCCTCGTTTCATCAGCATGGCGCGCAGCTCTACACCGGCGGATACGGTGCGTCGTTCGCCATCGACGTGGCGAAGTACGCGCTGATCGCGCGCGGATCGTCGTACGAGCTGCCGCCCGCCTCGCTCGACTCGTTCGCCGCCTTCCTCGCGGACGGCATGGCCTGGTCGATTCACGGCAGCAACTTCGACCTGTCGGCGATCGGGCGAAGCGTGGCCAACCCCCACTACACCGGCTTCAACGGAGTGGCCGCGCTGGTGCAGGCCTCGCAGCTCGACTTGTCCCGCGCGACGGAGATCCGCGGCTCGGCGGCGAAGATGCTGGAGGCGTGGCCGTGGGGACTGCCGGTGGAGCTCGCCGGCCTCGCCGCGCGCGTGGAGGAGGCCCGCGAGCCGGCGGCGTGGCCGTCCGGCTACCGGCACTACTACGAATCCGACTACAGCGTCTTCCGCCGGCCGGGCTGGCTGGCGTCGGTGAAGATGTTCTCGATCCGCACGAAGTCGGGCGAGCGGACGAACGGCGAGAACCTCCTCGGATCGCGGCAGTCGGACGGCCGGTTTCATCTCGCCCTCACGGGCGATGAGTACTACGGCGCCGACGTGCGGCCGGCGCTCGACTGGTCGCGGCTGCCGGGGATCACGGTCGAGAAGTCGCCCCACGCCGCGAGCGACCACTATGGTTTCGGAACGAATACGATCGCCGGCGGGACCGGCGACGGCCGCAACGGTGTGTCGGCGATGGATGTCGCCCCGCTCGGGTCGACGCTGCGGGCGAAGAAGTCGTGGTTCTTCTTCGGCGACGCGATCGTCTTTCTCACGAGCGCAATCACCTCGTCGAGCAGCCACCGCGTCGAGACGGTGATCAACCAGTGGCCGCTCGACGATCCCGATGCGCCGGTGACCGGCCCGAACTGGAGTGTCGCGGGCGGGATCGGCTATTACCTGCCTTCCGGCGCCGCGGTACAGACCGCGCGCGAGACGCGCAGCGGCAGCTGGACCGCGCTCTCCGCGTCGAACACGGATGCATCGCCGCGATCCGCGACGCTGCTGACGATGTGGATCGATCACGGCGTGATGCCGTCGAACGCCGTCGCCGAATACGTGATCGTGCCGGACATCACGCCCGATGCGATGCGCTCGTGGGTCGCGTCGAACCCGATCACGATCGTCGCGAACACGCCCGCGGTCGCCGCGGTCCGCCGCGACACGTCCGTCGGCATCGTGTTCTGGTCGGCCGGCTCGATCGAAGGCTACCAGTCCGACGCACCGGCCATCGTCTATTCAGAGGAGACCGCCGATTCCCTGCAGCTCAGCGTGGCCGACCCGACGAACGGAACCGGCACGATCCGCATCACCGTCCCCGGCCGCTACAGCGGTCCGAACGCGACTGCCGGCGTCCGCTCGACCACGATCTCGTTCCCGCGAGACGGCGGCCGGACGACCACCGTGTCCCTCACCCCGCTGGTCG
>DATLFC010000011.1:0-4398 GCA_035525015.1 Thermoanaerobaculia bacterium | reverse complement strand
TGATCCTCTCGATGTCCACCGGCAGGTCGGGCGGCGGCGTGTGGCCGACGAAGGTGAGCAGGAAATAGTTCGATCCGGCGACGTGCGTGAAGACCTCGCTGATCGAGCGGACGTCCGGCGCCGGGCGCCAGTCGAACTTGTGGGCGGGAACGGATTCGGCGAGATCGATCAGCTTCGACCCGACGTCGTCGAGGCCGGCCAGGAACTCGGTGCGGAAGCCCGGGGCGGGTGGATTCTGAGGTGAGACCGGCGGCTGGACGCGGGCGCCGAGGAGGAACGGCACCACTGCCAGAATGAGGAGCAAACGTTTCATTTTCAGGACCTTTTCCGAGAGGTGGGAACGCGCGCGATTGTACTAGAATGCCCGCCGCTGACCGCCACGCCCGCGCGCGTCAGAGCGAGCATCCGCGCGGGCCAATCCGTAATCGGGGTGTCGAATGGATTTTCGTCTGACCGACGAGCAGAAACAGATACAGCAGATGGTGCGGGA
Organism: Thermoanaerobaculia bacterium; assembly: GCA_035525015.1. Classification (GTDB taxonomy): domain Bacteria; phylum Acidobacteriota; class Thermoanaerobaculia; order Gp7-AA8; family Gp7-AA8; genus DATLEX01. Next base: position 3,908 of record DATLFC010000011.1, on the reverse strand, counting down.
GTTCGCCGAGAGCGAGATCAGGCCGCACGTCATGGAGTGGGACGAGGCCCAGCATTTTCCGGTCGAGACGTTCAAGCGCGCCGGTGAGCTCGGCATGCTCAGCGTGGTCTTCCCGGAGGAGTACGGCGGCGCCGGACTCTCCTACATCGACTACGTGAACGTCATCGAGGAGCTGGCGGTCGTCGACAGCGGCTTCGCCCTCAGCGTCGCCGCCCACAATTCGCTCGGGATCGGCCACATCTATCTGGCCGGGAACGATGAGCAGAAGAAGAAGTGGCTGCCGAAGCTCACCAGCGGCGAATGGATCGGCGCCTGGGGTCTGACCGAGCCGGGGTCGGGAAGCGACGCCTCCGGGATGCGGACCTTCGCCGTCAGGGACGGCAACGAGTGGGTCCTCAACGGCACGAAGAACTTCATCACCAACGCGACCTACGCGGACATCGCCGTGGTGCTCGCGATGACCGACCGCAACGACCCGAAGCACGGCATCACCGCGTTCGCCGTCGAGATGGAGCGCAACGGAATCCGGCCCGGGAAGAAGGAGAACAAACTCGGGATGCGCATCTCCGACACGGCGGAGCTGGTGATGGAAGACTGCCGGGTGCCGGACGGGAACGTGCTGGGCCAGATCGGCTACGGCTTCGTCGACGCGATGAAGGTGCTGGACGGCGGCCGGATCTCGATCGGCGCGCTGGCCATCGGCGTGGCGCGGGGGGCCTTCGAGGCGGCGCGCGACTATTCGAAGCAGCGGACGGCTTTCGGCAAGACGATTTCCGATTTCCAGGCCATTCAGTTCATGCTGGCCGACATGGCCACGGAGATCGAGGCGGCGCGGCTCCTCTGCTACCGCGCCGCCGCCGTCAAGGACGCGGGCGAGCGCGTCACGCTGTTCTCGGCCATGGCCAAGCTCTACGCCTCGGAGGTGGCCGTGCGCGCCACCGAGAAGGGCGTGCAGATCTTCGGCGGCTACGGCTTCATCAAGGATTTCCCCGCCGAGAAGTATTACCGCGACGTGAAGCTCTGCACGATCGGCGAGGGGACGAGCGAGATCCAGCGGATGGTGATCGCCCGTCACGTTCTTTCGGAGGCGCACGCGATCCGCTGATGAGCGAGCTCGAGGCGCTGGCGGCCGGGATCACAGCCGGGCGGTATCGCGCGCTCGCCAAAGCGATCTCGCTCGTCGAGCGCGACGATCCGAAGAGCGAGCGGCTCCTGGCCGGCATCTATGCCGCCACCGGGCGGGCCCGCGTCCTCGGCATCACCGGCTCGCCCGGCTCGGGAAAGTCGACGCTCGTCGCCGCCATGGCCCGGTACGTCAGGGCTGAGGGGCAACGCGTCGGCATCATCGCCGTCGATCCGACCTCGCCGTTCTCCGGCGGCGCCATCCTCGGCGACCGGATCCGGATGGCGGACCTCTACACCGATCGCAACGTCTTCATCCGCTCCATGGCCACGCGCGGGTTCCTCGGCGGCGTCGCGCGGGCCACGAACGACGTGGTCGATCTGCTCGACGCTTCCGGATTCGATCTGATTCTCGTCGAGACCGTCGGCGTCGGGCAGGACGAGGTGGAGATCGTCCGCACCGTGCAGACGAACGTCGTCGTCCTCGTCCCCGGCATGGGAGACGACATCCAGGCCATCAAGGCCGGCATCATGGAGATCGGCGACATCTTCGTGGTGAACAAGGCCGACCGCCCCGGCGCCGACAGGACCGTGAACGAGGTCACGATGATGATGTCGCTCGTCGAGGAGCATGGGGAGTGGGTGCCGCCGATCGTGAAGACCGTGGCGTCGAAGAGCGAGGGGCTCGACGCACTCCACGAAGCGGTCCGCGCGCATTCCCACTACCTCGAGGAGTCGGGCGAGCTCGTCCGCCGCAGCCGCGAGCGCGTCCGCATCCGGATCGAGACCGATCTGAAGCAGAAGTTCGTCGACCGGCTGATCGGCGGCGCCGTCTCGCGCGAGGAGTACGAGTCGCTCCTCGACGACGTGCTCGAGAAAAGGAACAATCCCCATGACGCGGCGGAGAGTCTGCTCCGCCGCGTGAGGATGCAATGAAATTCTCCCGCGACTGGCTCGGCGACTTCATCGATCTCTCCGGTTTCTCCGACGACGACCTCGGCAGGCGCTTCACCGAGATCGGCCACGCCGTGGAGTCAGTCGAGAAGCACGGTGACGACACCGTGTTCGACCTGGAGATCACCACGAACCGCGTCGACGCCATGTCGCACCTCGGCATGGCCCGCGAGCTGGCAGCGGCAGTGGGGGGGCAGAGCTCCCCTCATCCGGCCTTCGGCCACCTTCTCCCCGCGCAGCGGGGAGAAGGCTCTGGGGTCACGATTCGGGTCGATGTGCCGGAGATGTGCTCGCGGTATACCGGGAAGGTCATCCGCGGCGTCACGATCAAGCCGTCGCCGGAAAAAATACGGCGGCGTCTCGAGGCGGTGGGGCTGCGGCCGATCAACAACGTCGTCGACGCAACGAACTACGTGATGCTGGCGGCGGGACATCCGCTGCACGCCTTCGATCTCGACAGGCTGGCCGGCGGCACGATCGTCGTCCGTGCGGGGCAACGAGGGGAGAAGATGCGGAGCCTCGATGGCGAGGTGCGGGAGATCGACGCCGAGACCGTCGTCATCGCCGATACGAAGCGCGCTGTGGCGCTGGGCGGCATCATCGGCGGCGCGGAGAGCGAGATCGGCGAAGCGACGCGGAACGTGCTGCTGGAGTGCGCCTGGTTCAACCCGTCGGTCATTCGCAGGACCGCCCGCCGGCTCGGTCTCAAGACCGACGCGTCGTACCGTTTCGAGCGCCGCGTCGATCCGAACGACACCGTGTCGGCGATCGAGCTGGCCGGCCAGCTCATCGTCGAGAACGGTGGCGGCACGCCCGAACCAGCCATCGACGTGGTCGCCGAGGAGCACCGGCCGAAGACGCTCCGGCTCCGCAGCGCGCGCCTGAAGGAAGCGTCGGCGGGGACCGTCGGTGACGGGTACGCGCTGGATGTGTTTCGCCGTCTCGGATTCGAGGCCCGCACCGTGGGCGACGGAATCGAAGTCGCCGTCCCGACGTACCGCGGCGACATTCACGAAGAGGCGGATCTCATCGAGGAGGTCCTCCGCTTCTTCGGCCTCGACAAGGTCCCGTCGGAGCTTCCCCGACTCACCACGGGGGACGCGCGGCCGAATGTCCTCGGCGATACGGAGGACGAGATCCGGCGGATCCTGGCCGGCTGCGGCCTGACCGAAGTGGTGAACTACTCGTTCATCCCGGCCGACTACAACCCGCTGTTCTCGACGGAGACGCCGCTGGCCATCACCAACGCGCTGTCGGAGAACATCGGCGCCATGCGGCTCTCGATCATCCCCGGGCTGCTGGAGACGGCTGCGTTCAACCGCTCCTATGGAACGCGCGACGGAGCGCTGTTCGAAGTGGGACGCACGTACCACGAGGGGCCGCGCGAGAATCATCGAGCAGGCCTGGTGATGTACGGCAGGTTCGACTTCTTCGACATCAAAGGCGTCGTCGAAACGGTGGCCTCGAAGCTCCACGTCGACCTGACGTTCGAGTCATCCGACGCCGGATGGATGAAGGAGGGGAAGCGCGCCGCCGCGCGCCACGGCGATCGCCTGATCGCCACGGCAGGGTTCCTCGCCCCCGGCGTGCTGCAGCGGTTCGGCCTCAAGGGCGATGTCGCGGCGGCGGAGATCGACATCGAAGCGCTGCTGGCGTCGCAGGGCGAATGGAGAATGGCTCCGGTCTCCCGCTTCCCGGGCATTCCGATGATCCTGGCCATGACCCATGGGCCCGATCTCGAATACCGGCGCATCATCGACACGATCCGTTCGTTCGGCGTCGCACACCTGCACGACGTCGGATTGCGCGATCGCTTCGTGCCGGAAGGGGAC
>DATLFC010000267.1:0-8648 GCA_035525015.1 Thermoanaerobaculia bacterium | reverse complement strand
CCCGCATGAAGGAAGGCGCCTACGGCGTCTGCACCAACTGCGGCGCCACCATCGGCGAGAAGCGCCTCCAGGCCGTCCCCTGGACGCCCTTCTGCATCGATTGCCAGGAACTGCAGGAGAAGGGAATGCTGTCGTAAGTTTTCAAAAGGATGAAGGATGAAGGATGAAGGATGAAATGAGGCCCCGGCCGCTTCATCCTTCATCCTTCATCCTTCATCCTTAAGAGATGCCGAAAACGCTAACCAAGGTCCTCGAGGCGATCGCGAAGAGGTCCCCCCCCTCGGTCATTCTCGTCGGCGGCACGTCCGAGTTCCTGGCCGACAAGGCCTTTCATCAGATCCGCGACGCAGTCCTCGCTGCGTTGCCTGGCCTGAACATCGAAGCGTATGAGCCGGGGGCGGAGCTCGCAGCGGTCATCGACTCCTACCGGACCATGTCGCTGTTCGGCGGGCCGCGTCTCATCGTCCTCCCGGAAGTGAACGCGTTCGTTTCGGCGAAGGACCTCTCCTCGCTCTACGACAAATCGATCGCGGAGTGGAAGAGCGCGAAGAGCGATCGCAAGCGCACCACCGCGTCGGCGAAGCTGCTTCACGTCCTCGGTTTGGCGGCTGCCGATCTCGACATGAAGGACGTCGCCATCGCCGGCGCCGTCGGTGTGCCGCTCGACGACACGCTCGCGGCGATGCTCGCGTTCTGCCGCGCGACGGGCAAAAAAGCGGGGCGGGGCGAGGACGACGCGGCACTGCTGACCGAGGCCGTGGCGCGTGGCGGCGCTGGCGGAACGATCCTGCTGATGCGCACAGGCGACATGCCGCGCGCCTCCGCGACGGTCGATCTGATCGACCGCGCCGGCGCGGTGGTCATCGCCGATGTCTCCCGCGAGAGTTTCGGGCGCGCGCTCGACGAGGCCATCGCCGAAGTTGCCTCGGAACTCGAGGTGAAGTTCGAGTCGGCGGCCGCAGCACGTCTGCGGCAGCGGATGGGGATCGAGCGCGTGCTCGCCGACAAGTTCTCGCGCGATGTGCCCGATCTGCGGCTCGCCGTCGCCGAGGCGGAGCGGCTGGGGATGATGGCGGGGGCGGGAGGGCGCGTCACTGCGGCGATGGTCGATCGCGAAGTCGAATCGGTCGAGGGAGGGGCCCGTTACGAGCTGGCCTCGCTCTTCACCGAGGGAAAGTACCTCGAAGCCGTCGGCAAGCTCCGCGATCTCGTGGCCCAGGCGCGCCGTGACGATCCGAAGGCCTCGCCCGAGATTCATTACGGGCGGTTCCTCTTTCCCCTCGCGGACGAGATCCGGCAGATGATCGCCATCCACTCGTATGCCAGGGCGCGCAAGCTCGATGTCCGCGCCTCCATGACGTACAACCGCTTCAAGGACACGCTGTCCGAGCCGCTCGGCGATTACCTGAAGAGTCTCGGCCTCGTCCGGCAGCGCCCCCACCCGTTCCCGCTGCACAAGAAATGGGAGGCTGCGCGCTCGCACCCCGAGCGCGACCTCTTCCGGGCCCTGGCGGCGATCGCCGATCTCGACCTGAAGAGAAAGTCGGGAGGAGTGCCGGTCGACACCGGGCTGGAGTTGTTTCTGCTGTCATTTGTGCCTTCCACGCGGCCAGATTCCCCGCTACGCTCGGAATGACATGATCGAGCTCAGCGCCGATCTCGGCGAGGCGGCAACGGACGAAGAGCGCGCGGTCGAGCGCGAGATCTGGGCGCTCATCGACGCGGCGAATGTCGCGTGCGGCGGGCATGCCGGCGATGAGGAATCCATGCGAGAGGCCGCGCTCGCCGCCTCGCGGCTCGGCGTCGTTCTCGGCGCGCATCCGTCGTACCCCGATCGCGAGAACTTCGGCCGCAAGTCGATGGTGATCGACGGCGCGTCGCTGTCGGAATCGCTCGGTCAGCAGATCGAGAGGCTTCGCACCATCGCGGAACGTGAGCGTGTAAAGCTCGAGCGGGTGAAGCCTCACGGCGCGCTGTACAGCGACGCGCATCGCGACCGCACTCTGGCGGAGTTGATCGTCGGCGCGATGCGGCGGGTCGATCCGGCGCTGGCGATCGTCGCATCCGACACCTCGGAGATGGCCGCGGCAGCGCGTGACGCGGGGACGCCTGTCATTCGCGAGGCCTTTGCCGACCGCGGCTATCGTGCCGACGGATCCCTCGTGCCGCGCTCCGAGCCGGGCGCGCTTCTGTCGATCGAAGAAGCCGCGAATCAGGCCGGGCGCCTCGTCCGCGGCGAGATGGCCATCGCGTTCGACACGCTGTGCATCCACGCCGACATGGAGAGGTCCGTCGATCGATTGAAAGCGATCCGTAAACGGCTTATGAACCCGGATTCCTCGCTACGCTCGGAATGACGCGCCGTTCGTCCGGATCACATCCGCGTAGTACCGCCCGCTCTGCTTGATCGTCCGTTTCTGCGTCTGGTAGTTCACGTGCACGATGCCGAAGCGCTTCGAGTAGCCGTGCGCCCATTCGTAGTTGTCGAGCAGTGACCAGACGAAGTAACCGCGCATGTCGACGCCGCGCCGGATGGCCTCTCCCACCGCGCCGATGTGCTCGCGCAGATAATGGATGCGCAGTGGATCCTCGACCACATCGCCGACCGCCGCCGGGGGATCGTAGAAGCAGGCCCCGTTCTCGGTCACGTACAGCGGCAGCGAGCCGTATCGTTCCTTCACCCAGACCAGGGTGTCGGTGAGGCCGGCGGCGTATACCTCCCAATCGAGCTCGGTGCGGATGGCATCCCCCTGCCGCACGTGGCTGGCGCGCTCGATGTACTGCCGCGGATCGTGCCGCGTCACCGAGCGCTTGTAATAGTTGACGCCGAGGAAGTCGATGGGCTGGCGGATGAGATCGAAATCGGAGGAGGGGAAGGATGGCCAGGCCTCGCCGAACATCTCCCGCACTTCATCCGGATACGACCCGAAGAAGAGCGGGTCGAGATACTGCCGGTTCATGTAGGCGTCGGCTCGACGCGCGGCGGCGAGATCCTCCTCACTCTGCGAGGCCGGATACTTCGGCTCGAGGTTGACCACGGTACCGATGCGATGCCGCCCCATGGCCCGATACGCGGCCAGCGCGGTGCCATGCGCGCGCATCAGGTTGTGCGTGGCGATCGGCGCTTCGAAGACATTCCGGTGCCCGGGCGCCAGCACGCCGTGCAGATATCCGCCGTCGGTGACCACCCACGGCTCGTTGAGCGTGGCCCACATCGGCACACGGTCGTCGAGCGCGCGGAAGACCGCGGTCGCGTAATCGGCAAACCATCCGGCGATGTCGCGGTTCAGCCAGCCTCCCTGGTCGTCGAGCGCGGCCGGCAGGTCCCAGTGGTAGAGCGTCACGAGAGGCTGGATGCCGGCGGCGAGAAGCTCGTCGAGGAGGCGGCTGTAGAAGTCGAGCCCGGCCTGGTTGAAGCGGCCTCGTCCTTCGGGGAAGATACGGGTCCAGGCAATGCCGAAGCGGTAGGCCTTCAGCCCGAGCTCGCGCATGAGCCCGACGTCTTCTCTGTAGCGGCGGTAGTGATCGCACGCGACGTCTCCGGTGTCGCCATGGTTGGTCCGCCCCGGCGTGTGGCTGAAGCGGTGCCAGATGCCGTGGCCGGCGCCGTCGGCGAGGGGAGAGCCTTCGATCTGGTAGGAAGCGGTGGCGGCGCCCCAGAGAAAATCGGAGGGGAACGGTGACGAAGAGTTCGTTGACAAGGGCATGGTGGTGGGATAGCGTACCGCAACGCGTGTAACCGGTTACAGAGTTATGCCGCTCTCAACGGCTTCTCCCCGACCCGGCAGTTCATCCCGCAGCCGCGCCACCACGATCAAGGAAGTGGCCGCTCGCGCCGGAGTATCCGTGGCCACGGTGTCACGCGCCCTCAACGGCATCGGCCCCGTCAGGAAGGCCACGCTCGATCGGGTCATGGAAGCGGCGCGCGCGCTCCGCTTCGTTCCGCACAGCGGCGCGCGGAGTCTCAGCACGCGCACGACGCACACCGTCGGCCTGGTGCTCCCCGACCTGCACGGCGAGTTCTTCTCCGAAGTGATCCGCGGCGCGGACCTCGCCGCGCGGAGACGCGGCTATCACCTCATCGTCTCCGGATCGCACAATAATCCCGACGACATGGCGGCCGTGCTGCGCGCGATGCGCGGTCGGGTCGACGGCCTCATCCTCATGTCGCCGGAGCTGGCCGTCGACGCCATCGTCGATGAAGTGCCGGCGGCGATGCCGGTCATCACGGTGAACGTCGAGTCGAAGCGCTTCGGGTCGGTCACGATCGACAACTACGACGGCGCGCGGGCCATGCTGCGCCACCTGGCCGCCCTCGGTCACGCGCGGATCGCGTTCATCCTCGGGCCGCGCGGCAATGCCGACGCCGCCGAGCGGCTTCGCGGGTACCGGGACGGCTGCAGAGCGCACTCGATCGTCAACGCGCCGGAGCTCGAGATCGGCGGCGACTTCAGCGAAGCATCCGGCTACGCAGCGGCGCTGCAGCTCCTCGACATCCGGCCGCAGCCGACGGCGATCTTCGCCGCGAACGATGCCATGGCCGTGGGCGCGCTCTTCGCACTGCGCGAGAAACAGATGCGCGTGCCGGAAGACATGGCCCTGGTCGGGTTCGACGACATCCCCATCGCCCGTTATGTCACCCCCCGGCTGACGACGGTCACCGTGGCCATTGCCGAGCTGGGGCGGCGAGCCTTCGAGCTTCTTCTCGAATCGATTGGAAACAAGAGCTCGCGGCGGCCGCCGCGCGAAACGCTGTCCACGACGCTCGTGGTCCGCGACTCGTGCGGCGCCAGGCATGCCGCCGCGAAAAGGAACAGGCGTTCTACAGGAGGAATCACATGAGACATCGATTCAATCAGTGGAGTTGTACGGTGCTCGTGGCGTTCGCCGCGCTGATCCTCGTCCTGCCCGCGCAGGCTCAGGTCAGCACGGCCACGATCTCGGGCAGGATCGTGGACGCGACCGGCCCGGTGCCGGGCGCGAGAGTCGTCGCCACGAACGTGAGCTCGGGCTTCTCCCGCGATACCACCGCGGGGGTCGACGGCAGTTTCCGGCTGGGAGGTCTGCAGCCCGGCACCTACACGATCACCGTGTCGGCCGAGGCGTATCGAGAGCAGTCGCAGACGTTGCAGGTGCTCCTCGGACAGGAATCCAACGCGAATTTCCGTCTCGCCGTCGACGCCGTCTATGCCGAGACGGTGACTGTCGTCGGGGAGGGAACGCAGGTCCTGATGGACACCCGCTCACCTGAAATCAGCACGAACATCACGCAGCAGCAGATCGAGAGCCTGCCGCTGAACAACCGGAACTTCCTCGCCTTCGCCGGTCTCGCTCCGGGCGTCTCGTTCACGCGCGACACGGACGGCGCCGGGCAGACGTTCACGAGCGGCGCGCAGGATGCCAAACAGGTCAACGTGTTCATCGATGGTGTGTCGTACAAGAACGACATCATCAAGGGCGGCGCGTTCATGCAGGACTCCAGCCGCGGCAACCCGTTCCCGCAGAGCGCCGTGCAGGAGTATCAGGTGCTCACGCAGAACTACAAGGCCGAGTATGAGAAGGCCACGGCCGCCGTCATCACCGCGGTGACCAAGTCGGGCGGCAACGATCTCAGCGGGGACGTCTTCTGGTTCTTCCAGGACCAGGGGCTGGTGGAGCAGGATGACTTCGCCAGAGAGCGCGGCGACGAAAAGGTCCCATTCGAGCGCAACCAGTACGGGCTCTCCGTCGGCGGTCCGATCCTGCGCGACCGCCTGCACTTCTTCCTCAGCGGTGAGCGGAATGAGCGCGACCGCGTCGCATCCGTATTCGTCGGCCCGGAATGGGACCAGGCGCCCGCGAACGTCCGCGATTTCCTCGACGACTTCGCGACGGGATCCGTCGCGGCGCCTTTCGAGTCGACTCTGTTTTTCGCGAAGCTCTCCTTCCAGCCCGCGGCCAACCAGTCGGCAGAGTTCTCCTATCACAGGCGTGATGAAGACGAGATCCGCGGTTTCGGCGGACAGCGTGTGCAGCAGGGCGGCGAGAACATTCTCATCGGTACGGATGCCGCCACGCTGCGGCACCAGTTCGTCTTCGGCGCCAACGCGCTCAATGAAGCCACGGTCACCTACCAGGACATGAGCTGGGCGCAGACCGCCACCGACATCAACTCCCCGAATCTCAATTACGTCAACCTGCTCAATGTCGGAGGAATCTCCTATATCCAGGAGCTCGCCCAGCAGCGCATCGGCATCCGCGACGATCTCAGCTTCTATATCAGCCGAGCCGGATCTCACACTTTGAAAGCCGGTGTCGTGGCCAGCACCGTCAACTACGACTTCACCAAATCCGCGTTCCTCAACCCGGTGTTCGAGTTCCGCCGCGATGAGAACTGGCAGTTCCCGTTCCTGGCCCGTGTCGGTGCAGGGAATCCGTCACTCGACTTCGGCAACAACCAGTACGGTTTCTATGTCCAGGACGACTGGCGCATGGGCAGCCTCACTGTCAGCGGCGGCGTGCGCTGGGACTACGAGACCAACATGCTGAACAACAACTGGGTGACGCCGCCTGCCGTCGCCCAGGGTCTCCGCACGGCGTGCCGGACCTACTCGCAGCCGGTCGGCGGGCGTACAGAGTGGTGCGTTCGCGATCTCTTCGATGTCGAGGAGTACATCTCCGACGGCAGCAATCGCGAATCTCCGACAGACCTGTTCCAGCCGCGTCTCGGCGCGAGCTATGACGTCGGCGGCACGGGCAGAACCGTGGTCTTCGGCGGATGGGGGATCTACTACGACCGCGTCACGCTGAACGACATTTACGACGAGGCCTACCGTCATCAGTGGGGCCAGTACACGATCTGCTTCAAACAAGGCGGCGTCGTGCCGGCGAATTGCCCGGCGACGGCCATCGAATGGGATCCTGCCTACCTCAATCCCGGTGCTCTTTCCCAGCTCGCCCAGAGCGGTGCGATCGGAAACCCGGAAGTCTTCCTTCTCTCCAACGACACCGGTGTCCCGCAGTCGACGCAGTGGACGGTCGGCGTTCGCCAGCAGATCGGGCGGAACTGGCTCGGAGCGCTCACGTACGCCAATTCACGCAGCGAAAACGGCCTGGTGTGGAGCTTTGCATCCGTTCCTCCGGGAGCGAATTTCGACGACCGCTGGGGTTCCTGGATCAGCATCCCCGGTTACGGCTTCATGATGCGCAGCTACGACGATCGCAAGCGCGAATACGACGGCCTCTATCTCACGCTCGACCGTCCGCGCACGGCTGGATCGCGCTGGGGCCTGAACTTCGCGTACACGTATTCCGAAGGTTTCCAGAACGCGTCTCTCGATGACGGGACGGCATTCGCGTTCGACTTCCTGCCGCCGGACTTCCCGATGTTCCCGGCCAACGGCGATGAGCGCCACCGTGTGATGTTGAGCGGAAGCATTGGTTTGCCGCTGAACTTCGAGGCATCTTCGATCATCCAGCTCGGCTCCGGCACGCCCGTCAGTTACGCCGAGGCGCTCACCGGACCGTTTCACTTCCACCCGAACGGTGCCCGTCCGGCGAAGCAGAGTTTCCTCGGCATCGACGAGTTTTCGTATCGAAGTGTCGACCTCCGGCTGCAGTGGAGCGCTCCGACGTTCTCCGGCGTTCGCCTGAGCCTGATTGGTGAGGCGTTCAACATCTTCGACTTCGACAACTACAGCGGCTTCGATACGTGGGGCGGCGGTCTCAACGCGCCGAACCCCAACTTCATGACGCCGAACTCGGAATTCAACTCGCGCCGATTCCAGCTCGGTGCACGCGTCGCGTTCTGATGCCGGTGTCTTTCGTTCGAAGGAGAGTGGCGCAAGCCACTCTCCTTCTGCTTTTGACCAGCTGCACGAGCTCGGCGGATGTGCGCCGTCGCGCCGCCGACCGCGGCGGCCGCACCGTCTCTCCCGTCGTCGAGGATCTGCAGCAGCGCACGTTCCAGTGGTTCTGGGATACGACCAACCCGCAGAACGGACTCGTGCCCGACCGCTGGCCGTCGAAATCGTTCAGCAGCGTCGCCGCCGTCGGCTTCGGGCTGACGGCGTACCCCGTCGGCGTGGAGCGGGGATGGATCACTCGCCAGCAGGCTCGCGATCGCGTGCTGACGACGCTCCGCTTCTTCTGGAACGCACCGCAAGGCGATGCGCCGAGCGGCGTCACCGGACATCGCGGCTTCTTCTACCATTTCCTCGACATGCAGACCGGCCATCGCTTCGAACAGGTGGAGCTGTCATCGATCGACACGTCGCTGTTCATGGCCGGCGCGCTCTTCTGCGGCCAGTACTTCGATCGTGACGATCCCGTCGAGCGCGAGATCCGCGACCTTGCCGACAACCTCTATCGCCGCGTGGAGTGGGACTGGTTCCAGGTCCACTCGCCGGCCATCACCATGGCCTGGTTCCCGGAGAAGGGATTCGAGCGTGCCGAGTATCGCGGCTACAACGAAGCGCATCTGCTGTACATCCTGGCCATCGGATCGCCCACCCACCCGGCGACGCCCGACGCGTGGGCGGAGTGGACGAAGACGCATCGCTGGGGCGAGTTCTACGGCTACGAGCATGTGAATTTCGCGCCGCTCTTCGGTCACCAGTACTCGCACGTCTGGATCGACTTCCGCGGCATCTTCGACGACTACATGCGCG
>DATLFC010000254.1:0-5596 GCA_035525015.1 Thermoanaerobaculia bacterium | reverse complement strand
GCCCTCGGGTGGCTGTCGGGCGCGCCGGTCCGCTACGGCTTCGCCCGCGACGTCGTCCGCGAAAAACCTTCGGTCGTCTTCACGAATCGTCGGGTGGCTGTCGATCGTCTCAGACATGTGACCGACTGGAACTGGCAGCTCGCCGAGGCGGTGACGACGAACCGGCAGCCGGCGCTGGAGCGGTGGAGCGAGTTTGCGAGCGATCCTCACGGCAAGGTCGAGCGATTCGCCGGGCGGATCGTTCTGCTGCCGGGCGCCGGCCGGGCGGCGAAGCTGTGGCCGGTAGAGCGGTATCGGGCCCTCGCCGAGCGGTTCCGCGGGGAGACGGTCGTAGCGTGGGGACCGGGAGAGCGGGATCGAGCCGAGGCCATCGGCGGCGAGGTGGCGCCGGAGACGGATCTGCGCGAGCTGGCGGCGCTGCTCGGTCGCGGCCGACTGGTGGTGGGTGGCGACACTGGTCCACTGCATCTCGCCGCGGCGATGGGCACGAGCGTGGTAGGGCTGTACGGCCCGACGGATCCGCAGCGGAATGGACCGTACGGACAGATCGCTTTCACGGTGGACCACTACCGCGGCGGCGGTCGCAGCATGGAGTCGATCGGCGTGGCCGAGGTCATCGCGAAGATGGAGGAGGCAATGGGATGAGGGCTCTCTGCGCGCTCGTGCTGCTGGTGAGCGTCACCGCGTCGGCTGCCGCGGTCGACGAGGTCTTCGCTGCCGGCGAGACGCTCGACTTCAACCTGCACTGGGCCCGCATCTCCGGCGGTTCGGCGCGCATGACCATCGCGCCGGTCAACGGTGAGCGCTACCGCATCACGTCGATCGGCAAGTCGAGCGCGTTCTTCTCGCGCTTCTTCAAGGTGCGCGACGAGATCGAGTCGATCGTTTCACGCGACGACTTTTCCACGCTGCAGTTCCACAAACTCCTCGACGAGCGTGGCAGGAAGAAGGACGAGCTGACGGTCATCGACGACGAAAAGAACGTCGCCATCCGCAAAGGAAAGCTGATCGAGCTGCCCGGGCGCGTGTCGGATCCTCTTTCGCTGATCTACTACCTCCGAAAGCTCGAGCTGAAGCCTGATGAGACGTACGAGTTCACCGTCCTCGCCGACGGGAACCTTTACCAGGTGCACGCGGTCGTGACCGGCCGGGAGACGATCACCACGCCGGCCGGGAGGTTCCGCTGCGTGGTGGTCGAGCCGAAGATGGGAGCGGCGGCGGGGGTATTCCGGGACGATCAGAACCGGCTGCAGATCTGGTATTCGGACGACGCCCACCACCTGCCGGTGCGGATCCGTTCGGACGTGAAGATCGGCTCGATCACGGCGACGCTCCGGTCGATCTCAGCGGGGGTGAGGGGCATCGAGCCGGTCGCGGAGTAGTGTTAAAATAACTGGTAGAGGGATTCTTGTTCGCCTCAGCGGGTGGTACACTCGCCGCACCCGACATTCCAGAAATCACGGTGACTCAGAGTGTTCCAACGAAGGCCACCCGAGGCGGGAATCCAATCCGGTCCCAGCGGAACAGGTGACAGTGTATGAGTGTGCGCCTCGGCGAACTGCTGACCAAGGCTGGCCTGATCTCTCAGGAGCAGCTGAAGGAAGCTCTGAAGGTACAGAAGGAATCGGGTAGCAAGCTCGGTGAGACCCTCATCAAGCTGGCGTTCGTGACCGAAGAAGACATCACCGAGTGTCTCTCCCAGCAGTTCGGCGTCCCCTCGATCAATCTCGCGCACTTCGAGATCGACCCGAGCGTGATCAAGCTGATTCCGGCGGACGTGGCCCGGAAGTACAACATCCTGCCGGTCAACAAGACGGGGGCGACGATCACGATTGCCATGGCCGATCCGACGAACGTCTTCGCCATGGACGACATCAAGTTCATGACCGGCTACAACGTCGAGCCGGTGGTGGCGTCGGAGCTCGGGATCAAAGCGGCGATCGACACGTACTACGGCTCGACGTCGTCGCTCGAGCTGAAGAAGGTCATGGAAGACCTTCAGCAGACCGAGGCGGCGGATCTCGAGGTTCTCGAAGACGATGAGGAGCTCGACGTCGAGGCGCTGGCGGAAGGGGCCGAAGAGGCTCCCGTGGTCAAGCTGTGCAACCTGATCCTCACGGACGCCATCAAGCGCGGCGCGTCGGACATCCACATCGAGCCGTACGAGAAGGAGTACCGAGTGCGGTTCCGGATCGACGGAACGCTGTACGAGATCATGAACCCGCCGCTGAAGCTGCGCGACTCCATCACCTCGCGCATGAAGATTCTGTCGAAGCTCGACATCGCCGAGAAGCGCCTTCCGCAGGACGGCCGCATCAAGCTGAAGATGAAGCTCAACGAGAAGAACAAGGAGCTCGACTTCCGCGTCTCGGTGCTGCCGACGCTGTTCGGCGAGAAGATCGTCATGCGGCTTCTCGACAAGGACAACCTGATGCTGGACATGACCAAGCTCGGCTTCGAGCCGGAGTCACTGGTCAAGTTCGAGGAGGCGATCTTCAAGCCGTGGGGGATGGTGCTCGTCACGGGCCCCACCGGTTCGGGCAAGACGAACACGCTCTACTCGGCGCTCTCCAAGGTGAACTCTCCCGAGGTGAACATCATGACCGCGGAGGACCCGGTGGAGTTCAACCTGCCGGGGATCAACCAGGTCCAGATGAAGGAGTCGATCGGGCTCAACTTCGCGGCGACGCTCCGCTCGTTCCTGCGCCAGGACCCGAACATCATCCTGGTCGGCGAGATCCGCGACTTCGAGACCGCGGAGATCGCGATCAAGGCCGCGCTCACCGGCCATCTGGTGCTGTCGACGCTGCACACGAACGACGCGCCGTCGACGATCAACCGGCTGATGAATATGGGGATCGAGCCCTTCCTGGTCGCCACCTCGGTGCAGCTGATCGCCGCCCAGCGCCTGGCCCGCCGGATCTGCAAGAATTGCAAGGAAGCGGTGGACGTGGCGCCGCAGGCCCTCCTGAACATCGGCTTCCGGCAGGACGAGATCGGCACTTTTACGGTCTACAAGGGGCGCGGATGTGAGAAATGCAACAACACCGGCTACAAAGGGCGGGTAGGCTTGATCGAGGTGATGGGGATCGATGACGACCTGCGCGATCTGATTCTATCGGGCGGGACGGCCATCGACATCAAGAGGAGAGCGGCGGAAAACGGCATGATCAACCTCCGTCGTTCCGGTTTGATTAAAATCAAGGACGGCGTCACCACGATCGAGGAAGTCGTCCGCGAGACCGTTCTATAGCGGTTCTGGAGAAACTACATGGCGGCTGTGACCCTGCATCAACTGCTGAAAACGATGGTGGAGCGCGGTGGGAGCGATCTCCACGTCACTACCAACTCTCCCCCGCAGATCCGGATCGACGGCAAGCTCGTGCCGCTGGACATGCCGGTGCTGACGGCTCCCGAGACCAAGCAGCTGGCCTACTCGGTGCTGACCGACGCGCAGAAGCATCGGTTTGAAGAGAACCTCGAGCTCGACCTCTCGTTCGGGATCAAGGGGCTGGCCCGGTTCCGGGCCAACATCTTCAACCAGCGCGGCGCCACCGCGGCGGTCTACCGGCAGATCCCCTACGAGATCCTCGGATTCAAGGAGCTGGGACTGCCGGTCGTGGTCGAAGAGATCTGCGCCAGGCCGCGCGGCCTGGTGCTGGTCACCGGCCCGACGGGCTCGGGCAAATCGACGACGCTGGCGGCCATGATCGACAAGATCAATCGCGAGACGCACCAGCACATCATCACCATCGAGGATCCGGTGGAGTTCCTTCACTCGCACAAGAACTGCGTGGTGAACCAGCGCGAGCTGCACGCCGACACGCATTCGTTCGGCAACTCGCTCAAGTCCGCGCTCCGGCAGGACCCCGACGTGGTGCTCATCGGTGAGATGCGCGACCTGGAGACCATCGAGTCGGCGCTGCGCATTGCCGAGACGGGCCACCTGACGTTCGGCACGCTGCACACGAACTCGGCTGCCCAGACCATCAATCGTGTCGTGGACGTCTTCCCGGCGCACCAGCAGCCGCAGATCCGCGCGCAGCTCTCGTTCGTGCTCGAGGGGATCCTGTGTCAGGCCCTCCTCCCGAAGGCGAACGGCAAAGGGCGGGTCATGGCCATGGAGATCCTCGTGCCGAACGCCGCCATCCGGAATCTCATCCGCGAGGACAAGGTCCACCAGATCTACTCG
Source organism: Thermoanaerobaculia bacterium (assembly GCA_035525015.1). Lineage (GTDB taxonomy): Bacteria > Acidobacteriota > Thermoanaerobaculia > Gp7-AA8 > Gp7-AA8 > DATLEX01. Next base: position 1,404 of record DATLFC010000254.1, on the reverse strand, counting down.
ATGATGCAGACGGGACAGGCCAAGTACGGGATGCAGACGTTCAATCAGTCGCTGGCCACGCTCTACTTCAAGAAGCACATCTCGCTGCAGACGGCACTCAGCCGCTCGTCGAATCCCGATGAACTGCAGGAAATGATCTCGCGCGGCGCAGGTGCCTTGCAGCAGCCGGCCGCCGCGTCAGGAGGCGCCCGGCCGCGGCCGGCGTAAGAAGAGGCCTCAGGCCTCAGGCCTCGGGAAGGCATTCCGAGGCCCGAGGCCCGAGGACTGGTAGGAGGAAGGTATGCCGACATTCGAGTGGAAGGGCAGAGGGCGGAACGGACAGGATCAGACGGGTGTGCTGGTCGCCGACTCGAAGGAATCTGTCATCGCCATGATGCGGCGGCAGCAGGTCGTCGTCACCGCGGTCAAGGAAAAGGGGAAAGAGCTCGCCTTTCCCAAGTTCGGAGGGAAGGTTCCCTCGCAACTCGTCGCGATCTTCACGCGGCAGTTCTCGGTCATGATCGACGCCGGTCTGCCGCTGGTCCAGTGCCTGGAGATCCTGGGGTCGCAGCAGGAGCACAAGAACTTCAAGAAATCGCTGATCCAGATCCGGCAGGACGTCGAGTCGGGCTCGAGCCTGGCCGACGCCATGCGCAAACATCCCAAGACCTTCAACGATCTCTACACGAACATGGTGGCCGCCGGTGAGGCGGGCGGTATTCTCGACACCATCCTGCAGCGCCTGGCGACCTACATCGAGAAGTCCGTCAAGCTGAACGCGCAGGTCAAGTCGGCCATGATCTATCCGGTGGCGGTCATCTCCATCGCCGTCATCGTCGTGGCGATCATTCTCTGGAAGGTCATCCCGGTCTTCGCCTCGCTGTTCGCCAGCCTTGGCGCCGAGCTGCCGATGCCGACCGTGGTGGTCATCGCCCTCTCGCACTTCATCGGCGACTGGTGGTGGGCCATCGGCATCTCCATCGTGCTGATCACCTTTGGCACCAGGCGCTACCACGCCACATACCGTGGCAAGCGCGTTCTCGACGGGATGCTGCTCAGGGCGCCGGTCTTCGGCATCCTCATGCGCAAGATCGCCGTGGCCCGTTTCTGCCGCACGCTGTCCACGCTGACCGCGTCCGGTGTTCCGATCCTCGACGGTCTGCAGATCACCGCGAAGACGGCCGGCAACGCCGTAGTCGAGGACGCCATCATGGCCACGCGGAAGTCGGTCGAGGAAGGCAAGACGATCAGCGAGCCGCTCAGCGACACGGACGTCTTCCCGACGATGGTCACGCAGATGATCGCCGTCGGCGAGCAGACCGGTGCGCTCGACACGATGCTCTCGAAGATCGCCGACTTCTACGAGGAGGAAGTCGACGTCGCCGTGGCCGGCCTGATGAAGCTCCTCGAACCGATTCTCATCGC
>DATLFC010000151.1:0-11324 GCA_035525015.1 Thermoanaerobaculia bacterium | reverse complement strand
CGGCAACGGCGCCTGGGCGGAAACGGCGGAGGCGGTCAACGCGCTCGTCACCGACCTGGTACAGCCGACCAACGAGATCGCGCGCGTCATCGGCGCGGTCGCGAAGGGCGATCTGACTCACAGCATGGCCATCGAGTTCGATGGCCGGCCGCTCAAAGGGGAGTTCCTCCGCACCGCTAAGACCGTCAACACGATGGTCGATCAGCTCAGCTCCTTCGCCTCCGAAGTGACGCGCGTCGCGCGCGAGGTCGGCACCGAAGGGAATCTCGGCGGCCAGGCGGATGTGAAAGGCGTGGCCGGTACCTGGAAGGACCTCACCGACTCGGTCAACTCCATGGCCTCGAACCTCACCGCCCAGGTCCGCAACATCGCCGAGGTCACCACCTCGGTGGCCAACGGCGACCTCTCCAAGAAGATCACCGTCGAAGTCCGCGGCGAGATCCTCGAGCTCAAGAACACGATCAACACCATGGTCGATCAGCTCCGCTCGTTCGCCTCGGAAGTCACCCGCGTGGCGCGGGAAGTCGGCAGCGAAGGAAAGCTCGGCGGGCAGGCCGACGTGCAGGGTGTGTCCGGCACGTGGCGCGATCTCACCGACTCGGTCAACTACATGGCCGCGAACCTGACGAACCAGGTTCGCAACATCGCTCAGGTCACCACCGCGGTCGCGAACGGCGACCTCTCCAAGCAGATCACCGTCGAAGCGCGCGGAGAGATCCTCGAGCTCAAAGACACGATCAACACCATGGTCGACCAGCTCCGGTCGTTCGCATCGGAGGTCACGCGCGTGGCGCGCGAGGTCGGCACGGAAGGGAAGCTCGGCGGGCAGGCCGAGGTCAAGGGTGTCTCCGGAACGTGGAAGGACCTCACCGATTCGGTGAATTACATGGCGGCGAACCTGACCAGTCAGGTGCGCAACATCGCCGAGGTGACGACTGCCGTCGCGAACGGCGACCTCTCCAAGAAGATTACCGCCGAAGCGATGGGGGAGATCCTCGAGCTGAAGAACACGATCAACACGATGGTCGGCCAGCTCCGCTCCTTCGCCTCCGAAGTCACGCGCGTGGCGCGCGAGGTCGGCACCGAGGGGCAGCTCGGCGGTCAGGCGGAGGTCGAAGGGGTGGCCGGCACGTGGAAGGACCTGACCGACTCGGTCAACTCCATGGCCTCGAATCTGACCGGGCAGGTGCGCAACATCGCCGAGGTCACCACGGCCGTGGCCATGGGTGACCTGACGAAGAAGATCACTGCCGAGGCGCGCGGAGAGATCCTCGATCTGAAGAACACGATCAACACGATGGTCGATCAGCTGAGCGCGTTCGCTTCCGAGGTCACGCGCGTGGCGCGCGAAGTGGGAACGGAAGGACAGCTCGGCGGGCAGGCCGAGGTGCGCGGCGTGGCCGGTACCTGGAAGGACCTGACCGACTCGGTCAACTCCATGGCCGGCAATCTGACGGCGCAGGTCCGCAACATCGCCGACGTGACGACCGCCGTCGCCAACGGCGATCTGTCGAAGACGATCACCGTCGAAGTGAAAGGCGAGATCCTCGAGCTGAAGAACACCATCAACACCATGGTCGGCCAGCTTCGCTCGTTCGCGGCCGAGGTCACCCGCGTGGCGCGCGAGGTGGGAACCGAAGGGAAGCTGGGTGGGCAGGCCGACGTCCAGGGCGTCTCCGGAACCTGGAAGGACCTGACCGACTCGGTCAACTACATGGCCGCGAATCTGACGGCGCAGGTCCGCAACATCGCCGACGTGACGACGGCCGTGGCCACCGGCGATCTCTCGAAGAAGATCACCGTCGACGTCAAGGGCGAAGTGCTGGAGTTGAAGAACACCATCAACTCGATGGTCGATCAGCTGAACAGTTTCGCCGCGGAGGTCACGCGCGTGGCGCGCGAGGTGGGCGTGGAAGGGAAGCTCGGCGGGCAGGCCCAGGTGCGCGGCGTGGCCGGCACCTGGAAGGACCTCACCGACAACGTGAACATGATGGCCTCGAACCTGACCGGGCAGGTGCGCAACATCGCCCAGGTGACGACGGCCGTCGCCAACGGCGACCTCTCCAAGAAGATCACCGTCGAAGTGCAGGGGGAGATCCTCGAGCTGAAGAACACCATCAACACGATGGTCGACCAGCTCAACAGCTTCGCCGCCGAAGTGACGCGCGTGGCGCGCGAGGTCGGCACCGAAGGACAGCTCGGCGGACAGGCGCAGGTGAAGGGTGTTTCCGGAACCTGGAAGGACCTGACCGATTCGGTCAACTCCATGGCCGCCAACCTGACCTCGCAGGTGCGCAACATCGCCGACGTCACGACCGCGGTTGCGAACGGCGATCTCTCGAAGAAGATCACCGTCGAGGTGCGCGGCGAGATCATGGAGCTGAAGAACACCATCAACACGATGGTCGATCAGCTCAACACCTTCGCCGGCGAGGTGACGCGCGTGGCGCGCGAGGTCGGCACCGAAGGCCGCCTCGGCGGGCAGGCCCAGGTCAAGGGCGTCTCCGGCACCTGGAAGGACCTGACCGACTCGGTGAACTCCATGGCCGCGAACCTGACCAATCAGGTACGCAACATCGCCCAGGTCACCACCGCCGTCGCGACGGGCGATCTGTCGAAGAAAATCACCGTCGATGTGAAGGGGGAGATCGCGGAGCTGAAGGACACCATCAACACGATGGTGGACCAGCTCAACTCCTTCGCGTCCGAGGTCACGCGCGTGGCGCGCGAAGTCGGCACGGAAGGGAAGCTCGGGGGACAGGCCCAGGTCAAGGGCGTAGCCGGGACGTGGAAGGACCTCACCGACAACGTCAACATGATGGCCACCAACCTGACCAACCAGGTCCGCGGCATCGCCAAGGTCGTGACCGCCGTCGCCCGCGGCGTGCTCAAGCAGAAACTGACGCTCGAGGCCCGCGGTGAGATCGCGGAGCTCGGCGACACGATCAACAACATGATCGACACGCTGGCCACCTTCGCCGATCAGGTCACCACGGTGGCCCGCGAGGTCGGCGTCGAAGGAAAGCTCGGCGGGCAGGCCAACGTCCCCGGCGCTGCCGGCACCTGGCGCGATCTGACCGACAACGTCAACCAGCTGGCCGCGAATCTCACCACGCAGGTGCGCGCCATCGCCGACGTCGCGACGGCCGTCACCAAGGGGGATCTGACCCGCAGCATCACCGTGCAGGCGGAAGGAGAAGTGGCCTCCCTCAAGGACAACATCAACGAGATGATCCGCAACCTCCGCGAGACCACGGCGCGGAGCGCGGAGCAGGACTGGCTGAAGACGAACCTGGCCAAGTTCACGCGGATGATGCAGGGTCAGAAGAACCTGCAGAACGTCTCGCAGATGATTCTCAGCGAGCTGGCGCCGGTGGTGAACGCCGCGCACGGCGTCTTCTACACGGTGGAAGGGGGCGGGCTGGCCGGCGAGCCGCGTCTCAAGCTCACCGCGACGTACGCCTACAAGGAGCGGAAGCATCTGTCGAAGGAGTTCCGCGTCGGCGAGGGGCTGATCGGCCAGGCCGCCGTGGAGAAGCAGCGCATCCTGCTCACCAGCGCTCCCGCCGACTACGTGAAGATCAACTCCGGCCTCGGCGAAGCGAAGCCGCTGGAGATCATCGTTCTCCCGGTCGTCTTCGAGGGGCAGGTGCTGGCGGTGATGGAGCTGGCCTCGTTCAACCACTTCACCGACACCTACCAGACGCTGCTCGAGCAGATCACCGATTCGATCGGAGTGGTGCTCAACACGATCTCCGCGAACATGCGGACCGAGGAGCTCCTGGTGCAGTCGCAGTCCCTGGCCGAGGAGCTGCAGGCGCAGCAGGAAGAGCTGACCGAGACGAACAAGCGGCTCGAGCAGCAGGCCAAGTCGCTGCAGGCGTCCGAGGAGATGCTCAAGACGCAGCAGGAAGAGCTGCAGCAGACGAACGAGGAGCTCGAGGAGAAGGCCCACCTGCTTCAGGCCCAGAACGAGGAAGTGGAGCAGAAGAACCGCGAGGTCGAATCGGCCAAGCGGCAGCTCGAGGAGAAGGCGCGGCAGCTGGCCCTGACCTCGAAGTACAAGAGCGAGTTCCTGGCCAACATGTCGCACGAGCTGCGCACGCCGCTCAACTCGCTGCTCATCCTGGCCCGGCTCCTGGCAGACAACCCCGACGACAACCTCAGCAAGAAGCAGGTCGACTACGCCAGGACGATCCACGAATCGGGGGTCGACCTTCTCACGCTCATCAACGACATCCTCGATCTCTCCAAGATCGAGAGCGGCATGATGAGCGTCTCCCTCGTCGACTTCAGCATGAAGGAGCTGCGGGAGCAGATGGAGCGGACGTTCCGCCAGATGGCCGACGACAAGTCGCTGCAGTTCAAGGTCGAGATCGGCGAGTCGGCGCCGGCGGCGGTCAAGACCGATCCCACCCGGCTGCAGCAGGTCCTCAAGAACCTTCTCGGCAACGCCTTCAAGTTCACCGAGGCGGGCGGCGTCACGCTGCGCGTGGAGCGCGCCGCCGACGGCTGGACATCCGGACACGAAGTGCTCGACCGCGCCCCGAGCGTGCTGGCCTTCGCCGTTCAGGACACCGGAATCGGCATTCCGAGCGAGAAGCAGAGAATCATCTTCGAAGCCTTCCAGCAGGCTGATGCGTCGACGACGCGCCGCTTCGGCGGCACCGGCCTCGGTCTGTCGATCAGCCGCGAGATCGCCCGTCTCCTCGGCGGCGAGATCAAGGTGCAGAGCGAAGAGGGGGCGGGCTCGACTTTCACCCTCTTCCTCCCGCAGGCGTACGTCACTCCCGCCCGCCGCGACCGCGGCGATCGCCACCTCGCCGCCGACGAATCGGCTGGAGCGCCGGAGTCCTCACCGGCGCCCGCGATTCCGCTGCCCGGTTTCGAAGAAGAGGAGGAGATCCCCGAGGAGCAGCTGGTCGTCTTCGAGGCGCAGGTTGCCGATGACCGCGACAACATCGAGGAAGGCGACCGGACGCTGCTGATCGTCGAGGACGACGTGAACTTCGCGAAGATCCTCGCCGACATGGCGCACGAAAAGGGCTTCAAGGCCGTCGTGACCACGCGTGGCGAATCGGTGCTGCCACTGGCGCGGCGCTACCGTCCCGACGCCATCACGCTCGACATCCAACTTCCCGACACCGAGGGGTGGATCGTTCTCGATCGTCTGAAGCACGAACGGGTGACGCGGCACATTCCGGTGCACATCATCTCGGCGGCGGACGAGGGGGGGCGCGGTCTCCGGCTCGGCGCTTTCGCCACGGTCCAGAAACCGATGACGAAGGAAGGGCTCGACGATGCGTTCTCGAAGATTCGCGGCTTCGTGGAGCGGCCGAACAAGACGCTGCTGATCATCGAAGACGACGTCGCGCAGCGCGGGGCGATGATCGAGCTCATTGGCGGCGAGGGCGACGTGGAGATCAGCACCGCCTCGACCGGCCAGGAGGCGCTGGACATCCTCCGCGACCAGAAGTTCGACTGCATCGTTCTCGACCTCGGCCTGCCCGACATGGCCGGCTTCGAGTTCATCGACAGGATGAAGAACGAGCTGCAGATCGAAGACATCCCCATCGTCGTCTACACGGGACGGGAGCTGACCCGGAAGGAGGAGTCGGAGCTGAAGGGAATGGCCGAGGCGATCATCGTCAAGGACGTCAGATCGCCCGATCGCCTGCTCGACGAGACGGCTCTCTTCCTCCATCGCGTCGAGGCCAACCTGCCGGAGCACAAACAGCGGATGCTCGAGCAGCTCCACGAGTCCGATCCGGTGCTGGCCACTCGCACGGCCCTCATCATCGACGATGACGTGCGCAACATCTACGCGCTCACCAGCCTGCTCGAGCGCCACAAGATGAAGGTGCTGTACGCGGAGAGCGGGAAGGAAGGGATCGAGATGTTGAGCCGGACGCCCGACATCGACGTCGTGCTCATGGACGTGATGATGCCGGAGATGGACGGCTACGAGGCCATGCGCCGGATCCGGGAGATGGACCGCTTCAAGAGCCTCCCCATGATCGCCCTCACGGCCAAAGCGATGAAGGGAGACCGGGAGAAGTGCATGGAGGCGGGAGCATCGGACTACATCACCAAGCCGGTCGACGCCCAGCAGTTGGTATCACTGTTGCGGGTATGGCTCTATCGATGATGTGACGGGCGACGAGTGACAAGTGACGAGTGATGCCGCGACGAACAGCCAGGAAAACCTGGATCTGGAGCTGATCGAGATTCAGCTTCTCACCGAGGGTATCTTTCGTCACTACGGGTTCGACTTTCGCGATTACTCGCTGCCGTCGCTCCGGCGCCGGATCTGGAAGCGGATCTACTCCGAGGGACTGACCACCGTCTCGGGACTCCTGGAGAAGGTGCTGCACGATCCCTCGTCGATGGAACGCCTCCTCCTCGATCTCTCCATCAACACCACGGCCATGTTCCGGGATCCGACCTTCTATCTGGCCTTCCGGACGAAGATCATCCCCATGCTGCGCACCTATCCCTTCGTGCGCATCTGGCACGCCGGATGTTCGACCGGAGAAGAGGTCTATTCGATGGCCATCCTTCTCCAGGAAGAGGGGCTGTACGACCGCTGCCGGATCTACGCGACCGACATCAACGAGGCCGTCCTGCAGAAGGCTAAAGCGGGCATCTTCCCGCTGGCCACCATGCAGGAGAACACGAGCAACTACATGGCCGGCGGCGGTAAGGGGACGTTCTCCGACTACTACACCGCGCGCTACGACTACGCGATCTTTCGTCCGTCACTGCGGGAGAACGTCGTGTTCGCCCAGCACAACCTCGTCACCGACGCCTCGTTCAACCACTTCAACGTCATCTTCTGCCGCAACGTCCTCATCTACTTCAACAACGAGCTGCAGGACCGGGTGCAGAAGCTCTTTCTCGAGAGCCTGGAAATGTTCGGCATCCTCGGTCTGGGAAAGAAGGAGTCGATCCGCTTCACCGTCGTGGCCGACAACTACGGCGAGCTCGATGCGGAGGAGAAGATCTACAGGAGGGTGCGGTGAATCGCGTTGGTCGTTGGTCGTTGTTCGTTGGTCGTCCCTCCCACCGGGCTTACGACCAACGACCAACGACCAACGACCAACCGGGACGGCGGGCGTGAGATCCCCCGAGCTCATCGTGATCGGCTGCTCGCTCGGCGGGATGGAGGCGCTGAAGAAGATCCTGGATGACATCCCGGACGATTTTCAGATCCCGATCGCCATTGCCCAGCACCGGCACAAGGCGTCGGACGACGGGCTGCCGGCGTTCCTCCGCCGGGTCTCGAGACTCTGCGTCGTCGACGTCGATGACAAGTTGCGCATCGCGCCGAACTGCGTCTATCTCGCGCCGGCCGATTACCACCTCCTGGTCGAGCGCGGGATGTTTCACCTGTCGACCGATGACCGGGTCGCGTTCTCGCGCCCGTCGATCGACGTCCTGTTCGAATCGGCCGCGGACGCGTATGGCCAGGCGCTGGTGGGGGTGGTGCTGACGGGGGCCAACGCCGACGGCGCCAACGGTGCCAGGCAGGTCAAGGCCCGGGGGGGATTCGTCGTCGTGCAGGACCCGCTCACGGCCGAAGCGCCCGCCATGCCTGAGGCCGCGATCCGGGCCGCGCGTGTGGATCGAATCTTGCCTCTCGACAGAATCGGACCCTTTCTTGTGGAGCTCGCACGGAACCCCGTCAGCGCGGTGACCCCGAAATGAGCGCGCAGGACGAACAGGTCAGGATTCTCCTGGTCGACGACCAGCCGAAGAACCTGCTCGCGCTCGAGTCGATCCTCGCCGACAGCGACCTGATCCTCGTCAAGGCACATTCCGGCCGGGCCGCCCTGCGCCATCTCCTCGAGGCCGAGTTCGCCGTCATTCTCCTCGACGTGCAGATGCCGGAGATGGACGGCCTCGAGACGGCCACCCTCGTCCGGCAGCGGGACAAGTCGAGCGACACGCCCATCATTTTTCTGACAGCGCTGAGCCGGAGCGAGACGAACGTTTTCCGCGGCTACGAGCTCGGTGCGGTCGACTACATCTTCAAGCCGTTCCATCCGGAGATTCTGCGGTCGAAGGTCAACGTGTTCGTCGACCTGTTCCGGAAACGCGAAGCGATCAAGGCTCAGGCTGAGGAACTGGCGCGCCTCAACGAACAGACCCAGCGAACCCTCAACGCGGCGGCCGAGGGGATTCTCGGCGTCGATCTCGAGGGGCGGACGACGTTTGTCAATCCTGCCGCCGCGCGGATGTTCCACAGGCACGTCGAAGACGTCGCCGGAAGCGACCTGCACTCGATCGCCCATCCGATCTTTCCCGGCGTGATCACGTGCGAGGTGAATCAGTGTGACCTGGCGGCGGCCATCCGGCAGAACCTTCCGCGCGAGAATGTCGAGGGGACCTTCTTCCGCTCGGACGGGCGCAACTTCCCGGTCGAGTTCTCTCTCGCACCGATGCTCGAGAGCGACGGCGCACCGCGCGGCGCGGTGATGACCTTCCGCGACGTTACAGAGAAGCGCGCCGCCGCGCTGGCCGCCGAATCGGAGCGGCGCTACCGCGAGGCCGAGGCGCAGAACCGCGCCAAGGACAACTTCCTGGCTACGCTCTCCCACGAGCTCCGCACGCCGATGACCTCGATCCTCGGCTGGGTGCAGTTCCTCCGCACCGGCGAGTACACCGATGAAGAGCTGGAAGAAGCTCTGGCCACGATCGAGGCCAGCGGAAGGTTGCAGGCCCGGCTCATCGACGACATGCTCGATGTCTCACGGATCGTCCTCGGCAAGTTCCAGGTCGATCTCCGGCCGGTGAAAATCGCCGACATCGTCGAAGCCGCCCTGACCACGGCCCGCCCTGTTGCGAACGAGCGCGACATCCGGCTCTCCTCCACGATCGCCGAGCGCGAGTCCGTCGTCGAAGCCGACCCGCCGCGGATGCAGCAGGTCATCGGCAATATCCTTTCCAACGCCATCAAATTCACCCCCTCCGGGAAAGAAGTCGCTCTCGATGTCTCCCGCATCGACCACAAGCTCCGCGTCAGCGTCACCGACCAGGGGGAGGGGATCGAGCCGGGCTTCCTGCCGCACGTCTTCGAGCGCCTGCGGCAGGCCGAGGGCGCCAGCAAGCGCAGCGGCCTCGGCCTCGGCCTGGCCATCGCCCGCCACATCGTCGAGCTCCACCACGGCGAGATCACCGCCGAGAGCGACGGGCCAGGCACCGGCGCCCGTTTCACCGTCATCCTGCCGATGGCAGGATGACCTGACGCGTTTACACTGTTGGACACGTCATGTCCGATCTCGACCGCGAGACCAGCGCCTTCCGCCAATACCTTCTCGGCCAGGGGCTGAAGCTGACCAGGGAGCGCGAATCGCTTCTGCGCGAGATCTTCGCCACGCACTACCACTTCGAGGCCGACGAGCTGCTGTTCCGGCTGAAGGAAAAGAACATCAAGACCTCACGGGCCACGATCTACCGGACGCTCGATCTGCTCGTCCGCTCCGGGCTCGTGCGCCGCGTTCATCTCGGAGAGGACCATTACCACTACGAGCGGATCACGCGGAACTCGCACCACGATCATCTGATCTGCACGACCTGCGGCGGCGTGATCGAGTTTCACGACAACGAGCTCGAGGCGCGGCAGATCGAGATCTGCCGGCGCCGGAAGTTCACCCCGACGTTTCACAACCTCCAGATCCTCGGGATCTGCGACGACTGCCACCGCAAGGGCGAGCAGCCCGACTCGCCCGACCGCGTCCAGATGATCCAGGAAGCGGCCATGACGCTGCGGCGGTGAATCCGCCGCGTGTGTCTTCCTGAGCCGCGAAGGCGGCGAAGGACCCCCCGAATCGGAGGAGATCCTTCGCGCTCTGCGGCGCTCAGGATGACACGGCGGCACTGACGGCGCGACCGTCGGCGAGGAACACGTGGTAGCGCGTTCCCTTCAGCGCGACGCGAACCGTGCTTCCCACCTCTCCCGCGGATCGCGGTAGCCGCACGCGAACGGAGCGGCCGTCGGCCATCCGCACTTCGTCGACCACGTCATGCCCATAGAAGCGCGAGCCGACGATGACGCCGGCGCGGCCGCCGTCGCCGACGCGAAGGCTCTCCGTGGCGATACGGACGACACATGGGCCGTCGGGCGCGTCCGCCCGCAACGTTCCGACCGGCGTGTCGACGACCCCGCCGCGGATTGCAGCATCGAGGAGGTTCGCGTCACCGACGAGGCGGGCCACGTCGAGCGATGCAGGATCGTCGTAGACCGCGCGCGGAGTACCGCTCTGAAGAATGCGCCCTTCCCGCATCACCGACACTTCATCGGCGATGCTGAGAGCTTCCTCCTGATCGTGCGTCACGAGCATCGCTGTCATGCCGGTCTGTCTCAGGATCTCCCGAACGTCTTCACGAAGGCGGACGCGGAGCGGCGCGTCGAGCGCGGCGAACGGCTCGTCCAGCAGCATGAGCCGCGGCCGCGGCGCGAGGGCGCGCGCCAGCGCGACACGCTGCTGCTGCCCGCCTGAGAGTTCGTGCGGCCTCCGTTCCCGGAGACCCTCCATACCGACGAGCCGGAGTGCGTCGAGCGCCCGCGGATCGCTGCGGCGCGGAAGGCCGAACGCGACGTTATCGAGAACGGTCAGATGCGGGAAGAGCGCACCCTGCTGAAACAGCATGCCCACGCGACGTTTCTCCGGCGGCAGGGGATCGAGCGATTCGCTGCCGGCGCGTATGCTGCCCCCCGCCGGAGTCTCGAAGCCGGCGATCGCCCGCAGCACCGATGTCTTCCCGCAGCCGCTCGGCCCGACCAGAGCGGCCAATGTCCCGCCGGGGACGTAGAGCGACACATGGTCGACGGCGAGGACATCGCCGTACCGGACCGTCAGATCGCGCACGACGAGGTCGTCGCTCACGCGTCCTCCCCGATGACCGGACGGATCACCAGCACCCACAGCGGCACGATCGAAGCGATCAGAAGCAGGAGCGAAGGGAGCGCGGCCGCCGACCATGCCGACACCGACGTCTCGCTCCAGATGCGCGTCGCCAGCGTCTCGAAACCGGTCGGGCGGAGAATCAGTGTTGCCGGCAGCTCCTTCATCGCGGTGAGGAAAACCAGGCCGCCCCCGGCCAGCAATCCCGGCCGGATCATCGGCATGGTGACCCGGCGGAGCACATCGAATCGCGAGCGACCAAGGCTGCGAGCCGCATCTTCGAACAGGGGCGAAAGGTTGACCAGAGCCGAGCGCGTCGCTGCCGTCGCCTCCGGCAGAAAGCGGATCACATAGGCGGAGACGAGCAGCGTGGCAGTCTGGTAGAGCGGAGGAGCCAGACGCGTGGCGGCCACCACG
>DATLFC010000153.1:0-8850 GCA_035525015.1 Thermoanaerobaculia bacterium | reverse complement strand
ACAGAAGGCGTACGACATCGGCCCGAAGACGATCGAGCGCTTCACCAGCGAGCTGCGCGGGGCGAAGACCATCTTCTGGAACGGTCCCATGGGCGTCTTCGAGGAGGAGGCCTTCGCAAAAGGAACGATGGCCATGGCCCGCGCCGTCGCCGAATCGGGAGCCGTCACGGTGGTCGGCGGCGGGGAGTCGGTCGAAGCGGTGAAGGCCTCCGGCTTCGCCGGCCGCATCAGCCACATATCGACGGGCGGGGGAGCCAGCCTGGAATTCATCTCCGGTGCGTCACTCCCCGGCGTGGAGGTCCTAAGAAAAGGATGAAGGTTCCTTCATCCTTCATCCTTCCAAAATGGAAATCGAAATCAAGTTTCCGCTCGCGGATCGGAACGAGCTGATCCAGCGGCTCGAGAGCGCCGGCGCGACGCGCCTCTATCCAGAAACCTTCGAGGACAACATCGTGCTCGACCGGCGCGGAGAGCTGCGGACCAAGGGAGCGCTGCTGCGCGTCCGGAAGTTCGGCCGCTACTCGCTGGCCACCTACAAGGGAACGCTCTCGATCGAAGGAGGCATCAAGTCGCGTGAAGAAGTGCAGACCGGCGTGGAGAGCTTCGAGCTGGCCATCCAGCTCTTCGACTCCCTCGGCTACAAGCCGGTCTTTCGCTACCAGAAGTTCCGCGAGGTGTGGCGCGTCCGCGACGTCGAAGTGGTCGTCGACCGGACGCCCATCGGCAGCTATTTCGAGATCGAAGGACCGGTCGATGTCATCAAAGCCGTGGCGAAGGACCTCGGCATGAGCATGGACCAGGCCATCCGTCAGACTTACGCCGATCTCTACCGCCAGCATCGCCGCACCCGCGGCGATCTGCCGGAGAACATGGTTTTTGCACCGGAAGATCTCCCGACAGCATGAAAGCGATGATCCTGGCCGCCGGCTACGGCACCCGACTGCGGCCCTTGACGTTCGCCAAGCCGAAACCGATGGTGCCGATCTGCAACCGGCCTCTGATCGGCTACGCCGTCGAACGATTCCTTTCCTTCGGCGTGAACGAGATCGTCGTCAATGTCCATCACCTGCCGGACGCCATCGAGCGGTATCTGACCAAGGAGTACGGCGACGACTGCCGCTTCCACTTCTCATACGAGGCGGAGATCCTCGGCACGGGCGGCGGGGTTCGCAAGGTCCGCGCGATTCTCGAAAACGGCGACGACTTCTTTCTCGTCAACGGCGATACGATCCAGTTCCCTCCCTACGAGCAACTGATGGACGTGCGGCGCGCCCTCGATGCCGTCGCCGCGCTGACGCTGCGCCATCCGCCCCGCGGCGACCGCTTCACCTCCGTCTGGTACGAGAACGGAGCCATCACCGGATTCGGCCAGGGAAGCGGCGAGCCGCTCATGTTCTCCGGCTCGCACCTGATCAGCTCCCGGATCTTCGGGTACCTGCCCGACAAGGAGTTCTCCGGGATCGTGGACGAGGTCTACATGCCGCTCATCGCATCGAAGAAAGAACCGGTGGCCGGCGTCGTCGACGATGGACCATGGTTCGACATCGGCACACCGCAGCGCTACATCACCGCGGCCTCGGCGGTGCTCGACATGACGCTCGACGGCTCGATGGCGGTCGCCAGCAACTCGAAGATCGCCGGCGACAGCGTGGTGCACGAGACCGCCAGCGTTCACGGAACGGTCAGCCGTTCGTCGATCGGAAAGCGCAGCTTCGTCAAGGGAGAGGTGAAGAACTCCACGATCGGCCGCGACTGCCGCGTGACCAGCAGCGCCTCGCTCCACTCCTGCATCCTCGGCGACGGCGTCGAGATCAACCGGCCAATGGAGATCCGCAGCGCCATCATCTGCCGCGACGACGAGCAGACCCCGCGCGACGCCAACTACCGCTACGAGAACGGCCTTGTCATCTCCGACTTCTGAGGGATAATCCGCGCCCTATGTCGAACCGTACCTTCACCATCATCAAGCCGGACTCGGTCCGGAAAGGCAACTTCGGAAAGATCATCTCCCGCGTCGAGGCGGAAGGGTTTTGCATCGCCGGGCTGAAGAAAGTGAGCCTGTCGCAGAAACAGGCCGAGTCGTTCTACGGCGTCCACCGCGAGCGTCCGTTCTTCAAGGACCTCGTACGCTACATGACGTCCGGGCCGGTGTACGTCGCCGCGCTCGAGCGCGACAACGCCGTCGCGCATCTGCGCAAGGTCATGGGCGCCACCGATCCGGCCAGGGCCGACGCCGGGACGATCCGGAAGGACTTCGGCGAGTCGATCGAGCAGAACGCCATTCACGGCTCCGACTCCGACGAGAACGCGAAGATCGAGATCGGGTTCTTCTTTGCTGAATCGGAGTTGGTTTGAGGGTGAATCCTCACTCCGCAAGGATGATCGCCGACATGCCGTTGGCCTCGAGCGACGCGCGCGCCTTCACCGCCTCGTCGCGCGTCGGGAAGGGTCCGATCCGGACGCGGTACAGCCCGCCGTTCTCGCGATCGATGTAGCTCGGCTGGCCCACGCGAGCGAGCCGCTGCTGCAGACCAATGGCGTTGCTCTCGACGGAGAACGCTCCCGCCTGCACGACGAAACCGCGCTTCGCGGCTTGCCGCGCGGCCGGCTGCGGCATGTCGCGGCGGGGATTCGCAAGCCGGGCGCGATCGAGCGCTGCCGCCGGGATCTCCTGATCATCGGTGATCGGCACTTCTTCGATCGTCCGGCCATCGGCGGACACCTGACGGCGCGTCGGCACGCCAGCGCGCTCCTCGACCACCTCGACGGAGAACGTTCCGGCCTCCGACGGCAGCGGGAAGGCCACCGCCGGTGGCTCGGCCGGTTTGGCCGAAACCTTCTCCGCCGGCTCTTCGATCTTCACCACGTACGGTGTCGGCGGCTCGCGCTCCCCGCCGCCGAGCCGGACGATCTTCATCTCCACCTCGCCGCTTCCCGGCAGGATCAATCCGATCTGCTGCGCCGCCGCGTAGGAGAGGTCGAGAACGCGGTTGCCGATGTACGGTCCGCGGTCGTTGATGCGCACGCGGACCGACTGCTTCGTGCCGTGATTCGTCACGTCGAGAACCGTTCCAAAGGGCAGCGTTCGATGGGCCGCGGTGAGCTGCATCGGGTCGAAGATCTCGCCGTTGGCGGTGGTCCGCCCCGCGAACTCCTCGCCGTACCAGCTGGCGACGCCGCGCAGGACGTCGGCCTCGCGCGCGGCGGGCGGCGTACCGGTCGCGCAGCCGTAGGCCGCGAAGAGGATCAGGGCCACATTCAGCGACCGCAGTTTCATACCCGCACCTCCCCTGCCACTTCGACGATCTCCTGACGACGTGCAGCGATGACCGGGTCGATCTCCTCGGCGAGGAAACGCTCCGTCTGCTGCACGGCCAGTCCCGTGTAATCCTCCGGACGCCCCAGCCGCTCGATCGCCGCGCGGTCGATGCCGAACAGCGCGTCGCCGGCGATGCGATCGAAGAGGTCGTTCGCCGTCGCACCCGATTTCAGGGCATCGGCCGCGGCCTGCGAATGGACGCGAACGCGCTCGTGCAGCACCTGGCGATCGCCGCCGCGCCGCACGCCTTCCATCATCAGGTTCTCGGTCATCATGAACGGCAGCTCGCGCCGGACGTTCCCGGCGATCACATCCTCGTGGACCACGAGACCGGCCGCCACATTGTCGTACAGGAGCGCCAACGCGTCGGCGGCCAGGAATGCTTCCGGGATGGCGATGCGGCGGTTCGCGGAGTCGTCGAGCGTCCGCTCGAACCACTGCGTGGCCGCGGTCATGGCCGGATTGAGCGTGTTGATGATGAGATGCCGCGCCAGCCCGTCCATCCGTTCGGCGCGCATCGGATTGCGCTTGTAGGCCATGGCCGACGAGCCGACCTGCTCCTCCTCGAACGGCTCCTCGATCTCGCGCAGATGCTGGAGCAGGCGCATGTCGTATCCGAACTTCGACGCCGACTGCGCGAAACCGCCTAGCGTTGCCACGACCGCCGCGTCGACCTTGCGGGAATAGGTCTGGCCGGAGACGGGGTAGCTGCGACGCATCCCCACCTTCTCCGCCACGAGCTGCTCGAGACGGTTCACCTTCGACTCGTCCCCTTCGAAGAGATTGAGGAACGAGGCCTGCGTTCCCGTCGCGCCCTTGACGCCGAGGAGGGCGAGTGATTCGATGCGGTGCTCGATCTCACGGTGGTCGAGCAGGAGGTCGTGCAGCCAGAGCGCGGCCCGCTTGCCGACCGTGGTCAGCTGCGCCGGCTGGAAGTGCGTGAAGGCCAGCGCCGGCGTGGTGCGCCAGCGCCAGGCGAACTCGCGGAGCCTGGCCATGATCTTGAGGATGCGCCGCTGCACGATGGCCAGCGCTTCGCGCATCTGCAGGATGTCGGTGTTGTCGGTGACGTACGCCGAGGTGGCGCCGAGATGGATGATGCCCTTCGCTTTGGGAGCCTGGAGGCCCCAGGCGTAGATGTGGGCCATGACGTCGTGGCGGATCTCGCGCTCCCGCCGCTCGGCGTCGGTGTAGTTGATCGTCTCCGCGTTCGTCTTCAGTTCCGCGATCTGCTCGTCGGTGATCGGGAGCCCGAGCTCCTTCTCCGCCTCGGCCAGGGCGATCCAGAGCCGCCGCCACGTCCGGAACTTGTAGTCGGAGGAGAAGAGGTACGACATCTCGGCCGAGGCGTACCGCTCCGTGAGAGGGTTCGAGGCCGAGTCTCGCTTCACGATCGGATTATACTTTCCTGCAGACAAATGCCGGCCACCGTATCGACGCACGACTCCCGTCGTGCCACGCACGTCACGCTCAAGGCGGTGACCCTGCTCTCCGGCGTCCTGACGATCGTCTTCCTGGTGTCGTTCTTCTTCAGCGACCGCGGCATCGCCGAATTGGAGGATGCGCGGCGGTCGGTCAGCGAGCTGCAGCGCGACATCGCCCGCCTGGAAGCCGAAAACCTCCGCCTCCGCGCCGAGATCGAGAGCGCGAAGATCTCCACGTTCGCCATCGAAAAGATCGCCCGCGAGGACCTGTCGATGTCGAAGGACGGCGAGATCGTCTACATGCTCCCCGCCGCGCAGACGACGGTGAACCGTTAGCTACAACTCCGCACAGAGCTCGCGCGATATCGGGAGATCTTCACCGGGACGAACGTAGTACACCTTCGCCTGCTCCGTTGGCTCGTGGCGCCACATCATGCCGGCCGTCTCGAGCGATTCACCCGGCCGACAATGGCCGGTTACGACCCACACCGGGCCGGTGACATCGCGGCTGCCGGCGACGAACCGCTCCACGTTCACACCATCGCGCTCCGGCAGGCGCAGCCAGTAGAAGCCAAAGTTCCGGATTACCCAGTTGTTCGTCAGGATGACCGTCTCCCCCGGACGCACCCGTTCGTGGACGTAGCGCGCGACGGCGCGCCAGTCGGACCGGCCGTGATCGTAGTACCAGACGAGCGTGATGCCGGCGAAGAGGAGGTACGCGGCCAGCACCACCGGTGCTGCGGCGCGTCCGGGCCACCATCGCGCAAGCGTCACAAGACCGGCTCCGGCCAGGATCGCCGCGGCCGTCATCGCCGGCAGAAAGTAACGCGGCACGAAGGCGTAATGGGGGCGGAGCTGCAGAATGATGATCGTCGCCGCGCCGCCGCCGAGGATCCAGAGTGCGGCGGTGCGAAGAAGACGGATGCGGATGGCGGCGAGCAGGCCGATGAGGACCGACAGCCACAACGCCCAGGAGCCGATGCTGATCGGCTCGTAAAACTCCGTTCCCGTTCCGAACGCCTGCAGCCTGTGCTGCCACCACGGCCAGTTGAGCCGCTCCGCTGCCGCGGGAGGCGGACGCCGGGCCGCGGAGATCACGACGCCGAGCCACGGCGCGTAGAGGATGGTCCATCCAAGCACGATGAGCGGAGCGCGGCGGAGGAGGGGTCGGAAGGTGTCTGTCGAGGCCAGGAGGCGGGCGGCGGATGCGATCACCGCTACGACGCCGGCCATGTAGAGCGTGGCTCCGGCCAGAAACACGGACGCGGACCACGTCACGGCCCAGCGGCGCCTGCCCGTCATCGCGTACAACTCCAGCGCGGCGAGCGATCCGGCGAGGAAGAAGACGCCCATCGCGTACGGGCGGACCTCCTGCGAATAGCGGACGTGCATCGGCGAGACGGCGAGGAAGATCCCGGCCAGCAGCCCGGCCGCGGGCGAATGCCACCAGCGGCCGAGAAGCATGAGAAAGCCGACCGTGGCGATGCTGAAAAGGGCCGGGGGGAGACGGCGCACCCACTCCGGGGCGCCGGCCTTTCCGATCACGTACTGCACGAGGTAGTCGAGCGGTGGATGGACTTTGTCATGCCGCAGCATCTCGAACATCTCCGGCAGCGAGCCGGACGACCATTGCACCTCGGCGATCTCGTCGTTGTTCAGCGCCGGCTCACCGACGTTGTGCAGCCGGAGAAACGCCGCGGCGATGAGAACGGCAACGAAGGCGGACGAGTGAACGCGTGTCATTCCGAGCCGCGAAGACGGCGAGGAATCCCCTCGGCGCTCGCGAAGCATTTACGGCTGGGGATCCTTCGCCGTCTACGCGGCTCAGGATGACACAGTCAGTGCACGCTCATCGGCTCGGGCTCGAGCGACATTTCCAGTTTCCCGTCACGCATGTTCACGAAAATCGTGTCGCCCGTCTTGAACGTTCCCTCGAGAAGCTTCATGGCCAGCGGGTCGATGATCTCCTTCTGCAGCGTCCGCTTGAGGGGGCGGGCGCCGAACGCGGGATCGTAACCCTCGCGCGCCAGGTGCTCCTTGGCGGCCTCGCTGATCTCCACGGTCAGGCCGCGCTCACTGAGCATCTCGGTCAGCTTCCGGAGCTGGATCTCGATGATGCGCTTGATGTGCGCCATCTCCAGGGCGTGGAAGATGATGATGTCGTCGATGCGGTTGAGGAACTCCGGCCGGAATTTGGCGTGCAGCTCCTCCTCCACCCGGCGCCGCATCTCCTCTTCCTGCTGCGGCGACTTCACTCCCTGCTGGAACTCGTGGATGTACTGCGACCCGACGTTCGAGGTCATGATGATCACGACGTTCTTGAAGTCGACGACGCGCCCCTTCGAGTCGGTCAGGCGCCCGTCGTCCAGGACCTGCAGCATGATGTTGAAGACTTCGGCGTGAGCCTTCTCGATCTCGTCGAACAGCAGAACCGCGTACGGGCGGCGGCGGATCGCCTCGGTAAGCTGCCCCCCCTCTTCGTAGCCGACGTATCCCGGCGGCGCGCCGATCAGACGCGCCACAGCGTGGCGCTCCATGTACTCCGACATATCGATGCGCACCATGGCGCGCTCGTCGTCGAAGAGGTACTCGGCCAGAGCGCGGGCCAGCTCCGTCTTCCCGACGCCGGTCGGACCCATGAAGATGAACGAGCCGATGGGCCGGTTCGGATCCTTCAGCCCGGCGCGTGAACGGCGGACGGCGTTCGACACCGCATGGACCGCCTCTTCCTGTCCGACCACGCGCTGCCTGAGCGCATCCTCCATCCGGATGAGCTTCTGGATCTCCGACTCCAGCATCTTCGTCACCGGGATGCCGGTCCACTTCGAGACGATCTCGGCGATGTCCTCGTCGGTGACTTCCTCGCGGAGGAGCGCGCCGCCCTTCTGCGTCTCGGCGAGCTTCGCATTCGCCGCGTCGAGATCGCGCTGCAGCTGCGGCAGGTCGCCGTAGCGGAGCTGCGCGGCCTTGTTCAGATCGCCCTCGCGCTCGGCCCGGTTCGCCTCTTCACGGATCTCCTCGAGGCGCTTCTTCAGATCGTGGATCTGATCGATCACGCCTTTCTCGCTCTCCCACTGCGCGCGGAGCCCGGAGATCGTCTCGCGAAGCCCGGCGATCTCCGATTCGATCTGCTCCCGCCGCTGGTTCGCGAACGGGTTGTCTTCCTTCGCCAGCGCCTTCTGCTCGATCTCGAGCTGACGCATCCGGCGCTCCTGTTCGTCGATGTCTTCCGGCCGCGAGGTCAGCTCCACGCGAAGCCGCGCCGCCGATTCGTCGATCAGATCGATGGCCTTGTCGGGCAGGAAACGATCGGTGATGTAGCGCTCCGACAGCGCGGCGGCGGCGACGAGTGCCGCGTCCTGGATGCGGACGCCGTGGTGCACTTCGTAGCGCTCCTTCAGACCGCGCAGAATGGCGATCGTGTCTTCGACCGACGGCTCCTTCACGTACACCGGCTGGAAGCGCCGCTCCAACGCGGCGTCCTTCTCGATGTGCTTCTGGTATTCGTTCAGCGTGGTCGCGCCGATCGTCCGCAGCGCTCCACGCGCCAGCGCCGGCTTGAGCAGATTGGACGCATCCATCGCTCCTTCCGATGCCCCGGCGCCGACCAGCGTGTGCAGCTCGTCGATGAAAAGGATCACCGCCCCGTCGCTCTCCTCCACTTCCTTGATCACCGCCTTCAGGCGGTCTTCGAACTCGCCGCGATACTTCGCGCCGGCGATCATGGCGCCGAGATCGAGCGTCACCAGACGCCGGTTCTTGAGCGACTCGGGGACGTCGCCCTCGATGATTCGCCGCGCCAGCCCCTCGGCGATGGCAGTCTTACCCACGCCCGGCTCACCGATCAGCACGGGGTTGTTCTTCGTCCGGCGCGACAAGACCTGGATCACGCGCCGGATCTCCTCGTCGCGCCCGATGACCGGGTCGATCTTGCCGCGGCGGGCCAGGTCCGTGAGATCGCGGCCATACTTCTCCAGCGCCTGGTACTTGTCTTCCGGATTCTGATCGGTCACGCGCTGTGATCCGCGCACCGACTGCAGCGCCTTCATCAGCGCATCCGGCACGGCCCCATGACGCGAGAGGATTCTCGCGGCGGTCGTCTCCTTC
>DATLFC010000140.1:0-5174 GCA_035525015.1 Thermoanaerobaculia bacterium | reverse complement strand
TGTTTGCGGCGGGGGTGGTGGGGTTTGCGTTTTTTCTGATGGAGCTGGTGTGGTACCGGATGCTGACGCCGCTCCTCGGCGGGACGACGTTCACGTTCGGGCTGATCCTCGCCATGGCGCTGCTGGGGATCGGACTCGGTGGCGCGGCGTACGCGTTCTGGAGCGGGCCGAAGGCGGCGACGCCGGGGGCGTTCGCGCTGACGTGCTGTCTGGAGGCGCTGGCGATCATCGCGCCGTTCGCGCTCGGCGACCGGATCGCGATCTTCGCCAATCTTCTCCGCTCGATGGCGACGATCGGCTTCGCCGGCAACGTGATCGCCTGGACGATCGTCACGGCGATCGTCGTGCTGCCGGCCGCGTTCATCGCCGGCGTGCAGTTCCCGATTCTCGTGGCCCTTCTCGGTCGCGGCCGGACCGAGGTCGGACGCGACGTCGGATCGGTGTACGCCTGGAACACGGCCGGCGCGATCCTCGGCGCGCTGGCAGGTGGGTTCGGACTCCTGCCGCTTCTCTCGGCGCCGGGCGCGTGGCGATTCGCGGCGATGCTGCTCGTGGCCCTCGGCGGCGCCGCGGCCTTCGTCGCGTTCCGATCACGCGGCTACGCATCGGCGATCGCATCGGCCGTCATCGGCGTCCTCGCCATCACGGCCGCGACGTCGACCGGGCCGACCGCGGTCTGGCGCCACACCGGCATCGGGGCGGGGCGCGCCGAGATCGCTGAGTCGCGCGCGAAGCTGAAGGACTGGATGCACTCCGCGCGGCGGACGATCATCTGGGACGCGGATGGGCGCGAGAGCAGCATCGCGGTTGCCGACTGGGACGATCGCAACTTCACCGTGAACGGCAAGGTCGACGGCAGCGCGCGCGGCGACGACAGCACGCAGATCATGAGCGGGCTTCTCGGCGCGATGATGCACCCCGATCCGCGCCGCGCGCTGGTCATCGGCCTCGGCACCGGCAGCACGGCGGGGTGGCTGGGGAGAGTGCGCTCGATCGAGCGCGTCGACGTCGTGGAGCTCGAGCCGGCCGTCAAGCGCGTGGCGCGCGACTTCGCCGCCGTGAACGGCGGCGCGATGACGAACCCGAAGCTCCACATCCACATCAACGACGCGCGGGAAGTCCTCCTCACCACGCCGCGCCGCTACGACATCATCTTCTCCGAGCCGTCGAATCCCTACCGCGCCGGCGTCGCCAGCCTCTACACGCGCGAGTTCTACCGCGCCGCAGCGGAGCGCCTCGAGCGCGGCGGCCTCTTCATCCAGTGGGTGCAGGCGTACGAGATCGACACCGAGACGGTGCGGACGGTCTACTCGACGATCACCGGCGTCTTCGACCAGGTCGACACCTGGCGCACGACACCGTCCGATCTGATTCTCATCGCCTCGCGCGAGCCGTTCACCGTCGACATCGAGCGCATCCGCCGCCGGCTCAGCGAGTCACCGTACGCCGCGGCGACGCACAACACCTGGCGCGTCGAGACGGTGGAGGGCGTTCTCTCGCACTTCATCGCCAACGACAAGCTCGCGCGCACGCTCGGCGACGGCAAGACGCTCAACACCGACGACCGCACCGTGATCGAGTTCGGCTTCGCCCGCACCCTCGGCGGCGAGGACGGCTTCGATGTCAATCAACTCATGAACGCCGCGCGGGCGCTCAACGCCGACCGGCCGGCGCCCCTCTCCGGCAACGCCGCCTGGGACGTCGTCGAACTGAACAAGTGGACGTATCCGAGCCTGGAGCTGCCGGCGACCGGAGCCCCCGATCTCGTCCGCGCACGCTACGACTTCACGCAGCTCTACGACGACGACGACTACGACGGCGCCGTCGAAAAGTGGCGCGAAGCGAAATGGGGACCGGTCAACAGCAGGGAGGTCTCGCGGCTCGCGGAAGTCCTGGCCGAGGATGGGAGTGAGGAAGCGGAGGTGTTCCTGGCGCTGCTGCGCGAGCTGCAGCCAATCGAGGCGAAAGCGATCGAAGCGCGGCTGCGTCTGGTCCAGGGGAACCACGAGGAGGCGGCGCGTCTGGTCGACGAGGCTCTGCGCGAGTACCGCAACGATCCGTGGCCGCGGCCGGCCGTGATGCTGAAGACGATGGAGCTGGCCGACGCGCTGGCGGGCTCCGATCGCGATTTCGCCGTCCGCCTGCTCGACGCGACGTCACGGCCGTTCGCCGGCGGCCAGCTCGAAGAGCAGCGGCTGCGCCGTCGCGTGAGCATCGCCTGGGGGACCGAGCTCGGATGCGGCCCCAACACGGTGGCCGCGCTGCAGGCGCTCGAGCCGCACCCTCCCTGGACCGAGGATCATCTGCGTTTCCGGCGGCAGTGCTACGCGCGCGCCGATCTGCACGACCTCTTCCGCCGCGCCGACGCCGACTGGCGCGAGCTCCAGGAGTCGAAGCCGAAGCCGCTCATCGAGCCGTGATCGCGGGTCAAATTCCAGCGTGTACCATCACGCCGTGATCGATCGCAGGCAGTTCCTCGAGGCGGCCGGCCTGGCCGTCCTGGCGCCGGGGGCCTGCGTCACGCGGCCCGGCAGCGTTGCCGGGATCCGGGTCAACGACATCCATTCCGAGCTGAACCGGACGGTGGTCTCCTCCATCATCAGGCCGCGCTCCGCCGGCGAGCTGCGGGAGATCGTCGCCTCGTCGCGCGGAGCGATCGCGGTGTCGGGCGGACGGCACGCCATGGGAGGGCAGCAGTTCGCATCGGCGGCGCCGCTTCTCGATCTGCGGCAGATGAACAAAGTGCTGTCGCTCGATCGCGAGCGCGGGATCGTCGAGGTGGAGTCGGGCATCCAATGGCCGGAGCTGATCACCTCGCTCATCGAAGCGCAGCGCGGCGAAGCGCGGCAGTGGGGCATCGCCCAGAAACAGACCGGCGCCGACCGCCTCACCATCGGCGGCGCGCTCGCGGCCAACGTCCACGGCCGCGGATTGACGATGAAACCGTTCGTCGGCGACGTCGAGTCCTTCGTTCTCGTCGACGCGAGCGGACGCGAGCTGGAGTGCAGCCGCGGCAGTCATCGCGATCTCTTCGCGCTGGCCATCGGCGGCTACGGCCTGTTCGGCGTGATCAGCCGGGTGCGGCTGCGACTCGTGCCGCGCCGCAAGCTGCAGCGCGTCGTCGAGGTGCAGAGCGTCGACACCGCCATGCAGGCGTTCGAGGAACGGATCGCCGGCGGCTATCTGTATGGCGACTTTCAATTCTCGATCGACGAGCAGGCGGAAGGCTTCCTTCGCGACGGCGTCTTCTCCTGCTATCGGCCTGTGGCCGATGACACGCCGATGCCGGAAAAGCAGGCGGAGCTCGCGCCCGGGGATTGGATGAAACTGCTCTACCTCGCGCACGCCGATCGGAACGCCGTCTACCAGCAGTACGTCGCCTACTACCTGGCGAGCTCCGGGCAGATCTACTGGTCCGATGAGCATCAGTTGAGCTACTACCCTGATGGATATCACCGGACGGTGGACGCCATGACCGGCGGCGCGTCCGCGACGGAGATGATCTCGGAGCTGTACGTTCCGCGGCCGCGTCTCGCCGATTTCATGCGCGCGGCGGCGGAGGAGCTGCGGCGCCGCGGCGTCCCGGTCATCTACGGCACGGTGCGTCTGATCGAGCGCGACGACGAAACGTTCCTCCCGTGGGCGAAGCAGTCGTACGCCTGCGTGATCTTCAACCTTCACACGGAGCATTCGCCCGAGGGGATCGCGCGCGCGGCGGAGACGTTTCGCGCCCTCATCGATCTCGCCATCGCGCGCGACGGCAGCTACTTCCTGACCTACCACCGCTGGGCGCGCCCCGATCAGGTGGAAAAGTGCTATCCGCAGTTCGCCGGCTTCCTGCAGCGGAAACTCGAGTACGACCCGTCGGAGAAGTTCCAGAGTGACTGGTACCGGTCATTCCGAGCGTAGCGAGGAATCAGGGCGGGTGGTGGCGGAGCCCATGACCGTCGCCACCGACTATCTTCTCGCCATCGCGGCGATCGTCTTCGGCGTCCGCCTGTGGCGCGCCGGCGCGCGGATGTGGGCGGTGGCTTTTTTCGCGACGGCGGCGGCCGCGATCCTCGGCGGGACGTATCACGGTTGGCCGGCGCTGCCGCTCTGGAAGCCAGCCGTCTACGCGGTCGGCATCGCCAGCCTTTTCCTTCTCGCCGGTCTCGGCCGCGCGTTCCTGCTGCTGGCGATCGTGAAATTCACCGTGTACGCGGCGTGGATGGCCGTGCACGACGATTTCCGCTACGTCATCTACGACTACGGGCTGACGCTGGCGATCCTCGCCATCTACGCCATCGCGAAGATCCGCGATGCGGGCTCGCGATGGGTCCTGGCCAGCATCGGAGTCTCGGTGATCGCCGCGGCGGTGCAGCAGAGCGGCTTTGCAATCCATCGCCACTTCAACCACAACGACCTCTACCACCTCATGCAGATCGCGGCGCTGTGGCTGCTGTATCGGGGCGGAGTCCGACGGATGAGCCGACCCAGGTGAAGTCCCTGTTGAAGTCGACCCCGAGCATCCTGCCGCGGGAGAGGCGGATCAGGTTCTGGGCGAGGATCGGGCGCGGCTCGTCGTCGGGGCGGAGGAACATCATCCGGATCTCGACCTTCACGCCGCCGCCGTCCGCGGCCTCGAGCGCTGGCGCGTACTCGATCTTCTCCTGCAGACACCACGCTCCGCGGTCGGCCTGCGGCACGGCGGCGATGTCCTCGGATGTGGGATCGACGTTCACGCCGCCGCCGGCGAAGGAGAAGAGCGGCTTCAGAACGTAGCGCGAGAGATCGGCGGGAACCTCGTCGAGATCGGAGAGGAACGTCGCCCGCGGTACGGCGGGGTGATCGAGGAACGGAAGCGAGTACTTCGACCAGACCCAGTACCAGTTCGGGTGCGGCGCCCACTCGACGTCGAGCGGCTTCCGATAGTCGAACGGCAGCTCGATGTTCTTCTGGATCAGCTCGTCGAAGACGACGCGGTTGTAGATCCGCTTCACGCGCGTGCCGTCCTCGCGGAAGAGCTGCTCGCCGCGGCGGATGAGCGAACGCGGATCGACGGCGTCGACGTCGAACAGCAGCTTCGTCGCCGCGAAGTCGGTGGCGGTCTTCTGCCGTGGCGGATCGATGTCGAGGAGCACGACTTCGGCGGGGTCGTGGCCGGCCGCGATCGTCCTGCGCGCGAGATCGAG
>DATLFC010000136.1:0-23491 GCA_035525015.1 Thermoanaerobaculia bacterium | reverse complement strand
GGGCGGCTCACCTTCGGCGTGAAGCTCACGCAGGCTGAAGAATTCCTCGGAGGCATTCACAAGCTCGCCAACCGGATCACCGTCGGCGTCGTCATCGCAGCGATCGTGATCGCCTCGGCACTGATGATCGATACACAGCCGCTGCTGGCGGTCATCGGGTACGTCGCGGCCTCCGTCATCGGACTCTACGTCGTGATCTCGACGCTGCTGCACGACCGCCGCGACGAGGAGCGCGCCAGGCTCAAAAGCCGCTGATCAGCGGCTCAGGTCGGATTCTTCCAGATCGAGGCTGTTCAGCCCGGTCACGCTGAGCGGCCTCGGGTCGCTGTCGTAGATGTAGACCGGCGTCCCGATGCTCGCCGCTTCGTAGAAGCGCTTCAGCATGGCGGCGGGCATGCGGATGCAACCGTGCGACACCCTGTTGCCGATCGACTTCGGGTCGTCGGTCCCGTGGATCAGGATGCCGCCGCCGAGGTCGAGAGCGTAGCGGCCGAGCTTTCCCGGAACGCGGCGGAGCGGCGAGCCGGGAGGGGGGACTCTCTTCCCTTCTTCGACGAATGCCCAGTCGGGTTTGGTCCAGACGGGATTGACGATTTTGCCGGCCACGGAGAGGTGCCCGCGCGGCGTCCGGAAGAACCAGACGCGACTTCCCTTCCGGAGAATTTTGTCCGAGCCGGTGGCCACGGACGAAACGGCGAGCAGTTCGCCGTCGCGAAAGAGTCCGGCCGTGTTCGTGCTGACATCGATCGTGATGACGAGACCTTCCTGCGAAGCCTCGGGCGGAAGATGAGGAGCGCCGAGAACGGTGGCCGGAAAGAGAAGGATGAGAGCGAGCCACTTCATTGCTGCGAATAACTAGTTGCGATTTCATTGCCAGAAGTTGGTAAGCTTGGCGACGGAATGCCGGTCGCCGACCGGCGGTTCGCAGTCCATTAAGGCCCCGTAGCTCAGTAGGATAGAGCGGCAGTTTCCTAAACTGAAGGTCGCGTGTTCGAGTCACGCCGGGGCCACCACCCACCGCTACGACAACTTGTGGGGGATATCAGGAGTGCCTGACCAAACCAAACCCCTACCCCTCGTAACCAATTTGTAACAATCGCGGAGCTGGCTATCGGTAGCATGCCCAACGTTCGATGGAAAGTCTGACGGACGAGGAGATCCGCCGCTTTGCGGATGCGTGCGCCGATCCTTCGAACGAAGCAGCCCGCCAGGCCATGCTCGCCGCGGGCGCCAGTTCCGCCACCGGCGTTCTCGCGAAGATCCTCCTGGCCCCGCCGGACGAGCGCAAGCGGCTGGTCGAGCTGATCCGGCGCGCGATCAGCGACTGACCGTGCTCATCAGCGAGATCAGCTCCTCGATCTCGTACGGCTTCATGATCGACGGCACCTTGCGGTCCCGGACCTCCGCCAATGCGCGGGCATCGGCGTGGCCGGTGGAGAAGATGACCGGGAGAGAGTCATGCCGGATCCGGATCCGGTCGTAGACCTCGATCCCGCTGACGTCGGGCAGATTCACATCGAGCAGAACGAGGTCCGGCTGAAACGCCTCGATCGCAGGCACGGCCTCGAGACCGCGCCCGATCAGTTCGACATCGAATCCTTCATCGGCGAGCAGGATGCGCAGGCCTTCTCCGACGGACTCGTCGTCTTCGACGATGAGGACGCGGCGGCGCAGGGACGGCGGGACAGCGGCGGAGCTCGAGGGAAGCGACGGCACTTCGGGCAGTGAGAGGGTGAATGTGCTCCCCTCGCCTGCCACGCTGTGCACGCGGATCGAGCCGTTCTGCTGCACCGCGGCCTGATGCGCGATGGGGAGGCCGAGGCCGTTCCCTCCGTGCTTGGTCGTGTAGAGCGGTTCGAAAATGCGGTCAAGCAGTTCCGGAGGGATGCCGCACCCGCTGTCGGTGAAGTCGACGAGCACCCTCCCTTCCTCCGCGCGGACGCCGATCTCGAACGTCCCGCCTCGCGGCATCGCGTCGCGCGCATTGAGCGTGATGTTCGTCGCCACCTGGTCGAGGAGTGCGCGGTCGGCTGCAGCGGCAGCTTCCGGATCGCCGATGGCCACCGAAACCTCGAACGATGGTCCGAGGATCGCCTCCGCCTTCAATCGGAATGCGTCCGCCCATTCGGATATCAGGAGAGGCGCGAGCTCCGGATTGGCCGGGCGCGCGAATCGCAGGATCTCCTGAGAGATCTCGCGCCCGCGGCGCACCGCATCGGTGATGTGACGCGTGGCCGTGGCGACATGCGGGTTATCCGGAAGACGGCGCTGCATCAGTTCCGCGAACGGCATGATGCTCATCAGGACGTTGTTGAATTCGTGGGCGACCGACGTGGCCAGCTGGCCGAGGCTGGCCAGCCGTTTCTCCTGCTCGGCGCGCGCTTCGGCTTCTTTCCGAGCCGTCACGTCCCGCGCCACGAGCACGATTCCCGCGACTCTTCCGCCAGCACGGACGGCGCGCACCTGCGCCTCGACCGTCGCGGTTCTCCCATCGGGGCGGCACACCTCGTATTCCCTGTAGTCGTCCGGGTCCGCTCCGCCCAGAACCGCGGCCAGCTGCTCCAGCGCGACCTGCGCCGACTCCGGTGTGAGGGCATCGACAATGGGCCGGCCGATCCACTCCACGCGGCTTCCGCCGGCCAGCTCCTCCGCGGCGCGATTCAGCGCCGTCACACGCCCTTCCAGGTCGATGGAGACGATGGCGTCCTTTGCCTGCTCGACCAGGATTCGATATCGCGCTTCGCTCTCCCGCAGCGCATTCTCGGCGAGCATCTGATCCGTGACGTCCTGGCTGACCCCGACGATGCGCAGCGGTTCACTCTCTCCGCCGCCAAGCCGCTCCGCCCGGACGTGTAGATAAGCGAGCGTCCCCTCCGTGAGTTGCAGGCGGTAGCGGATGTCCATCGGCGCTCCATCCTTCACCGCCGCATCGAGCATGGCCCGGACAGACTCGACGTCCTCAGGATGGACAGGCTCGAGCCACGCATCCATGGTGATGGCGCCGTCGGGCGCATTGAACCTTTCCTGCAGTTCGGGCGAGGCCACGACGACATCGGCTTCGGGATCCCATTCCCAGCTTCCGATTTTCGCCAACTGCTGCGCGAACGAGAGCTGCTTCTCCCGCCTATGCATGCTCTTGAAGCTGGTTTCCGCGATTCTCACGCAGACCGTCTCTCCAAAACTCCTGCCGGAACCCTTCTGCCGGTATCCTATTGAACATACGGGTGCTATGGGGAGACATCGCTCGGCCGCTGCGTCCGAACCCGGGACACCGTTCACATTCCGAACAGCTCAGCGTCTTCCCTGAGAATCCACCTCTTTGAGCCGGGCGTAGAGCGTGGACGGGCTGATCTCCAGTTGCCGAGCGGCTTTCCGGACGTTCCCCCCCGTTGCCTTGACTGCCGCGGCGACGTAGGAGGTGAGGACGCGGTCGAGCGGTTGGATCTGCCATTCGTCCGACGGCAGGCCGGAATCGCGACCCCTCGCGCCGAGGACGGCAGCTCCCACTTCCTTCTCGATGGTCAGATCCTCTGGATGAATCTCTTCACCGGCGAGAGTGAGCAACGCGCGCTCGAGGACGTTGCGGAGCTCGCGCACGTTTCCCGGCCACGGATAGCCGGCGAGCTTTTTCATGGCGCGCGGCGAGATCTTCGGGAAGGGGCGACCCATCTCCTTCGCCAGTGGACGGAGGATCTCTTCGACGAGGATGGGTAGATCCTCAGGACGTTCGCGCAGCGGAGGCATGCGCAGCCTGACCACGTTCAGACGGTAGTACAGGTCCCCGCGAAACCTCCCCGCCGCCACCTCGGCCTGCAGATCGCGGTTCGTCGCGGCGACCAGCCGGAAATCGGCGCGGATGTCGCGTGTCCCGCCGACGCGGCGGAACCGCTTCTCTTCGATCGCTTTCAGCAGGCGCGCCTGGACGGTGAGCTCCATCTCGCCCATCTCGTCGAGAAAAAGCGTTCCCTCCCCGGCGATCTCGAACAGTCCCGGCTTGGTGTTCGTCGCGTTGGTGAAGGCGCCGCGCTCGTGACCGAACAATTCCGATTCGAGCAGCTCTTTCGAAAGGCCGGCGCAGTTCAGATCGACGAACGGACCGCGCGCGCGCGCCGAGCGGTTGTGGATCAGGCGGGCCAGCACTCCCTTGCCGGTTCCGGACTCCCCTTCGATCAGGACGGGCGACGGGGCGCGGGCGATCTGGCCGAGGATGTCGTTCAGATGCGTAATCGGGGCGGAGATTCCCGCGAGCCGTTCCCCATCCTTCACGTCGGCTCGCTTGAGCGCGATGAGCTCGCGCTGCTGCGCGATCATCCGTGAGACCTGCTCGAGCGTCAGCGTCAGGGTGTCGTGATCGAACGGCTTCTGCAGGAACGTCTCGGCGCCGAGCTTCATCGACTCGATCACCCGCTCGAGGTTCCCGACGCCCGACATCATGATCACCGCCGTCGTCTCGGAGTACATCTTGAACTGGTGCAGCAGATCGATTCCGGAGAAGTCGGGAAGCTGGACGTCGAGAAGAACGACGTCCGGCGAGAACTCGGAGAAGGCCATGAGGGCGGCCTTTCCGGTCTCTGCAGTCCTCACTTCCCACTCGTCGCCGAGCAGGGCCGCCAGTCCTGACAGAATCTGCGGATCATCGTCGACGACCAGAATCCGCTTTCGAATGTCGGACATGCGCGGCAAATCATACACGTGTCCGGTTTTCGAACGAGCAGCGAGAGGGGGCGACCTGGTTAAACGGCTCTGTTCGCAGCAACTTATCGTTGCCAAGGGCATGGTACCTTCCTTGGAGTGATACCCGGCAAGACTCGAGCGGGAGGAAACGTGAAGCAAGACAGCCGACGCATCACCCTGATCAGCCGCGACCCGAGCCACCCCGACCGCGACTGGGACAACTCGGGCGGTTCGCGGAACCGGATGGTTCTGCTCGATTCGTTCTTCCTGCTCCGCTCCGCGATCTCGAGCCAGCTGGTGCAGCTCGACGTCGAGCGCGTGATCCTCGATCGGGCCACCTCTGCCGGAGAGTATCTGACGCTGCTGGCCTCTCTGCCACCAACGTTCAACGGCGATGTCATTCTGATTCGCGAAGGCGACGAAGGATTCCTGAGCGCCACGGGCCGCGGAGGCGGTCGCGTCCTCTACGCACTCTCCGCGTCAGACGTCCGCTTCTACCTCGAGATGCATGGGCTCGTCACCGGTTGCGTGGCGATCGGAAAAATCTCGGCGATGCCGGTACTGGAATGGACGTTTCCGCCGCTGCGCGCCGTGGTCTGATCTCGTGTTACCTTACGCGCCGTGCAGCTGTGGGCGGCGTTTGAACATTCGGGTTGGGTGGGTAAGGCCGTCCTGGCCATCCTCGTCGTCTTCTCGGTACTCTCCTGGGCGACGATGTTTCTGGTGTGGCGGCGGTTCGAGCGATCGGACCGCGCCTCCCGGCGATTCGTCTCGCTGTTCCGGAGAGCAAAGCGGCTGATCGACGTGCAGTCGGCGCTTCCCTCCCTTGCGCATTCCGCGCTGGTCGGCCTTTTCCGCGCCGGCTACGCCGAGATCGAGGCGCAGATCGCGCACGCCGGCGGCGCGCAGACGATCCGTTCTCTCGACAGCGTGGAGCGCTCGCTGATCCGCGCCTCGCGCATCGAGGCGGCACGGCTCAGCCGCTTCGTCCCCTTTCTGGCCACGACCGCGGCCGCCACTCCCTTCATCGGCCTGTTCGGAACGGTGTGGGGAATCATGGGAGCGTTCGCGAACATCGGCATCACCGGCTCGACGTCGATCACGGCCGTGGCCCCCGGTATCAGCGAGGCGCTGATCAACACGGCGGCGGGCCTGTTCGCCGCGATCCCCGCCCTCGTCGCCTACAACGCGTTCGTCCAGCGTCTCCGCCGGGCCCGCGGGGAGATGGAAGACTTCACGCTGGAGTTTCTCAACCTGACCGAGAGGAACTTCATGTGAGTGACTCTTCTTCGATGACAGGCGTCTAAGGAGGAGCAGGATGGCGATGCGCTTCGGACAGGAAGACGACCTCGGCGACATGGCGGACATCAACGTGACGCCGCTCGTCGACGTGATGCTGGTGCTGCTCATCATCTTCATGATCACGGCACCGATGCTCTCTCAGGGACTCGAGGTCGAGCTCCCTGCCGCCGAGGGGAGGAGCTTCGAGCTGGCCTCGATCAATCCGGCCAAAGTCACCCTCACGCTGGACGGAGTCGTGCTCGTCGACGGAGAACGGGTGGGAGGGCAGAACCTCGAACAGACGCTCGGTCCCATGCTCCGCGCGAAGAAAATCAAACGGGCGCTGCTCGAAGCGGATCAGGGAGTGCCGTACGGCCGGGTCATTGCCGTGCTCGATGTCATGAACCGGGCCGGGGTCGAGCAGCTCGGCATGATCACGCAGCCGAGAGAGGCGGATGCGCGATCCGGTCGCTGAAATCCTTGCCGAGCGCGCGGCCACCGGCAGCGGCCTGGGCAGCGCGATCGCGGTCTCGTTGATTCTGCACGCGGCCGGCGCGGGGATGGCGATCACGGCCGCGCTGCGGCAACCGCCGCCGCGTCCCGTCTCCACAGTGAACATCCGCTTCGCGCAGATGCCGGGCATGGTGCCGCTCACTCCCGCTGCCGCGCCGCCGCAACCGGTGGTGCCGCGCATCCAGGAGCCGGCGCCGCAGCCGGCCAGGCCTCCGGCGAAGAAAGCTGCCGACCCGCCGGCGAAGAACAGCGTTCCGCTCTCACCCTTCGGCCGCTCCACGAAGAAGGGATCGGAGAGGCCGGCTCCCGCGCCCCCTCCGACGCCGCCGGCGAGCCGGGAAGCGACATCGACGGCCGGCGCCGGAGAGATCGGCATCGGCGAAACGGGCGTCACGGCGCTGGAGGGAGGCGACTTTCCCTACACCGTCTACCTCGATCGGATGAAGCGGCTGATCGGCGGGCGCTGGGCGCGGCCGCAGGTCGGCGGGGACGCGAGGGCGATCGTCTACTTCCGGATCGACCGCGACGGCACGATCCGTGATGCGGCCCTGACGACGGGCAGCGGCAACGGCACGTTCGATCGCGCCGCTCTCCGCGCCGTGATCGAAGCGTCGCCGCTTCCGCCTCTTCCTTTCGGCTACAGTGGACACTATCTCGGAGTTCACCTGACATTCAGATGAAGACGATCCTCTCCCTCCTCCTATCCCTCGCCGCAGCCACGACTCTTTTCGCCCAGACCGACATCACGGTGACGATGGATCCGAGCCAGGCCGCGAGCGTGGTCCGCATCGCCGTGCCGTTTCCCGACTCGATCCCGAAGACGGCAGGCGCGACGGTGGTGGCGTCGGAGGAAATCCGGCAGCCGTTCTTCGGGCCGCTCACGCGCGATCTGGCGTACTCGGATGTCTTCGCCATCGCGCCGCTCCCGCCCGGCGTGGCCCCGACGATCGAGGTCGCGCAACGTGCGGGGGCGCACTACCTGCTCAGACTGAACGTCTTCCGAGAGCGCGACGACTACCTGGTCGACGTCGAGCTGTTCGACATGACCGGGGCGCTGGCTTCAAAACCGATGCGGTACCGCTCCTCGCGCGAAGCGCTGAGCCGCACCGGCCACACGATCGCGAACGAGGTGCTGCGCGCGGTCAGCGGGCGCCCCGGCATCTTCATGACGCAGATCGCCTACGCCTCCAACCGGTCGGGGCACTGGGAGATCTGGCTGATGGACTGGGACGGCTCGAACCAGCGGCAGATCACGAACCATCAGGCGCTGTCGATCCTGCCGAGCTGGTCGCCCGACAACGAGCGGATGGTCTACACCTCGTTCGTCCGCGGGACGAGCGATCTCTGGATCATCAACCGGCGCGGCGGCGGCCGCATCCGGCTCAACACCGGCGTGAACCTCAACACGTCGGCGGCGTTTTCGCCGGTCAGCAACGACATCGCGTTCGTCGGATCGGTCGAGGGCAACCCCGACATCTACGTGATTCGCGACGACGGGACGAACCGCCGGCGGCTGACGACGACCAGCTCGATCGAATCGACGCCGGAATGGAGCACGAACGGCCGGCAGATCTCGTTCACATCAGGGCGGAGCGGCACGCCGCAGATCTACATCATGGATGCCGAGGGGTCGAACGTCCGCCGCATCTCGTTCGAAGGAAACTGGAACGACGATGCCACCTGGTCGCCGGATGGCGAGCGGATCGCCTATACGTCGGCCGTGCGAGGCCGCTTCCAGATTCGCGTCCACAACATCGTCACCGGCGAGACGCGGATTCTGGCCGGCGAGGGCTCGAACGAGCAGCCCTCCTGGTCTCCCGACGGCCGGTGGATCACGTTTCAGTCGAACCGTTCCGGCAAATGGCAGGTCTACCGGATGCGCGCGGACGGAACCGACCTGCTGCAGCTCACATTCGAGGGGGAGAACAAGGAGCCTGACTGGTCGAAGAAGCTCGAATGATTGCTATCATCGGCAGAGGAGTACAGAAACGATGAACAGAATGATGTTGAAGGGTTTCACCGCCGGACTCGTGCTGATTGCCATCGTCCTGATGCCCGCCTGCCGGTCGAGCAGGAAAACGCAACCGACGACGACCACCGCCGCTACGGAAACCGTGCCGGACGTGCCGGCCACGGCGACGGTGGAGGAAGTGGTCGAGGCGCGTGAGGACTTCGTCCGCACCGATCCGCGGCCGACGGTCGAGGAGCTGCCGCGCGACGTCGACGCGCTGAACCGCTACGTGCACGAGCGCGGTCTCATCCGCGATGCGTTCTTCGCGTACGACGAGTCCACTCTGAGCGCCGATGCGCAGGCCGCCCTCACCTCGTCCGCGAACTGGCTGCGCACCAATCCGCAGTACAGCCTTCTCATCGAAGGCCACACCGACGAACGGGGCACCGAGCAGTACAACCTCGCTCTCGGTGACCGCCGCGCCAACATCGCCCGCCAGTACCTGATCGCGCTCGGCATCGAGGGCGCCCGGCTGCGGACCGTCAGCTACGGTGAGGAGCGTCCCTTTGCCGGCGGCTCGAACGAGTCGGGGTGGTCGCAGAACCGCCGCGCCCATCTGGTCATCGTGGGGATGCGATGAAACCTCTCCGCCTCCTGCTGCCGCTGGCGCTGGGCGCAATGCTCAGCGCCTGCGCGAGCACCGGGGACGTCCAGCGGCTCCAGAATCAGGTCGCCGAGCTCCAGGAGGAAGTGGCCGGTTTGAGGCGGACGACCGCGGCGAAGGAGGAAGTGCAGAACGTCAACCAGCGGATCGCCGAGCAGACCGAGCAGCTTCTCCGTTCGAGCGCCACGCTGGTGGCCAAGGTCGATCAGATGGAGGACGGACTGCAGAACGCACAGGGGACGATCGAGCAGACGAATTACCGGATCGATCGGATCGCGCAGCAGCTGACGCAGTTCCAGCGCGATCTGGAGACGGTCCGGGCCCGCCTCGAGGTCTTCTCCCCCACCGCGCCGGGGACGGCGCCGATGAGCGAGGTGACCGTACCGGGTCCGGTCGTCTCTTCCGCGGTCCCCGCACCGACGGCCGAGGACCCGGTCGATGTCTATCAGGCCGCCTACCGTGACTACCAGCGGGGAAACTTCGACCTGGCCATCGCCGGGTTCCGGCAGTTCGTGGCCCAGAACCCCAATTCCGATCTGGCCGACAACGCCGCCTACTGGATCGGCGAGAGTCTCTTCTCGCAGCAGAAATATCGGGAGGCGATCGCACAGTTTGACAGCGTCGTTACGCAATATCCCCGGTCGGACAAGGTTCCGGGCGCGCTCCTGAAAAAGGGCTTCTCCTATCTGAACCTGAACGAGCGTGCACAGGGAATTGTGCAACTGCAGTATGTCGTTCACGAGCACCCGACCTCCTCGGAGGCGGCTCTGGCACGGCAGAGGCTGCGTCAACTCGGAATCGAAACACGGTAGAATCCGCAACTCAACTCAGCAGAAATCAGGAGCAACAGTTCATGGCAAACATCCGCTCGGCCGAAAAGCAGCGGCGGCAGGCCGAAAAACGCAAGATCAGCAACCGCGCCGCGAAGTCGCGGCTCAAGTCGACCCTCAAGCGCACCAAGACGGCCATCGCCGGCGGCGACACGAGCGTCGAAATCCTCAGCACCGCCGCCTCGGTCATCGACAAGGCCGCCAAAAAGGGCGTGATCAAGAGCAACACCGCCGACCGCTACAAGTCACGCCTGGCGAAGAGCGCGAAGCGGATCGCGGCCGCGAAGTAGCCTTCACCGCCTCCGCGGCTGTCGCGGCCGCACCAGCCCACGAACGAACCCGACTGCCCGCTGAAGCGGCGGACGGCGCTTCGCCTGCTCGCGAATGAGCAGCTCGACCGACTTGCGACGGAGCCGTGGATCGCCGGCTACCGGCTGCGCCGGCGCTATCGCCACGACCGGGTCGCCCGCCGCGTGGTCCGCGACGATTGCCGTCTCGACCGCCTCCCGGGCCTCTGCCGAGGCCGGGACCTGGCGACGAAGCCCGCTCCAGGCCGACTGCACGTCGCCCTGCCTGGCCGAGACGAAGTAGACGACCGCGACCGCCAGCAGCCCCGCGAGCACGTTCAGCGACTCGCCCGCGACGAGCCGCAGCCACCGCTCGGCCGGTGAGATCCCTTCCCGACTGATCCCCGTCAGGAGGAGCGCGGGAGGGACGAGGAACGCGATCCACCAGAGGAGCAGGAGCCGCGGAAACCAGCGGCCGTCCCCATCCGGGCGGCGGGCACCGATCCACACTTCGTGGAGGATCTGCACCGGCCTGAAGAAACAGAACGGCGGTACCAGGAGCGCGAGCAGTGTCGCCGACCGCGCCTGCCCCGGGGTCTGGGCGAGCGCGGCGGAGTTGCGCCAGACGCGATCGAACCATGCGAAGAAGAGCACGACGGTCGCCACGCGGACGACGATGTGCAGCGTCGGACCGGGAAGATCGCTCAGGGTGGCGGGCATGTGCTGCTGCGAAACCGCATACACGAGGCGCTGCAAGTCGAGCAGCACGCCGATGACGAGGACCCCCATCACCGCTCGAGCCGCCGGGCGTGGATCGACGAAGCGCGCCTGAGCCTCGCTGGACATGACCGGGCTCAGGAGGGTACTCCAAAGGTGCATGCGTTACCATTCCGGCCGCATGACGAAGCCGCAGCAGCAATCGGGGGAACATCCCTCCATCGCCGAGGCGCGGCGCGTGCTCGAGGTGGAAGCGGCGGCGATCCTGAGCATCGTCGGGCACCTCGACGAGACATTCGTCAGCGTGGTCGACCTGATCGGCGCCTCTGTGGGGCGTGTCATCACGATGGGTCTCGGCAAGTCGGGGATCATCTGCAAGAAGATCAGCTCCACGATGGCCTCGACCGGCACCCCTTCGTTCTTCCTGCATCCGGCCGAGGCCATCCACGGCGATCTCGGGATGATCGTCCGAGGCGACATCGTGCTGGCCGTTTCGAATTCCGGCGAGACCGAGGAGCTGATCCGCCTGCTCCCAAGCATCAAACGGATCGGCGCATCGGTGGTGGCGGTCACGGGCAATCCCCATTCGTCTCTGGCCCGCGGCGCCGACTATCATCTGAATGCCGCAATCTCGAAAGAGGCCTGTCCGCTCGGACTGGCGCCGACGGCGTCGACCACGGCCACGCTCGCGCTCGGCGACGCCCTGGCGATGGCCCTGCTCGTCCGGAAGGGGTTCAAGGAAGAAGACTTCGCCGCCCTCCATCCCGGCGGAAAGCTCGGCAAGCGGTTTCTGCGCGTTCGCGACCTGATGCACAGCGGCAAGGACATCCCCATCGTCACGACCGCGACGCAGATGAACGACGTCATCTACGAGATGTCGAAGAAGGGCTTCGGCATCACGGCTGTGGTCAACGACAGGGGCGAGCTCGAAGGAGTGATCTCCGACGGCGACCTGCGCCGCCTGCTCCAGAAGGACGAGCGGATCCTGCGCAACTCGGCGGGCGATTCGATGAAGCGCAACCCGATCACGATCGCCGCCGGCGAGCTGGCATCAGCGGCCCTGAACATCATGGAAGAGCGGAAGGTCACCTCGCTCTTCATCCCCGATGACGCGCGACAGGTGCAAGGTATCATTCACCTCCACGACCTGTGGGGCCTAGAGCTCTTCTGATGACCGACGATCACAAGGTGGTGCTGCGCTACCGCGACGGACGGACCGAGAGGGTGATGCTCGAGCCCATCGACGTCGACCGTGAGATCTTCGTCGTCGAGCGGGAGAACGGCGAGGCGGCCGAGGTCCCCTTCTCGCAGTTGAAGGCAGTCTTCTTTCCGCAGGTAGGTAGCGCTGCGGGCGAGCAGGTTGCAGGAAGCCAGCTGGCGGTGGAGTTCGCGGATGGCGAGGTCATCCGTGGCATCGCCCACTACAACCCCGAGCGGAACGGATTCTTTCTCTTTCCTCTCGATCGGAGCAAAAACGACCGCATCTTTGTTGTCAATTCGGCGATCGTCTCGATCGAAGTCGAAAAACTCTGATCCGCGTCACCGTGAAAACTCTATGAGACTCCTATCAGCGATTTGTCTGTTCGTTCTTGCCCTGCCCGCCCTGGCGCAGCAGGCTGCCATCGACAGGACTGCTGCGGCCATGACCGGCATGCAGGCGAGCTTCACCCACCGCTTCACTCCGAAGGGGTTCAAGACCAGCCAGGTGGAGCGGGGCTCGGTCGTCTTCGGGGAGCTCCCGAAGATGCGATGGACCTACACGGCGCCGGAAGCGAAGACGTTCGTCTTCGACGGCACCCGTTCCTGGTTCTACGTGCCGGCGGACCGCCAGGTGACCGTCGCCGACCTCGATGACCGCCGCAAGAGCGAGCTGCCGTTTCTCCTCATCGGCGATACCGCGGCGAGATCGAAACAGTTCGACGTCAAGGAGCAGCGGCGCGGCGGGAAGATCTCCACCACGCTGCAGCCGCGCAGCGCGGCCTCCGCGATCCGTACGGTCACGATCGTCACCGACGCCCGGACGAACCTCATCGAGTCGATCGACTACACCGATCGCGACGGGAACCACACCTCGTTCTCGTTCTCCGGCTATCATCGCGGACGCGCCGGCGCCGAGACCTTCCGCTTCACCCCTCCGAGCGGGGTGCAGGTGGTCCGGGCCGAGTAGGAGAGCGACAGGAATGGCTCAGGATTTCTCGTTCGACATCGTGTCGAAGACCGACATGCAGGAAGTCGCGAACGCGATCCAGCAGGCTCAGAAGGAGCTGGCGCAGCGCTTCGACTTCAAGGGGAGCAAGAGCGAGATTCAACTCTCCAGCGACGAGCTGACGCTGGTCAGCGACGACGAGGTGAAGCTGCGCAGCCTGCGCGACATCGTGGAGGGAAGGCTGGTCAAGCGCAGCGTCTCCCTCAAGGCGCTCGACTACGGAAAGATCGAGGATGCGGCGCTCGGAACGGTCCGGCAGAAGGCGAAAATCGTTCAGGGAATCGAGGGCGAAAAGGCGAAGGCGATCGTCAAGAGCATCAAGGATGCGAAGCTGAAGGTCCAGGCTTCGATCCAGTCCGATCAGGTGCGCGTCACCGGCCGGAACAAGGACGAACTGCAGCGCGCCATCTCGCTGGTGAAGGAAAAGGACTTCGGCATCCCCCTGCAGTTCACGAATTACCGCGGCTAGCGCCCTCGGATCGCTATCGTTTATTCTTCGCCCCGTGACCGCTCCCAACACACTGAACGACAGCCTCGCGCGCGCGGAGCGGCTCGTCGAGCTCATCGCTCCGAAGCTCCAGCTGGTGGAAGAGGAGCTCCAGCGCAACTTCCAGTCGCAGATCAAGACCATATCCGACGTCGGCCAGCACATCCTGGCCGGCGGCGGCAAGCGCCTCCGCCCCGCCCTTCTCCTGCTCGTCTCCGAGATGCTCGAATACGAGGGTTACCGCGACGTCACCTACGGCGCGGTCGTCGAGTACATCCACACCGCCACGCTCGTCCACGACGACATCATCGACGAGGCGGAGCTGCGGCGAGGCCGCACCTCGGTCAACTACGGCTGGGGCAATGAGCTTACGGTCCTGGTGGGCGACTACATCTTCATGCATTCGATGCGGCTCGCGCTGGCCGAGGGGAATCTCGACATTCTCCGCCTGCTCTCGAACGTCACCATCCGGATGATCGAGGGAGAGATCCTCGGCCTCGAGACGAACGGCCGCGCCGACCTGACCATGGACGATTATTTCGAGATCGTAGGGCGGAAGACGGCGGCGCTCTTCGGCGCCTGCTGCCGGATACCGGCTTACCTGGTCGATCTGCCGGACCATTCCGCCGCATCGCTGTTCAACTACGGCCTGAACCTCGGCATCTGCTTCCAGCTGATCGACGACCTCCTCGACTTCACCTCCAGCACCGAGGTCCTCGGCAAGCCCGCGCTCTCCGATCTGAAGGAAGGAAAGCTCACCCTGCCGCTCATCCTGACCATGCCCCGCGCCACGGCCGGCGAGCGCGAGATCATTGCGCGCGTCGTCACGAACAAATCGTTCGACGGAGTGGCGCCGGAGGAAGTGATCGCGATCGTCCGGAGACACGGTGCGATCGAGGAGACGCGGAAGATCGCGCGCGATTACGCCAGCCGGGCCCGGGCCGCCCTGGAGCCGTTCCCCGACTCACCGGCGCGCGAGGCGCTCGACCTGGCTCTCGACTTCGTGCTCGACCGCGATCGCTAGGACAGCATCTCCATGATCTCCGACATGGCCTCGCGGGCTCGCGAGCGCGTCGTCTCGTCGGACGTCAGCCGGATCACCTTGTTGTAGTGCTCGATGGCCTGCGGATAGTCGTGCAGGCAGCGATGGTAAATCTCCCCCTTCGACAGCTTCGCCTCGGCGTTGGCCGGGTCGAGCTCGAGGATCTTGTTGAGGAAGATCATGGCCGCGTCGTACTTGCCTTCTTCGAAAGCCATCCGATACCGAAGCCGGTAAAGAGCGATCAGCTCACTGTTGTTGGGATCGATCCAGGCACCGGGCAGGTACGTCAGGAGCGTCGAAAGCAACCGCCCCCTCGGCGCCGGAGTCGTGCGTTTCACCTGAAGCCGCTGCCGCATCTCACACCCTCCCAAGTGTCACGCGTTCAGCATGATAGTAGGGGGCTTGGACGGAATCGTCAAGAGGTTGACCAGGTGGCTGGATCAGCGTGCCACCTCCCGGCCCAGATTCCTCGCTACAATCCCTCCATGCGCATCGCCGTCTACCCCGGCTCCTTCGATCCGCTCACCAACGGGCACATGGACATCATCCGCCGGGGCCGGCGGCTGTTCGACCGCGTGCTGGTGGCGGTGCTGGAGAACGAAGAGAAGTCTCCCCTCTTCACCACCGCGGAGCGGATGGAGCTGATCAAGGTCAGCACGGCCGATATCCCCGGCATCGAGGTGCATTCGTTTTCGGGGCTCCTGGTCGACTTCATGAAGCGGATGAAGGCCACCGTCGTCGTGCGCGGCATCCGGGCCGTCTCCGACTACGAGTACGAGCTGCAGATGGCCCTGATGAACCGTGAGCTGCACCCCGACATCGAGACCATCTTCCTGCTGCCGGCGGTGGAGTACACCTACGTTTCCTCGCGCCTCGTCAAAGAGGTCTTCCGTCTCGGCGGTGATGTGGCGCGCCTCGTACCTCCGCCCGTGCTGGAGTCGCTGAGCGCCCGGCTCGGCGTCACCGCGCGCTAATCGCTTCGCGGGTCGAGCACATCCCGGAGGCGGTCGCCGATCAGGTTGAACGACGCCACGGTGAGGAAGATCGCCAGCCCCGGAAAGAGCGCCAGCCACCACGCGAAGTCGATGTACTCCTGCGCCACGGCCAGAATGCTGCCCCAGGACGCGGTCGGCAGCGCCACGCCGTATCCGAGAAACGACAGCGCCGACTCGACAAGGATGGCCGACGCCACGCCGAAGCTCGCCGAGACCAGCACCGGCGCCAGCGCGTTGGGAAGGAGATGGCGGAAGATGATGCGCGGATCGCGGGCGCCGCTCGCGCGCGCCGCCTGCGCATACTCGAGCTCCCGGATGCGCA
This sequence comes from Thermoanaerobaculia bacterium, assembly GCA_035525015.1. Lineage (GTDB taxonomy): Bacteria > Acidobacteriota > Thermoanaerobaculia > Gp7-AA8 > Gp7-AA8 > DATLEX01. The sequence goes on along the minus strand of DATLFC010000136.1, from coordinate 7,522 downwards.
GAAATTCCGCCCGCACGAAGCGCGCCTCCGTCGTCCAGGACGTGATGCCGAGCGCAATGAGGATCGTCCAGAGCGACGGCCGGAACAGCGCCACGATCGCCAGCACCAGCACGAGGAAGGGGAAGCAGAGCACGAGCTCGATCAGGCGCGACACGATCCAGTCCGCCGCCCCCCCGTAGTAGCCGGCGACGGCACCGAGGAACAGCCCGACCACAAGCGAGAGCGCTGTGGCCAGGAGGCCGATGGCGAGCGAGACGCGCGCGCCGTAGATCATCCTCGACAGCACATCACGCCCGAGATCGTCCGTCCCCAGCAGATGATCGGTGCCGGGCGGGAGAAGGCGGCGGCTGAAGTCGATCGCGTCGGGAGGATACGGCGCGATGGCCGGCGCGGCCAGCGCCACGACCGCGGTCAGGATCACCAGCGCCAGCGCCGCCGTCGCGACGGGGCTGCGCCGGAAACGGCGCCACAGCTTCATCGCCGGCGTCCCTCCACCCGCACGCGCGGGTCGGCCACGGCGTAGAGAACGTCCGCGACCAGACTGGCCAGGAGCGTGGCCATCGCGGTGACGACGGTCAGGGCCATGACCACCGGGTAGTCCCGCCCCCGGATCGAATCGAAGAACAGGAGCCCGATCCCGTCCCACTGAAAAATCTCCTCGACGATGACGCTGCCGGAAATCAGGTAGGGAACCGTCAGCCCCAGAAGGGTGATGATCGGCAGGAGCGCGTTCCGCAGCGTGTGATGCCAGAGCAGGCTTCCCTCCCCCACACCCTTTGCGCGCGCGGTAGTGATGAAGTCCTGGCGGATCACCTCATAGGCGGCGGACCGTGAGAAGCGGGCGAAAATCGCGAGCTGCCCGTAGGTCAGCGTGATCACCGGCAGCGCGAGATGGCGCGCGCGGTCCCATAGCTTCTCCGGCCCGCTGAGCAGCTCGTAATCCGCGCCGGTCATCCCGAACAGCGGCAGCCATCCCAGCCTGACCGACAACCACTGCATGAGCAGCAGCGCCACCCAGAACGAGGGGAGAGAGTAGAGGAGGAAGAACGTGACTGCCGTGGCGCGATCGAGGAGCCGGCCCGGCCGTCGCGCGCTCCAGAGGCCGACGGGGATTCCGATGGCCGCTGCCAGCGCCAGGGCAAGGCCGTTCAGGAGCAGCGTGTTCGGAAGGCGGCGGACGATTTCCGCGGTCACCGGACGGCGGTTGTCGATCGAGCGGCCGAAATCGAGGGAGACCACGCCTCGCAGCCAGTGGAGATACTGCGCCGGCAGCGGCTCATCGAGATGATGCTCGCGCCGGATTGCTTCGATCACCGCGGGCGACGCATGCAGCCTGCCGCTGTAGAGCGTCACCGGATCGCCCGGCACGCTGTGAATGAGAGCGAACGTGGCCACGGTGATGCCCACGAACGTGAGCACCGCGTAGATCAGGCGCCGGACGATGTACGCGCGCATGTGGGACCCGTGCGTCAGCGGAGCTCCGCGGCTCGCGCCGCGATGGGGATGCTGCCGCGCGTCGGCACCGGCAGCCACCAGTCGAGCTCACCCGGATGCCACAGAAAGAGTCCCCACCCCTTCCCCTCTCTCACACCCATCACACGACGGTTGATCACCCACTTCAGCGACGGCTGCGTGACCCAGGTATACGGCTGATCTTCGGCCAGCACGGCGTGCAGCTGCTGGTAGATCTCGGCCCGTTTCGACATCTTCAGCTCGCGCCGCCCCTGCTCGATCAGGCGGTTGGCCTCGGGATTGTCGTAGAACACGAAGTTCTGCCCGCGCGGCGGGATCTGCGAACCATGGAAGAGCGGGTAGGGGTCGGGGTCGGGATCGAGATCCCACGAGAGGTAGGCGGCCTCGTAGTTGCCGGCCAGAATCCGCTGGATGGCGGCGGCGCCATCCAGAACGGCGAGCTCGGCCTGGACGCCGATCTTCTTGAGCGTTCCCTGAAATGACTGCGCGATGGCCAGCGCCTGCGGGCTGCCGCCGATGATCGTGAGAACGAACCGGAACGGCTGACCTTCGCGATCGAGCGTTCCGTCGCCGTCCGAATCGGTCCATCCCGCGGTCGCCAGCAGGTCCTTTGCGCCGGCCGGATTGAAGTCGAGAGGGTCGACGGCAGGATTGAATGCCCACTGCTCGGGCACGAAGTGGCCGTTCATGGCGCGCGCGGTGCCGCCGTAGAGGTCGGCGATGATGGAGCGCACATCGAGGCACATGCCGAGGGCCCGGCGCACACGCTTGTCGCGGAAGAGCGGATTTCTGCCGTTCCAGGCGATGTAGTTGTACGCCAGGCCATAGAAGCGGAGGAACTCGAGCCGCGGCATCAGGTCGCGGTTGTTCCGCTCGCGAAGCCAGACGTCCGACTGGATCATCGTCTCGTCGATCTCCCCCACCTTCGCCGCATTCCAGGCCGTGACGTTGTTGATGACCACCTTCAGCACTACCGTCTCGATCCACGGCTTCCGGCCCCAGTAATCGTCGCGGCGCTGGACCACGATCTCCCTTCCGGGGTCGATCCGCACCAGGCGGTAGGGACCGCTGCCGACGGCGATCTCGTTGAAGTCGTCGCGGAAGTCGCCCTTCGAGTAGACGTGCTCCGGGAGTACGAGGATGTTGTGAAACTGGACGAGCTGCGAGGCGAGCGCCTCGCGGAACGTCACCTGAACCGTGTGGTCGTTCAGGGCCCTGGTCTTCGACAGATCGAGCAGCTCGAATCCGGCCGCGACCATCTGTGCTTCCACCTCGGGATCGGCCGTCTTGCGGAGCGTGAAGACGACATCCGCGGCCCGCACCGGCTTCCCGTCGGCAAATGTGGCGCGCGGATTCAGATGGAAGGTGTAGGTGCGGCCGTCGGCGGAGATCTGCCACGATTCAGCCAGGCCCGGAGCGGGGCGCAGCTCCGAGTTGAGTTGGATGAGCGGCGTGAAGAGATACACGGCCACGATCCTGTCGTAGCGGCTCGTCGCCAGCACGGGGTTCAGAGAAGCGATATCGACTTCGAGCCGGCGGTAGAGAGTCCCGCCGGCCCGCGGCTCGTCGCCCGCCAGCGTCGCGTCGACGACGGGTGCCTCGCTGCGGGCGCATCCTCCGAAAACGAGAAGGACCGCGACCGCCCACGCACCGACCGAACGCTTCACGACCCGATTATACGGGTCAGGGGACGGTCACCGACTCCGTCGCGACGTTGTAGAAGGCATCGACCGCACGAACGACCAGGAACTTGCCCGCGACGGCGCTCCTCGGAATCCGATAGGTCTCGGAAGTCGAGTCGGCGATGCCGTCCTCCGGCGTCAGGCGCACCCAGTTCTGCGCGTCGATCGCGTACTCGACCTTCCCCACCGGCGACATCGCGTCGGTCACCGTCACGATGACCGCGTCCCTCTCCATCCGGGCGGCAATCCGCGGCGCGGTGTTGTCGACCCGGAACTCCACGCCTTCCTTGCTGCTGCTCAACGGCATATCGGGGTTGTCCGCGGCATCGGTTACCGTGAGGCGGATCTCGTAGGTGCCGTCCGGGAGCTGCGAAGTGTCGAAGTTGATCTGCGTCTCCTGCATGTTCTCGCGGAGTCGCAGCCAGCGGTCCGTGCCGTTCATCCGGAAGAAGACGGAATAGCGGAGCGAGTCGCCGTTGTCGTCCCGAGCGCGCCAGACGATGGTGCGATATCCCTTCCGGAATGCGCGCTTGCCGGGATCGTTCCGCTCGCGAGCGGGCTCCAGGCTGGAGAAAATCCCGTACTCGTCGGGATTCGTCGCCTCCACCACCTGCGTGGACGCCGGATACCCGGAGCTGATGAAGACGACTGCCGGATCCTGCACCGTGATGTTCTCGATGACCGGCGCGACGTTGCGATTCACATAGGCGACCGTCACGGAATCGACGGTGACGTCGCTCGAGGGGCGGGGCATCGTCAGCTTCCACTGGAGGTACCGGCCGGGGGGTGCGGAGACGTTTCCTTCGCTCGAGGTCGAGGGGGCGCTCCAGCTGCTCCAGGTCCCGTCGGGCGTGCGGGTATTCCCCGTGCGGAAGGCGATGGCCACGGCGCCGTTCCCGACACCGCTGCCATCCACCCGGTAATGGCCGAACCGTGAGAATCGCTCCACGTCTTTCGCTGCCGACCGAAACTCACTGCCGTTGGCCCGCGCGGACTCGATTCTGTAGACCGCGCCGCTGTTGGTGGTGGTGATGACCGTCGCACCCCGGGAGGCTGCGATGGAGACGACCTGCTTATCGGGAACCGTGGCGATCAGCGCCACCTCGCCGTTGCTGTACTCGTAGATGCGGCCCTGCGGACCGGTCGACAGAAGAATCCGCCCGTCGCCGCCGCCGCCGCTGATCCCGTAGATCATTTCCCGCTCGAACTTCCGGACCACCTCGACGAACCCGTCGGCGTTGATGCGGTACAGCTCCCCCGTACCGGTTTGCGAAATCGAGGCGGAGGGCGTCGTCTCCTCGAAGGAGAACGTCACTTCGACGTTGGCGGTAGTTTCTTCCTTCTTCTGCTCGGACTGTGCGCCCGACGACGAGCGCTGCTGCGTCGTCGTCCGGCTCGGCTGCTGCGCGGGAGCCGACGACGGAAGCATGTTGCTGACGCCGGCCGCCCAGGCCGTGCCGCCGGCATCGACATGGATCGCCGAGATCTCGTTCAGCGCCGAGTCGTACAACGCATGCGACGACCCGTCCCGCCCAATGACGTAGATGCGCCCCTTGCTCGATCCGCCCACCAGAAGCGAGCCGTCACGGCGGACGGCCATCGAGCGTAGATGCGTCTCCGGCGAATCGAACAGCACCGTTCCCTGGCCGCCCGGTGCGATGCGGAACAGCTTCCCCTCGACCCCCGTGGCCGCGATCAGGTCATCGCCGACCACATGCAGCGCCCAGATGTATGCCTGCCCCGGATCGAAGAAGGCCGCCGCCGCGCCGCCGTTCGGGTCGATCCGGTAGATCTTCCCGTTCGGCGACGTGCCGGCGTAGAGCGCGCCATCGCGGAAGGCCAGCGCATACACCTCCGGCTCGGCGGCGGTATGGATCACCGTGAGGTCGGATCCGCGGAGCCGGTAAATCTTTCCGTCGTTCCCGGTCCCGAAGAAGAGATCGCCGTTCGGCGCGGTGGCCTGGGACAGCACGAAGGGATCGGTGAAGGAGGCCATCTTCCGGATCGCCGGCGCGGCCTTGAGCTGGCCGCGCGACGTCACCGCGAAGCCCTCGATCTCCCCTGCGAGGAAATCCTCCGCGGCGGCCGTCCGCCAGAACTGCGGAGCGACGGCGAATGCGTTCGTGCCGAACACGAGTACGAATGTCAGGACAAGCGTGTAGCGCATCATGGGAACCCTAATTTCGGATTTTGGATTTTGGATTGGATCGCTGGATTCTGAAAAATCCAAAACCATCAAAGGTTCGGCCGGATCTTGAGATCGATCTTCAAAGCACCCTCGACAATGTACCCGAGAGATCGGGCCTGCCGCACGCTTCCGTGGTAACGAACCGGTAGCTTCGGTGCATTGGACGTATCGCTGGTGACGACGGCGCGCATCGTGGGCGGCAGGTTCGGAAGATAGACGCCGGCGGTGACCGCGCCGTCGGCGGGCGAGTAGAGACCAACCGTCAGATCGGTCGAAGGCCGGAGACGCGCCAGAACGCCGAGGACGTGCTCGAGGGTGCGCGGATTGGGAGGCACGAGGCTGAAATCGATCTGGTTCGCCGTCGTGCCGCTGCCGACCATCAGGTAGGCGGAGCCGGGAGCCTGGTCGTCGGGGATCCGCAGCTCGAACGTCTCCACGAACGCTTCGCCGCGATACGGCTTCAGGACCGCCCGGACGCGAACGGTGTCGCCCGGCGAGACCCTGCCCGCCTCGGTCACCAGCGTCGCTTCGATGATCCGGGCGATGCGGAGCTGATCGTCATGCCGCAGGTGAACCTTCACGCTCTCCAGTTCCGCATCGCGGAACTCGTTCGAGATGAGGTAGCCCGAGACGACGGCCAGGTAGGCGGGAATCGCCGACCGTGCCTGCGCGCCGGCCCACCCTTCGCGCAGCCGGATCGGCTCGAAGCCTTTCAGCTTGATCTCCGACTCGAGGACCACGGTGCGCTCGCCGGCGGCGCGCTGCGAATTCGCCACCACGCTGTCGGCGGCCATGGCGATCATCAGCGGCGAGAGCTGCGGGTGCCGCACGACATTCACGTTGTACGTCTTGGGCGTGCCCGCCCCTTCCACCGTGAGCTCGACCGGAATCATCGGTGCTTCCGCGCCGAACACACCCATGATGCCGGGCGCGCGATCCTGTGTCAGTGCGCCGACGACACGTCCGCTGTTTGAAAATTTGAACGAGCGCGCCACGCTCGGCATGAACCCGACCACCTCCGCTTCGGTCATCGGAAAGCTGATCTCTCCCATGTCGAGGAACGGATGGCCGAAGGCGTAGACACGGTCGCCGTCGACCCAGGTCACCGTCCCGCTCGCAGCGGCCGAGAAGTCGCCGTTCAGCAGCGCGGCCCCGACGGCGTCGCCGGGAGCAAAGGCCGACCTGGCGGCTCGTGCGCCGGAGCCGGCCGTGGCGCTGCTGCCGGTCGGGACGGCCACGAATCCCATCTGATCGAAGTAGCTCCCGAATCGCACCAGCGTCTCCGGCGCGAAGCTGCCGAGCGACAGCGGCAGAGCGATACGCCGCGCGCCGCCGATGGTGCTCACCTGCCGCGCCGTCAGGCCCCTCAGAAGCTCCTCGAAGGCTTTCTCATGATTCTGATTCGCCATCGACTCCAGGAACGACTGCGCGGACATACGAGGCGCGGCAGCCACCAGAGCCGGGCTCGACCCGCCGTCGGCCTCCGCGATCTTCAACATCTCGTGAATCGGAGTGATGCCCGCCACCGGCTCTTTCGAGAAATCCCACGCGTACGCCAGTGCGCCGATGATCTTTCCGTCGATGAAGATCGGCGAACCGCTCATCCCGGCGATGACCCCCGCACGGCGGATCTGCGGTGAATCGACCCGCGCGAGGATCAGATCCTGACCCGGTCCGATCCGGTGCAGGACGCCGACGATCTCGACGTCGAACTTCTCGATCTGATCGCCCTCGAAGACGGTCAGGCCGTAGCCCTTCATCCCCTTCGTCACTTCGGAGACCGGCATCATGCCGGCGGAAAGAACGGTCGCGGTCAGCGCGACGGCGAGCGCGAGCGGGAGGGCACGGGTCAGTGTCGGCACGTCGGCGGTAACACGCATTGGAGGAGCCACATTTCGATCCCGGCGCAAGCGCAACCTATTCGTACCGAAGGGCCTCGATCGGGTCGAGCTTCGAGGCCCTGGCCGCCGGATAGATCCCGAAGAGCACGCCGAGAAACGCGCAGAATCCGAACGCGATGAGGATGGCCCACAGCGGTGTGTGCACCGGCGGGAGCGTGAACCACCGTTCGAGCAGGAAACGGATGAGATTGGCGAGTCCGAAGCCGCCCAGGATCCCTACCAGACCGCCGAATCCCGAAAGAACGACGGCCTCGATCAGAAACTGCACCAGGACGTCC
>DATLFC010000058.1:0-4139 GCA_035525015.1 Thermoanaerobaculia bacterium | reverse complement strand
GCGGGTATTCCGCACGCCGGGCTGGTGATGATGGTCATCATCCTCCAGGCCGTCGGACTGCCGGTCGCCTACACCGCTCTGATCTGGACCGTCGACCGCCTGCTGGACATGTCGCGCACGGCGGTGAACGTGGCCAGCGATGCATCCGTGGCGCTGATCGTGGCGCACGGCGAGGGCGCGGTGGACGAGACGCAGTTGTTCCGGCCGACCCCTGCCCCCACGCCTACTCGTCCAGCCGGAACCCGACCTTGACCTTGACCTGGTACTGGGAAACCTTCCCGTTCGTGACCCGGCCGCGCAGTTCCGTGACCTCGAACCAGTCGAGGTTCCGGAGCGTTTTCGCCGCCCGCACGACCCCGCTGGAGACCGCCCGCTCGAACGATTCCCCTGAGGTGCCGACGATCTCCACCATCTTGTAGACCTTGTCTTCGGACATGCGTGATCCTCCCTCCCCTGATTGTATGGGGTGTGCCCTGTTAGAATTTGTCCCGGATTAGACGGCGGAACGGGTGAGTGGAATGAGAGCGGAGAAGACGAATCGCGTACGGCGCAGGCTGCTCGAGGCGGCGGTGGCCGACAATCTGGAGACCATACGCGGCCTCCCGCCCCGCGCCCTGCGGCGCCCTTACCGGATCTGGAGCGGCTGGATGCGGCGGCTGCCGGTCATTCTGGTGCCGCTGACGCTGGCCGCCTGGACGTGGCTGGCCACGAGTGGCGGCCATCCGGCCGGCGCGCCGGCGGTGCGGCCGGCAGTGCTGCAGGCGGCGGTCGCGCCCCTCTCCGAGTCGGCCTTCGCGGCGCCGACGGCGACTCTTGCTTACGATGTCTTCCCGGAGCCGCTGCAGCGGGTGCGCTCCGCGGCATTTCCGCTCTCGGTCCGCCGCGTCGTTCTCGATGCGGGGCACGGGGGAACCGATCCCGGGACGACGACGACCGGCCTGGCGGAAAAGGAGATCACTCTCGATATCGGCCAGCGGCTGGCGCAGCTCCTGGAGGCGAGTGGCTTCGAGGTGGTGCGGACGCGCGACGACGACGAGACCGTTCCGCTCCGCGACCGAACCCGGCTGGCCAACGATTCCCGCGGCGACATCTTCGTCTCGATCCACGTCAACGCCCTCCTGAAACACCGGTCCTCGCGCGGTATCGAGACGTACTACCTCGGCCCGACGAACGACCCGTCGCTGACGCAGCTCGCCGCATCGGAGAACAGCTCCTCGGGCTACTCGCTGGCCGATCTCCGCGATCTGCTGGACGGCGTGTATGCCGACGCGCGGCGTGACGAGTCGCGGCAGCTCGCCGCCTCCGTGCAGCAGCATCTCTACACGCGGCTGCGGGAAAGCGACCCCGGGCTCGAGAACTGGGGCGTCAAGAGCGCGCCGTTCCTCGTGCTCGTGGCGACCGATATGCCGGCCATCCTGGCGGAAGTCGGCTGCCTCTCGAACCAGAAGGAAGCAGCGCTGCTGCGGACCGGGGAGCACCGGCAGCAGATTGCGGAAGCGCTGTTTCACGGCATTCACGCCTACGCGGCCGCAAACGGTGCGCCGCAAAAGAAAGGAACCTGAACGACATGGCTTCGACCTCCGAGATACTCCACGTCGGGATCGATCTCGGCACATCCCGCAGCTCCATCTCCGCCTCGAACGGAGAGAAATTCGTGGTGGACAGCTTCGTCGGCTGGCCGATGGACATGGTGGCGAAGAAAGTCCTCAAACGCGCGGTGCTGATCGGCCACGACGCCGTCGCGAACCGGACCATGCTCGATCTTCACCGGCCGCTCGAGCGGGGCCTGCTGAAGGAAGGATCCGAAAAGGACGTGGAAGCCGTCCGCGAGCTCCTCCGGCATCTTCTGGGACTGGTCGGCGTGACGAACGGCAAGATCGACAGCTCCAACGTCCGTGCCGTGGTCGGCGTGCCGGCCGCCGCGCTCCGCACGAACAAGCAGTACCTCCGCAACTCCATGAAGGGCATCGTCGACAGTCTGATGATCGTCTCCGAGCCGTTCGCCGTGGCCTACGGGCTCGACGCGCTGCTCAACACGATGATCATCGACATCGGAGCCGGGACCACCGACTTCTGCGTCATGAAGGGACGCTACCCGACCGAGGAGGATCAGCGGACCCTGACCATCGCCGGAGACTCGATCGACAACCATCTGCTGAAGCTGATCGAAGAACGCTATCCGCAGGCGAACGTCACCGTGTATATGGTCCGCGAGTGGAAGGAGAAGTTCAGTTTCGTCGGTGAGTCGAAACAGCGGGTGGGCGCCACGGCTCCCGTGAAGGGTGTGCCGACCGAGCTCGACATCACCAGTGAGATGCGCGCCGCCTGCGAGACGCTCCTCGGACCGATCATCGAGACGATGCTCGACCTCCTCTCGCGCGTGGAGCCGGAGTTTCAGGAGAAGGTGCGCCAGCACATCATCCTCTCCGGCGGCGGCGGCCTGATTCGCGGGCTGCCGCAGGCGCTGGAGGCGGCCCTCAAGGAAGTTGGGGGCGGCAAGGTGAAGTACATGGAAGACCCGGTCTTCGTCGGCTCCGACGGCGGCCTTGCCCTCGCCATCGACGCCCCGGACGGCGACTGGGACAAATTGTCGGCGTGATGTCATTCCGAGCGTAGCGAGGAATCTGGGCGCGTGGTGGCGCGATGAGCGCGCCACCCCCCGGCCCGGATTCCTCGCTACGCTCGGAATGACACGGTCAATTCTTCTCCTGGCCCTTCTCGCACTCGTGGGCCTCGTCGCCTTCTCCCGCTACGCGCGGCGAGCCTCGATGTTCTTCCCCGATCGATTTCCGATTGGGCTGTGGGACATCGACCAGCTGCCGGTGCCGCCTGAGGACCACTATTTCGCGACCAGGGACGGCGTCCGCCTGCACGGATGGCTGTTTCGCGCGCCGCAGCAGAACGGGCCGCTGATCGTCTGGCTGCACGGAAACGGCGGGAACATCACCAACCGCGCTCCGATGGCCGCCGAATTCGCCCGGCGCGGCATCGCCACGTTCGTGATCGATTACCGCGGCTACGGGCGGAGCGAGGGACGGCCGACCGAATCGGGCCTCTATCGCGACGCCCTCGCGGCATACGACTACGCGCTGTCCACGCTGCACGCCAGACCGGAGGACGTCGTCATGTACGGCGAGTCGCTGGGGGGACCATACGCGGCGTATGTCGCGAAACACCGCAAGGTCGGGGCGGTGGTGATCGAGAACTCCTTCCCCTCTCTCGCGGACCTCGGCAACGCGCTCTATGCGCCGATTCCGATCGGCTGGACCGCGCCGCGGGCCATGCGGACGACCGACTGGCTGAACGAAGCCGGCGTGCCGGTCCTGGTCATGCACGGACGGCGCGACCAGATCATCCCGTTCTCACTCGGGGAGCGGCTGTACGAGGGGCTGAACGTCCCGAAGGAGATGCTCGTGAGCGAGATCGCTTCGCACTCGGAGATCCCGGCTGTCGAGACCGAACGCTACTACGCGGCGGTGACGCGTTTCGTCACGAAGCGCTGAGCTCTCCGGAGAATCCTTCCGGCGACGCCGAGTCCGAGGAGCCGTTTCGCTTTCGGAACGGCGAAGTAGTGCAGATTCGCCCAGGCCGCCGCCGCGCCGCGCCGCGGCTCCGCAACGATGACGGAGTAGTACGACGGTGCGCCATCGTGCAGCAGACGCCGCTCTTCGTCGATCAGCCGCTGCACCAGCGCGTCGGACAGCGCTTCGCTCCGCAGCACGGGAAAGAGAACGGAGAGGAGTGTCCCGCCGTACGGGCGGCGAGCCACGGTGCGGAAGCCGATCCGGAGCTGCCGTTCGATCTCGCTCGAGCGAATGGCCTCGGAGGGATCGTCGGCCTGGATCGGGTACGGCAGATCCTCGAGCTGGCGCACGGCGGCCGGCAGCGACGCGTAGATACGCCGGTGCGGCCGCATCGTCCGGTCGTCCCAGTCGGCACGTGAAGGTCCGACGTATTCGTCGAGGTAGAGGAGCGCCGGCGCCTTCATCGACAGGAGGATGGCCCGATAGAGCTTCTCCAGTTTCGCGACGTGATGCGCCGATTGGTGGAAGAGGACCAGATCGTACGTATCCGGCGGCAGAACCGGCTCGTTGAAATCGGCTGCGAAGTAGCGGATGCGATGCTGCGTGCCCGCCGAC
>DATLFC010000056.1:0-2230 GCA_035525015.1 Thermoanaerobaculia bacterium | reverse complement strand
GATCCCGACGAGGTGTGGATGGTGCACAGCGGCGGCTTCTATCAGGTGAAGAAGACGCAGTCGCCGTCGCAGACGCACACGCTGCACTGGTTCAAGTGGGAGGCGGCGTTCACCTGGCTCAGCGGCCTGGCGCTTCTCATCCTCATCTACTACCTCGGCGGGTTGATGATGGACGGCGATCCGGGAAAGCTCAGCCAGGGGTGGGCCATCACCGTGGGCATCGCCACGATCGTGGCCGGATGGCTTCTGTACGATCACCTGCTGGCGCGCAACGGTTACGTCGCGCTCGGGGCGGGGCTGGCGCTGATCATGTTGACCACCTGGGGGCTGGGCCACCTCATGTCGTCCCGCGCGGCCATCATGCACGTCGGCGCTCTGCTCGGTACGATGATGGCGGCGAATGTGTGGGAACGGATCATTCCCGCGCAGCGGCAGATGGTGAGGGCGGCGACCGAGGGAGGCGTGCCGGATCAGCGGCTGGCCGGGGTGGCCAGGAACCGGTCGAAGCACAACACCTATCTGATCATGCCGGTGGTGCTGATCATGATCAGCAGCCACTTTCCGGTGGCCACCTACGGCAACCATTACGCGTGGGCCATCCTTGGCGGGCTGACCATTGTGGGCTGGGGCGCCGCTCACGTGATAAGAAATCACTGACCGTCATTCCGAGCGTAGCGAGGAATCCGGGTGTGCGGCGGCTTCGCTTCGCTCGGAATGACGATCGACGAAAAGAAACTCGCACAGCTCGCACGGCCGCTCGAGGCGGCGCTCGTCCCCTTCATGCAGCGCTTCCCGGGGAGCGCCGGCGAGCGGCAGCCGGTGCACTCCGTTTACGGCGGCGCGCATCTCTTCAAGTCGGACACGACGCCGAAGCTGGGAGAGATCGCCCTGCGCGTTCTCGACGAGTATGGGGGTGACCCGCGCACGTTCGCGCGCGCCATCGGCATCTCCGAGGCGAGCGCGGAGACGGTCTATCCGCGCGTGATCGAGAAGCTGCGCCGCGAGGCTGTCGAGGATTTCCGCCTCGACTTCGAGGACGGCTACGGCAATCGTCCCGACGCCGAGGAGGATGGGCACGCCGAATCGGCGGCGCGCGAGGTGGCGAAGGGGATGCGGGAGAAGACGCTGCCGTCGTTCATCGGCATCCGCATCAAGCCCTTCACGCAGGAGCTGATGCGGCGCTCGATCCGCACGCTCGACATTTTTCTGACGACGCTCACCGGCGAGGCGGGCGGTCTGCCGTCCGGCTTCGTGGTGACGCTGCCGAAGATCCAGTTGCCGGAGCAGGTCACGCTGCTCGCCGATCTGTACGACACGCTCGAGCCGCGGCTCGGCCTGGCGGCGGGGTCGCTGAAGCTCGAGTTCATGATCGAGACGACGGAGTCGATCCTCAGCGAGCGAGGCGCGTCGAACCTGCCGCTCTTTCTCGACGCGGCGCGCGGGCGCGCCGTGGCGGCGCATTTCGGGACGTACGACTACACGGCGAGCTGCAACATCACCGCGGCCGAGCAGCGGATGGACCACCCGGCCTGCGACTTCGCGCGGCACATGATGCAGATCGCCTACTCCGGGACGGGATTGTGGCTGTCGGACGGCGCGACGAACATCATGCCCATCCCGCCGCATCGCGGCGCCGGCCTGACCGCGGAGCAGAAGCGCGAGAACGTCGAGACGGTGCACCGCGCCTGGAAGCTGCACGTCGATCACATCCGCCACTCCCTCGTACACGCCTACTATCAGGGATGGGATCTCCATCCCGCGCAACTCCCGACGCGTTACGCCGCGGTCTACTCGTTCTTTCTCGAGGGACTCGACGCCGCGACGGAGCGTCTGCGTAATTTCATGGAGAAGGCAGGGCAGGCCACGCTGGTCGGCGACATCTTCGACGACGCCGCCACCGGCCAGGGCCTGCTCAACTATTTCATCCGCGGCCTGAACAGCGGGGCGATCACGGAACAGGAAGCGCTGGCCACGGGGCTCATGCTCGATGAGCTGCGCTCGCGCTCTTTCGTGAAAATTCTGCGGGGAAGGCGTCCGGCGTAGCTTCCGATCCAAGATGAAAAACGGCTACGGCCGGTCGTTGACAATAGCCCGGCTCCGAGGGAGCCTCGGCGGATGCTGAAGACGCGGCTGACGCTGATGCCTGGCGCGAACGGAACGAAGAAGCTGGTCGACCAGTACGGATCGAGGCTGGTATGTGTGCGATACCGGTACGACCCGGAGCGGCGGA
>DATLFC010000134.1:0-10633 GCA_035525015.1 Thermoanaerobaculia bacterium | reverse complement strand
TCCTCCTCGCGCTCGCCGCCTGCTCCCGGTATGACGACGTTCGCAATCTCGATTCCCGCGGCACGGCGATCATCGCGTTCGGCGACTCGCTGACCGCGGGATACGGCGCCGCCGCCGGCGAAGATTACCCGACTCGGCTCTCGCAGCTCAGCACAGCCGGGATCATCAATGCCGGTGTGAGCGGCGACACCACCGAGTCGGCGCTGCAGCGCCTGGAGGCGGACGTGCTGACGCAGAACCCGCGCATCGTCATCGTCGGCCTGGGCGGCAACGACTTCCTGCGCGGCGTTCCGATCGCGGCGACGGAAGCGAACCTCCGCTCGATCGTCCGTCAGATCCAGGACGCCGGCGCCATGGTGGTACTCCTCGGGTTCCGCTTCCCGACGCTCCGCGGCGGGTACGAGGGGATGTACGAGCGGGTCGCCGAGGAGCACGGCGCCCTTCTGATCCCCGATCTGCTCGACGGCATCCTCAGCAATCCGAATCTCAAGAGCGACTCCATCCATCCGAACGGCCGCGGATATGCATTGATGGCCGAACGCGTCGATGATCCGCTGCGAAAGCTGATCGCGAAGGCCGGCGAGGGTCGCTGAGCGACTAGCCGGAGATCCGCTCAATCGTCTCGACCTCGTCTTCGGACAGCTCGAGATCGGACGCGGCGAGGTCATCGCGCATGTGCTGCGGATCGGTCGTGCCGGTGAGTGGAATCATCCCGGTCCGCAGCGCGAACGCGAAGACGACGGTCGCCGGCTCCGTCCGATACTTCGCGGCGATGCGGCCGATCACGCCGCTCCGCACCTCGTACACGTTCGCGGTGAGGAGTGAGAACCCCTGATAGGCGATGCCCTCGCGGCGGCAGACCTCGCGCACATCGCGATCCCAGCCCATCCGCGCGAAGCAGCGGTTCTGGACGAACGCCGGTTTGATCTCCGCGACCTCGCAGAGAAGCGTCACCTGTTCGGCGGTGACGTTGCTCGCACCGATGAAGCGCGTGCGCCCCTCCTTCTGCAGCGCCTCCATGGCCCGCCAGATCTCGCGATCGCCGTTGGATAACCCGCGCCGGGTGCTGGGGCCGTGGAGGATGTAGCTGTCGATGTGCTCGACGCCGAGGTGCTCGAGCGACGACTCGAACGACTGGCGGACCTGCGTCGTGAAATCGGCGGACGGATCGTAGGGGAGCCGCTCATCCTGCCCCTCGACGTGGGTGAACTTCGTCTGCAGAAAGAGCTCGTCGCGCGGAAATCCTTCGATCGCCGCGCCGACGCCGGCCTCGTAATAGTGCTTCCGCTGGTTGGCGGTGTCGAAGGCGCGGAAGCCGGCGGCGAGCGCCTCGCGCACGAGCGGTTCAGTCCGCTGTTCCTTCCAGGCGGTTCCGTAGATGAAGTGCGGCGTCATCGGACGCATAATAAATGTCCCCCATGCAACTGCTGGAACGAGAAGGCGAGCTCGCGGCGTTCGAGCGCCTTCTGCGCGGCGCCGGTGCGGGGAGGGGAGCGCTCGTTTCGATCAGCGGGGAAGCGGGGGCGGGGAAGACGACGCTCGTCGAGGAATACGCCCGGCGGAGTGATCCCGACGCCCGCGTGCTCTGGAGCGCGTGCGAGGCGCTCACCACACCTCGCCCCCTCGGGCCGCTGCACGATCTTGCCCGGCAGGTGCGCGGCGACCTCTCCGAGGCGCTGCGCAGCGGAGCCCATCGGAGCGTCCTGTTCGCCACGGCCATGGACGAGCTGACTCGCATCCGTCCGACGATCGTCATCATCGAAGACGTTCACTGGGCCGACGACGCCACGCTCGACCTGATCAAGTTTCTCGGCCGCCGCATCGCCAGGGCTTCGATGCTTCTCCTGCTGACCTGGCGGGACAGCGAGGTGGAAGCGGCGCATCCGTTGCGCGCGACGCTGGCCGATATCCCCGTCGCGCATCTCACGCGGATCGCGCTGCGGCCGTTCACGAAGGAAACGGTGGCCAGGCTGGCTGCGGCGGCCGGCCGCGACGACGCTGCGACCTTGTTCAGTCTCACCGCCGGCAATCCGTTTTACCTGACCGAGGTGCTGGTGCATGGCCAGGAGCCGGTGCCGGAGAGCGTGCGCGACGCGATCCAGGCGCGGGTGCTCCGGCTCCCGCCGGAAAGCCGGCGCATCGTGGAGCTTGCCTCCGTCGTTCCCGGGCACGTCGAGGAGTGGCTCCTCGAAGCGCTCGCCTCTTCCGGCGAGGCGGTCGAGGCATGCTGCGCTTCCGGGATTCTCGTTCGCGGACGCGGCGCGCTGCAGTTCCGTCACGAGCTGGCGCGGCTGGCCATCGAGCAGAATCTCGACACGGTCCATCGCGCCGCCCTGCACCGCGACGTGCTTCAGGCGCTCGAGGAGAGCGTCGAGCCGGCGCGGCTCGCGCACCACGCGGCGGCGGCCGGCGATGCCGACGCGGCGTTCCGGCACTCGCTGGCCGCGGCCGAGCGTGCGGCCGCGCTGCGGGCGCATCGCGCCGCGGCGGAACACTACGAGATGGCTCTTCGGTACGGGCGGCGGATCGCTCCGCGCCAGCGTGCCGACCTGCTCGAGCGGTTCGCCGATGAAATGCAGATCATCGGCCGCATCGAGGAAGGGGCCGAAGCGGTGCGAACGGCGCTCGAGATCTGGAAACGCGAAGGGGACCCGCTGCGCGCCGGCCGCGCCACCCGCATCAGCTCGCGGTACGCCTGGCTCAGGCGCCGCCGCGGCGAGGCCGAAGCGCTGGCCGACGAAGCGATCGCCATGCTGGAGGCGCTTCCGCCCGGGCCGGAGCTGGCCATGGCCTACAGCACCCGCTCCCAGCTCGAGATGCTCGACGACAACTGCGAGGCGGCGATCGCCATCGGCAACCGCGCCATCGAGCTGGCCGAGCGTTTCGAGACTCGCGAGATCCTCATCCATGCGCTCTGCAACGTCGGCGCCGCGGAGATGGTGATCGGCTTCGCGGATGAGGGGCGGTCGAAGCTCCGGCGCAGCGCTGTCCTGGCCCTCGAAGACGGTTTCGACGAGCATGCCTGCCGCGTCTGGGCCTGCCTCATCTCGACCGAGGCGAAATGCAGACGGTTTGAAGAAGCGCGAACGGTATGGGAACAGGCGCTCCCCTTCTGCGCGCAACGCGACCTCGATCCCTGGCTGCACTACATCCTCGGATGGAAGGCCCAGGTGCTGCTCGATTTCGGACGGTGGGACGAGGCGGCCGCCGACGCCGCGTCGATTCTTGCGAGGCCGGGAGCATCGACAGTCTTCGAGGTCGTCGCTCTCTTCGTGACGGCGCGGCTGGCCGTCAGGCGCTGCGCATCAGAGGCGAAGGACCTTCTTCTGCGCAGCAGGGATGTGGCACTGGAGATGGATGAAGTTCAGCGCCTGATCCCCTACGCTGCGGCGCGGCTCGAGCATGTATGGCTCCACGGCGGCGAGCACGATCTGTCCGATGTCGAACAGATCTATCGCCGTGCCATCGAACGCCCCAACCCCTGGTACGCCGGCGAGATGGCCTGGCTGCTGTGGAGAGTCGGGCGGGTCGATAACCCTCCCGACATTTGCGCCGAGCCGTACGCGCTGGCCATCCGCGGCGAGTGGCGGCGAGCGGCGGCGACCTGGGAGGAGATCGGCTGCCCATGGGAACAGGCCCTGACGCTGTTCGACGGTGATGCGGAATCGCGGCAGAAGGGAATCGCCATCCTGGAGAGGATCGGAGCGATCGAAGCCGCCGACCTCATGCGCCGCCGCTACGGGATCCCGCGCCGTCGCGGCCGATCGAAGTCGCGGCAGGCCAATGCGGCAGGGGTGACCTCGCGGCAGCTCGATGTCCTGACGCTGCTGGCCGAGGGATTGACGAATGCGCAGATCGCGGGGCGGCTGGGGATCGCCAGCCGCACCGTCGACCATCACGTTTCCTCGATCCTGACCACCCTCGGCGCTTCCTCGCGCACGGAAGCCGTGGTGGCGGCCGTCCGGCAGGGGTGGCTGCGGGGGCAAACGTAGGCAGGTCTGCCGATTTTCCACGGGCCGTTCTCCTCTATGATGCCGGGAACGAGATCAGCCGGGAGGATCCATGTCGAGGCTTCTGAGCTTCATCTACGGAGTAGTCTGCTATCTGATCTTCTTCGTCACCTTTCTCTACGCCATCGGCTTCGTCGGCAACTTGCTCGTGCCGAAGTCGATCGATTCGGGCCAGCCGGCGCCGCTGGCGCAGGCGCTGCTGATCAACTGCGCTCTTCTGATGCTGTTCGCCGTGCAGCACAGCGTCATGGCCCGGCCATGGTTCAAACGGTGGTGGACGCAATACGTGTCGCCGGCGATCGAGCGGAGCACGTTCGTGCTCTTGGCCAGCCTCGCACTCATCCTCCTCTATTGGCAGTGGCGGCCGATGACGCAGACGGTCTGGAGTCTCGAGGGAGCGGCCGCGGTGGTGATGAACGTGATCTTCTGGAGCGGATGGGGTCTCGTACTCCTTTCCACGTTCATGATCAGCCACTTCCACCTCTTCGGTCTGACGCAGGTGCATCAGCATCTGCTCGGTCGGCAGCTCACCGAGCCGCAATTCAACACGCGGGCGCTCTACAAGTACATGCGCCATCCCATCATGGTCGGCTTCTTCCTCGCGTTCTGGGCCACGCCGGTGATGACGGCGGGGCATCTGTTGTTCGCGGTGGCCACGAGCGGCTACATCCTCGTCGGGGTGTACTTCGAGGAGCGAGACCTGCGCCGCGCCTTCGGCGCCCGATACGAGCAGTACCGCCGTGAAGTGCGGATGTTCCTGCCGTTCCGCAAGGCACCGGCGGACGGGAGCGGGCGCGGGCTGGCGGTCGAGCGGACTGAAGTACCTCCATTGCAATGAACCTCCTCGGCCGCTTCCGCGGTCGAGGAGGTATCCACGAGGCCTACCGCATCATGACCAGCAAGCTGGATGGCTGCATCAAGCCGGTCGTCATACCCGACCGCGCCGCAGCGTGAGAGGAGGCCGGCCGGGCGACGGCCCTCATGCCTGGGCCGGCGGCGGCGGGAAGAAGAGGTTCAGCCGGATCAGGACATCGTCCTTGATCAGGTCGTCCGCCGCGCCGCGATAGGAGATGCCCCACTCGTGGCGGTTGATGGTGAACTCGCTCATCGTCCGCACACCGTCGGCCGTGAGCTGCGTCGTCGCCGGGATCGTCACCTCTTTCTGCACCCCGTGAAGATTCAAGACGCCGGTAACCATGTGCGTCGTTCCCGGCGGCGTCGCGCCGGCCGGCGCCTCGGTGATGGAGGTGGAGACGAACGTCGCCTCGGGGAAGCGGGCCACGTCGAAGAAATCGGCCGACTTCAGATGCGCGGTGAGCTTCTCGGTGTCGGACTCGATCGTGTTCAGGTCGATGGAGAAGGCGATCCGTGCCGGCTGCCCGCCGGCGTACTGGATGTAGCCGCTGAAGTCGTTGAATTTGCCGATGTGGTCGCGGGTGACCTTCGCACCAACCCACTCGATGGAGCTCTTCTCCTCGATCACCTCGCTGACCGTGGCGTCGGGCGGCGGTGCCGTACTGGTCGGGGGAGCGGCGGCCCCGCCGGCGGTCTCCGTGACGAGGGCGGCAGTTTTGTCGTCGATCTCACTCTGGCAGGCGGCGACGAGGAGGAGTGACAAAAGGAGGTTCAGGCGGCGGCTTCTCATGATTAAGTATTCGCCTATGCGAAAAGTGATCCCGCTGCTTCTGCTCGCCATGGCCCTGCCGCTCGCCGCCGAGGATCCGGTGGCGACGTATTCGATCCTCGGCTACGACCCGAAGACGGGGGAGGTGGGAGGCGCCGTGCAGTCGCGCGTCTTCGCGGTCGGCAACGGCGTTCTCTGGGGGGAGGCCGGCACGGGCATGGTGGCCACGCAGGCCATCATCGACGTCGCCTACGGCCCGCGCGGCCTGAAGCTGCTCCGCGCGGGACTGACGCCCGAGGCGGCGGTGAAGGCGTTGTGGGAGAGCGATCCCGATCCGCGCCCCGCCGACTGGACGAAGTACGGCCGTCAGTTCGCAATCATGGATGCGCGCGGAAACTACGCGGCCTACACCGGGCCGAAGGCGTCGGAGTGGGCGGGAAACAAAGGTGGCAATGGCTGCACGGCGCAGGGGAACATCCTTGCGGGAGAGGCCGTCGTCGCGGAGATGGTCACCGCATTCGAGAAGACGGAAGGACATCTCTCGTACCGGCTTCTGGCCGCGCTCGACGCCGCGCAGAAGGCGGGCGGCGACAAGCGCGGTATGCAGTCCGCCGCGATCCTGATCGTGAAGGAAGGCGGCGGTGTCTGGCTGAACAACGACGTGGTGATGCGGCTGCACGTCGATGACAATCCCGAGCCGCTGAAGGAGCTGCGGCGCCTGATCGATCTGGCCGCGAAACAGCGGGAGATGATCATGAAGATGCGCTCGCGCTGAGACTGCTCTCCGGATCATTCGGCGAGAAGCCGTTCGATGTTCCGCGTCAGCTCCGCTTCCGAGAGGCGGGTCGGCATGTACAGGCCCACGATCCCGCGGCGGTCGATGAGCGCGAACGTCGGCGTGGCCGAGGCGCCGTAGCGGACCATCGCATTCGTGTCGATGACGACCGGGACATCCGCCAGACCGCCATACGTCTCCTTCCACACCTGCGCTACTTTCGCCCGCTCCTCATCCGGCTTGTCGTCTTCGTAAAGCCGCGTCACCGCGAGCATCTGCAATCCGGCCGGCTTGAACCTGGCCCAGACACGCTCCAGCGACGACGCCTGCGCTTTGCAGTCGCCGCACCATTCCGCGAAGAAGTAGAGCAGCACCGGCTTGCCGCGCAGCGCGGCGAGGCGCGATCCGAGCTCCGGTGCGGGCTGTCCTTCGAGCGACAGGAGGTTGATGTTCTTGCTGATGCGCGACCGCAACGACACCGCCTCCGCCCGCCCGAGCTGCTCCTCGAGATAGCGGATCGCCGCGCCGCGGCCGTCGCGCGCCGCGATCAGGCGTCCTTCCACCTCGATCGCCGCTCCGTACGGGACGAGCAGCTCTTTCGATTCGTTCGGGATGGCGCGGCGGAGCTCGTCGACGTAGCGCCGCGCCAGCTCCGGCTTGTCCAGCATCTGCGCGCCGCGCGCAAGCCAGCCGACGGCGTCCCAGTATTCGGCATCCGCTCCCGTCTTCAGCCGGTAATCCTCGGCCGCGTGCGCGCCGCTGGCGAGATCGCCCGCGGCGATCTTGAGACGGACCAGCCGCGTCAGTTCCGCGGCATCGGCGACGGGAGTGATCGTGATGAGGAGGACAAGAAGTGTTCGCATCGGAACCTCCACTTCAGGGATTCGACGTTTCCCGCTGGTGAGTGGTTACTGGCCGGGGGGCGGGCGGGAACGCGATGCTTGTGCCGCCGCCGGCCCAGATTCCTCGCTACGCTCGGAATGACGTTACCTCCCGGCGGCGCGGCGGAGGCCGAGGTCGAGCACTTTCTGGATCAGCTGCGGATAGGCGGTTCCCGCCTGCTCGGCGGCGGAGGCGAACTCCTCGCTCTTCGCGATGTCGGGGTTCGGGTTCGCTTCGAGGAAGTAGAGCTTGCCGTCGGCGCCGAGGCGGTAGTCGACGCGGCCGTAGCCGTCGAGGTCGAGGAGACGGGCGACGCGTTTCGTGGTCCTGTTGATGTACTCGAGGATCTCGGGCGGCAGGTTGTCGGCGTGCTGCTGGTAGATGCCGCGGCGGCGCTGGTATTCGGGATCGTGTTTCACGTGCGCGGTGGCGATCGACACCGCGCCGGGCGGCATGTTCTCGAAGACGAGCTCCCACACCGGCAGCACTTCCTTGCGCCGGTTGCCGATGATGCCGGCGTAGAACTCGCGCCCTTCGATGTACTGCTCGACGATGGCGTCGGTGCCGTTGCGCTGGTGCACGAAGGCGACGCGCTCGCGCAGCTTCTCGTCGCCCTCGACGATCGAAGCCTGCGAGATACCGAGCGACGCCTCATGCGTCAGGCTCTTCACGATCAGCGGAAACTCGAGATGTTTCGGCCGGTGCACGCGCTGCCCCCGCTCGTACACCGCGAACTTCGGGACCACCATGTGGTGAAAGGCCAGCAGCTTCTTCGACAGCGCCTTGTCGCGCGTCAGCATGAGTCCGCGCGGATTGCAGCCGGTGTAAGCGACCTGCATCATCTCCAGGTAGCTGACGACGTGGTGGTCGAACTCCTGGCGGCCGAGGAACTCCTCGAGGAGGTTGAAGACGATGTCGGGCTGCCACTCCTCGATGGCCGTGCGGATCGGGCTCAGTTCGTCGCGGACGGCGACCGCCTGCACCTCGTGGCCGAGCTTGCGCAGCGTGGTCATGACGTCGAACTCGGTCTTCCACTCGTACGCCTCGCGCTCCGAGTAGTTGTCCGGATCCTCCGGCGGCACGGTGGAAGGGTGCATGAGGACGGCGACGCGCAGCTTCTTCCGCTTCTTCATAGCGCGAACCAGTTCCGGCGACTGTAGTGGAAATCCATCGTCTTCACAGTGAGGAGGATCGCGAACTCCATGCGCAGCCTGCGCTCCGATCCCGGCGCGCGCAGCTTCAGCTCCCGGCTGCGCCCGATCATGTCCTTCAGCACCTGCTCGAGCGTGAACTGATACTCACCCGTCCAGTTCGCGACGAGCTGGCGGATCTCCCGGCTGTTTCGCCGCAGGAACTGCGAGGCCGCCTCGGCGCGGTGATGCTTCGGATCGCTGGAGAAGAGGCGGCGGAGATCGGCGTCGTAGATGTCGGGATAGCTCACGCTGTACTGCTGCCGCTTCTCCACGTAGTACTGGCGCAGCGTCATCGACAGCGTCGAGAGCGAATCGGGTTTCAGGCGGCTCCGGTGCGCGGGCCGCCTTCCCGCGAGGCGGTCGAGAAGCCGGTCGACATACTCCAGCTTTCGCAGCACCGGCCATCCGGCGTAGCGCCGCCGCCAGCCGTCTGTTCTCGAGGCGATGACCACCGCAAACGTCTCGGCGAAGTCCTCGAGCGGGTGGCTCTGTGCGTAGTACAGGCGGAGGTGCTGCACGAAGTGTCTGCTGGCGGGGTTGGGCCGGTAGTGATCGGGGTAGCGCTTCGACAGTTTGCCGAAGAGATCGTGGCGGGCGCGCTCCCGCGACAACTGGTAGGCATTGTCGATGGCGTGGCCGCACTCGTGGCGCAGGATCTTCATCATCTCCGGGCGCGTGCCCCCCTCGACCTCGAGCATCTGCTTCCGCTCGAGCTTCATCAGCCGCGGATGGGCGAGGTAGAACGGAATGGCGATGCCGGGGATCTCGCCCGGAACGAACCAGTCGTTCGACAGCCATACGTGCGGGCGGAACCGGACCTTCCGTCGGGCGAGCTCTTCGTAGAGGTCGTCGACGCACTCCTCGATCCACGTCCCCTCGATGCGGATCCGGAGGTCGCGGAGCCGGATGTCGAGGAGCTCGGCGTCTGTCAGCTTTTCCCATGGCAGTCGAGGCATCAGCATCATTGTGTGTCATTCCGAGCGTAGCGAGGAATCTGGGCGGATGGGGGCTCGAGGCTCGTTCCTCCTCCCGCCCAGATTCCTCGCTCACGCTCGGAATGACCTTTGCTGGTGATCTCGCAAGGAGCGTAAGTCATGGAAATCGAGTGGCGCAGGGATGTCGACGCGGCGATGAAGGAGGCGGACGAGCAGAAGAAACCATTGCTGCTCGACTTCAGCACCGCCCCGATGTGAGCGGGCTGCGCTCGGCTGGATGCCGAGGTGTACCCCGACCCGGAGGTGGCCGGGTTCATCCGTGAGCAGTTCGTCCCCTTCCGCGCGCACGTGAAGGAGCAGGGGGAGGTCTTCCAGCGCTTCGGCGCGGAGTGGACGCCGACGGCGATCGTCGCCGATGCCGACGGCACCGAGCGGCATCGCTTCGAAGGCTTCCTGCCGAAGCCCGATCTTCTGGCGCAGTTGCGGCTCGGCCTCGCGCACGCGGCGCGCGCCCGCCACGAATACGCCGATGCCGAGAAGCGCTACCGCGAGCTCGCCGATGGCGGAGGCCCGGAGGACATCGCCGCGGAGGCGCAGTACTGGGCCGGCGTGTCACGCTACAAGGCGACCAACGACCCGTCCGGATTGACCGATACCGCAAAGGCCTTCCGGGAGCGCTTCGCGAATACGACCTGGGCGAAAAAAGCATCCGTCTGGAGCTGACGCGGTTTTCCCGGGGCCCCGGTTGTGCGTCTAATGGGCGATGCGGTTCCTTCTTTTCCTTCTCCTCGCCTGGATGACTGTCGCTTCGCCGTACGACGAGCTGGAGCGACAGGCCGAGCGTTTCTACGACGAGAAAACCCCTTGCGCCGGCGGAGAAGCAGCGATGGGTCGCATTTCGCCTGGTCGACACCGACTGGCGCTCGAGCGAACCGCTGCACGAGGAGGCCCGAAAGGCGCTGATCCGCGACACGGGCGGGGAACGCGACCGCGTTTGGGCCGAAGCGAACGAGTCGCTCGGCGACATGCGCTCGATGCACGGCCGCAATCAGGGGGCCGCGCCGCTCCTCGGCGAGGCGATGTACGTGCCGGAGATCCGCGCCAACGGCGACGAGGTGCGGATCACGGTGGCGGAGAGCGCATCCGCTTCCGGCAGCGCCAGTGCAGGTAGTTCACCATGATCCAGAAGGTGCGGAAGGCGGGATTCCGCGTCT
>DATLFC010000132.1:0-15214 GCA_035525015.1 Thermoanaerobaculia bacterium | reverse complement strand
CGCCGCCGAGCAGCTGGCTCGAACCGATGCGTGGGGGCAGCACCTCGTCCGCCGCCGCGTCTACGTCTATCTGTCCAGCGATCCTCCCGACCGCTTCGTCCGCGCCACCGTGCAGGCCTCAGCGAGGGGAGAGCCGGTGCTCATCGTCCTTCCGCGCGAAATTCAGGTGGTCTCACCAACGATCCGGCTCGGTCTTCGCCTGGCCATGCCCGATGTCCGCCCCGACAGAATCGTCGTGCGCGGCGGCGATCTGCGTCGCTTCGAGGAGAGGTTGCGGCGTTTCCCCGGAGGGGTGGTCGGCGTCGAGACCGATCCGGGAACGCTCGATCGGATCGCGCGCGAGCACGGCATGCGCGTCGTGAGCTTCGCGCCCGGCCCGAACGTTCCCGGCACGGACCGCACGCTGCTGGTGGCGCAGATCGCCCCGGCGGAGTGACCGGCGGTTCACTCGCGCTCGAGCACCATCGCCGCCCCCATCCCCCCCGCGGCGCAGACCGTGACGAGGGCGTACTGCTCGCCGGTCCGCTGCAGCTCGTTGCAGACGGTGGTGACGATGCGCGCGCCCGTCGCGCCGAACGGATGACCGAGCGCGATCGAGCCGCCGGTGCGGTTGATCTTTTCGGGATCGATCTCGCCGACCGGCTCGCTGCGTCCCAGCTTCTCCTGCGCGATCTTCTTCGATCCCATCCACTGGATGTTCGACAGCACCTGCGCGGCAAACGCCTCGTGCATCTCGATCACGCCGATGTCCTTCAGCTGCACGCCCGCCCGCTCGAGCGCGACGGGCAGTGCAAAGACCGGCCCCTGCAGAAGCTGATCGAAGGGATCGAGCGCGGCGTAGGCATAGCTGCGGATATAGCCGATCGGCTCCAGGCCCAGCGACTTCGCCTTCTCCTCGGCCATCAGCAGCACCGCCGCGGCGCCGTCGGTCAGCGGCGAGGCGTTCCCCGCGGTGATCGTGCCGTACTTGCGATCGAACACCGGCTTCAGCTTCGATAGCGATTCGAGAGTCGTGTCCGCGCGAATCAGGTTGTCGGCTTCGACGACGTTGTCGAACGACGGCGGCACGACGACCGTCATCACCTCGTCCTTGAACCGGCCGCCGGCGGTCGCTTCGGCGGCGCGGGTATGGCTCTGCAGCGCGAAACGGTCCTGCGCCTCACGCGTGATGCCGTTCTCCTTCGCCATTTTCTCGGCCGACTCGCCCATGGTCAGGCCGGTGGTCGACTCGGCGATGGCCGGCGTGTCGGGCAGCAGATCTTTCGGCCGCACCTTCTTGAACGCGCCGACGCGAGCCAGCGCACTCTTCGCCTTGTTCGCCCCCATGAACGCCTCGGCCATGTTGCGCGAGAAGAGAATCGGTATGTCGGAGAGCGACTCCGCTCCCCCCGCCACCACGACGTCCGCGTAGCCGCGGAAGATCAGATCGGACGCCGAGCTGATGGCCTGATTCGCCGAGGCGCAGGCCTTGCCGATGGTGAAGCCGGGGATCTTGCGCGGAAGGCCGGTGCCGAGGACGATCTCCCGCGCGATGTTGGGCGCCTTCACGGAGGGGATCACGTTGCCGAAGACCACCTCCTGAACGTCCTTTGGATCGATCCCGGAGCGCTCGATCAGCTCCGCCACGGCGAACTTCCCGAGATCGAGGGCGCTAAGGCGGGCGTAGACGGTTCCCGACTTGGCGAAGGGGGTGCGGACACCACGGATGACAGCGACGCGCGAATGATTCTGTGACATCGCCCGGAAGGATATAACGTCATTCCGAGCGTAGCGAGGAATCAGGAAGGGAAGGGGGGGACACGCGCGCCGCCGCCCGCCCGGATTCCTCGCTACGCTCGGAATGACATCATGAATCTTCGTATCTTCGACAGCCCCGGCGATCTGGCGCGCGCCACGGCCCGCGCCATCCTGCAGCGGACGGCGCATGGCGGCCCCAGCGTCATCGGGATCTCGGGCGGATCGACACCTCGCCCGCTGTACGAGCTGCTGGGGGGAGAACACCGGCCGGCGCTGGCGGAACGCTCGATCACCTGGGTGCTCGTCGACGAGCGTTACGTGCCGCTCGACGATCCGCAGTCGAACTCTGCCATGATCCGGTCGACGCTCTTTCGCGACGGGATCCCCCCCGGCCATCGCCTTCTCGACTTCGATACGACGCATGACGACGCGAGCGAATCGGTGCTCGAATTCGAAGAGCGCTGGCGTGCGCTGGGCCTGTCAACGCTCGACGCGGCCATCCTCGGAGTGGGAGAGGACGGGCACACCGCGTCGCTCTTTCCCGGCACTCCCGTTCTGGACGTGCAGGACCGCATCGCCGCCGCGGTCTACGTCCCGCGCCTCGAGCAGTGGCGCGTCACGCTGACCATGCCGGTGATCCGCTCGGCTGCTCTCCGGCTCGTCATGGTGGCGGGCGAATCGAAAGCGGCGATCGTGCGCGACGTGGCGGCCGCGGTCGATCATCCGGTCGCCCGCGCCACCACGTCTCCGGCGGGGGAGACGTGGTGGCTGGTGGATCGCGCGGCCGCTTCGATCACTACCGCGCCGGGATGAACGTCGTATCGTGCGTGAAGGTGATCAGCGCGTGGTTATTCCGTTCTCACGATCATGTCTCCCGATCCGTTGTCGATCGACTGCACGAATGCGAGAACGCGGCCGGTGCCGCCGATGACCTCCACGTCGAGGGTCATGTCGCGCAGATCGCCGAACGAATCGCGCTGTGAGCCGATGACGTCCCGGGCGAGATCGTCGAGGAGCAGGTACTGACCGGCCGACAGCCCGTACTGGCGCGAGCTCGTGGCGTGCGCCGTCGCCAGCGCGCTCGCCGAGAAGGTGTAGTTCAGCGTCACCCGGACCGTCGCGCTTTGATTGGCGGTCTCGACGAGGGCCACGCGGCTGCGGAACGTGCCCGGCGCCTGCGATGAGACGGATGCCGATGATGCGTCATCAACCGCCGAGAACCGGCGGAGCTGTCCGTTGCCGAGCGCCTGCGTGACGGGGACCGCGCGCAGTCCGCTGCCATACGAATCATTGGCGACCGAACGGCCGACCGCGCTCACCGCGCCGGCCGCAGAAGTCAGCTTCACGTATCCCCTGGTTTGCGTGACCGGCATCGATGAGGTCTGCGACGGGCCGATCGTCAATGTGCTTGCTCCCTTTGTTGCGACCGAGCTGCCGGCGGTCGCAGTTCCGACCGCGCGACGGCGTCCCGGGCCTGCGGAAACGACATCGACCGTGACGTTGACCTGCGCCGGAGTTCGGTTCGTCATGAAGAGATTCGTCGTGGCCGAGGGACCGGCGCTGAAGATCGGAAGGATCCAGGTCGAGGCGGACGGATCATCGGTCGTCGAGTCGGTCGACAACCAGGCGTCGCCTGTGGAGAGGTTCGTCGCCAGCGCGTAGGCATTCACGCGTGCCGATGAAGTGTTCGTGATGCGCGCCGATGCCGCACCCGCCGGAACGACGTCGAGCAGTTCGACGCCGGCGAAGGGCGCGATGTTCTGCGCCGCGAGCGAGCCGACGACGCCGCCGCTCGCATTGAGGAACTCGACCGCGAACGTGCCCGCTGTTCCCGACACTTCCTGCACGAACAGATCGGTGCGCGCGCTGCTCGACTTGAGAAGACCAGAGAGAACAATCGCCCCTCCGCTCGTCGCACCGCGATCGGAACGGAAGATCGGCAGGCTCGTGCTGTATGTGCCGGCCGGCGAGGACGCATTCGTCTGCATCGCCACGAGACTGACCGAAGGCGCACTGGCGCTGCGCACCTGCATCGTCCCGGTTGCGACCGGGGCGTTGAACACGTTCTTCACGATGCCGGGCAGCGCGACCGTGCTGTTCGATTGCACCGCGGGCAATGTCGTGTTCTGCGCGACGCCGCCGGCGCCGAGGAAGTAGAGCTTCAGGTCGGAGATCGATCCGCCGGCTGCGTTGGCAACGTAAAGGTCGCCGGTCGCCGTCGGCTTGTTCGCCAGGCCGGAGACGAACCACGCCAGCTCGCCCGCGGAAAGCGGAGGAGGTCCGCCTGGTACGACGCCGGGGCGCACGACGTGAACGAGCGTCACCGACACGGTCGTGGTTCCGCCTGGGCTGCCCGCGCCGAGAATGCCCGGCGCCTCAGCATTGTCGCCTTCGCGAAGGAAGGCGATCGACAAACGTCCCGCAACCGCGCCGATGGGCACAGCCAGCGGCCGCTTCGCCGGATCGACGACGAACGTGACCGCGCGCGTTTGTCCCGGACCGATGCTCACGATGCCTTCTTCAGGCGTGATCCACGGAACATCCGACACTGCGATCGCGTGCAGCGTCCCGCTACCGTGATTGGTGAACGAGATGGAACCGGCTCCGGCCTGGCCCTGTGTCGTGCTGATTTCTGCGCGCGATACCGCGGCGCGCGGTTGCACGCTGCCGCCGGCAGGCGCCGCCGACAGCATGCGCACAGGAATCTCGGCGCCGGCAACGACTCCGGCCCCCGTCACTGCGACTGTCCCCTCATAGGCGCCGGCCGGTTGTGCGAGACCGGTCACCGTGAACCTCTGGCTCGATCGCGCAAGGATCTCGATCGATGTTGGCGAAACCGTGAAGAACGAGCCGTTCGCGGTCAGGCTGACGGTCGTCGAGGCGTTGCCGATGTTCGCCAGCGTGAAGGTGTCGCTGCCGCCGCCCTGATTCGCGCGCTGCACGAAACGCGGTGGACGCGCTGTCAGAACGACGAGCGGAGCTCCACCCTCTCCCACAAAGACTTCGACCTGCGCCGTTGCGGTGCCAGCTGGTCCCAGAGCTGTCAGCGTATAGACGGTCGTCTGTCTCGGCGAGACAACGACAGTTCCGTTTGCCGGTTGCGAGCCGACACCGTTGTCGATCGTGACGCTCGTCGCGTTCGTGGTGCTCCAGCCGAGCAGCGTCGATGCTCCCGCGGCAATCGCCGGCGGGATCGCCCGGAACGATGTGATGACGGGCGGACCGGTCGATCCGGTCTTTGTTCCGTTGAATGTGAATTTGTCGCTGCCGCTCGGCGCCGTGCCGGTGATGGACGTGGGGGAGATGGTTCC
The DNA here is from genome assembly GCA_035525015.1 of Thermoanaerobaculia bacterium. Classification (GTDB taxonomy): domain Bacteria; phylum Acidobacteriota; class Thermoanaerobaculia; order Gp7-AA8; family Gp7-AA8; genus DATLEX01. The sequence goes on along the minus strand of DATLFC010000132.1, from coordinate 10,166 downwards.
GGTGATCCCGCGAAGTACCAGTACCCCGTGTCCGGTCACGAGACCGAACCCGGCGTATGTTCCGTCCTCGGCGATCGACAGCGAGAGAACGACCAGGCCCTCGGAAACATCGAGGACCGTACATGCCGATCCATCGTTCACCACGAACTTCATGTCGCGCCCGTAGCCCACAGCAAACCCGCCGCGGCCGAGATGAAGGACGTCGAGCGTGAGGGCGCCGGAGTAAGTCAGGCGCCCGAGGTTCGGGCACTCCTGGCTGTGGTCCTCTTCAGCCGAGTACGAGCCCGTGTACGTGCCGCTGTTCTCGGATGACGGACGGGCATTGCTGACCTGGGTGAGATTGAAACTCCCCGATCCGTCCTGACCGCTGAACGTTCCGTTGAGCGCCGGTCCGTTGGTCGTCGCGCTCAGAGTCCCGTCGGCGAACACCATGGCGAATTCACCCGTCACGCTGTTCCCGCTGACTTGACCGTTCACGAACATTAGCACGGGAACCTGTAGGCTGCTGCTGCAGTCCTCGATGTCCGGAATCGTGACGCCTTGCATCACGAGGAATCCGAAGAAACCGCTGCCGGTGGAATCGGCGTCCGAAGAAAGGACCGCCGCGCCGGAACTGGAGAGCGTCGTGGCGTCGCACTGAATCGTGACCGAGTACGTGCCTGTCCACGTGCCGGTGAGCGCGGCAGCCGATGAGGCGACGAGAAGAGAGAGGACCGCTGACGCGAAGAGCCTCGCGAGTCTCATGTGGGGGTGTCTCCTTAGGTGATTGGACGGCATTATCGCCGAAACCGCTGCCGGAGTGCGGCGGCTTGCCCGGGATGCCGCGCCTACGGCTGGTTTTTCAGCAGGTTCTTCCGGTGTCTAACGGGTTCGGAGGATCCTGATGCATTCGTATGCGCGATTCCTGGTTCTGATCGCCGTCCCGCTGCTGAGCGCCCCGGCCTGGGCGGCGCCGATGTCGCTGTCCGACCCCGACGGGCAGGAGTTGATCCTCGAAGATCTCGACGTCCGCGTGGCCATCCACGGCATGCTGTCGCTGACCGAGCTCGAGTTCCGTTTCCGCAACCCGCAGCCGCGGCGCATCGAGGGGCGCTTCACCTGCACGCTACCCCCCACTGCCGCCATCAGCCGCTTCGCGAAGGAAGTGGCCGGGCAGCTGGTGGAAGGGGAGGTGGTGGAGCGGCTCCGCGCCAACCAGATCTACGAGTCCTACCTCCACCAGATGCGCGACCCGGCGCTGCTCGAGCAGGATCAGGGGAATCGTTTTTCCGCGCGCATCTTTCCGATCGAAGCGAACGAGTCGGTGCGGATCCTCCTTTCGTATTCGATGCTCGTTCCGATCCGCGACGGCGCCAGAACCTATTCGCTCCCGCTTCGCGGAATCCCCGAGATCGGCCGCTTCGGTTTCCGCGCGTTCGTCACGCCGATGGCCGGCGAGGTCGTGCGGACATCCGGCATCGCCCGGTCATCCGTCGACCTCTTCACGATCGAGAAGCGCGACTATCGGCCCGATGAGGACGTCGAGCTGCGATTCGAAGCGCAGCGGGGAGCAGGGACCGGCCGTATCATCCGCGCAGGCGACTACTATCTCGCCGCGTTGCGCCCGCAGGTGGGGGTGCCCTCCACCGCGCCTCCCACGGAATGGGCGTTCTACGTCGACACGTCGGCATCCGCGGCGGAAGGTGCCGAGCATCGCATCCGCGCACTCTCGTCGCTGCTCGCCGCGCTGCCGGCCGCCGACTCCGTCGAGATCTTTGCGTTCGACAACGGCGTGGTACGGATCGGCGGCGGACCGGCGGGCGCGATGGCGCGCAGCATCGGGTCACTCCTTCGCAACCGGCTGTTCCTCGGCGGCACCGATCTCGTGGCGGCGATCCGCCATGCGGCACGGACCGCCGCGGAGCGGCCTTCGCGTGCCACCGTCTTCGCCAGCGACCTCGTCCCGACGCTCGGACAGACGGCGCCGAACGAAGTGCTCACTGCCATTCGCGCTCTTCCTCCGCGCGCACCGATGCACGCGCTCATCCTCGGCAGCCGGCAGGATCTCGCCATTGCGAAGCGCCTGACCTCCGGCCGTGGACGCATCGTGAACGTCCCGTTCCATGAGACGCTCGATGCGTCGGCACGCCAGGCCGCGGCAACGCTTCGGCGGCCGATCGGAGGATCGGTCGAGGTTCGCGACGCCGCGGCGGAGTGGATCTATCCGGCCTCGTTCGACGACGTGCAGCCCGGGGACGAAGTGATCGTCCTCGGGAAGTCGCGGGCCGGGGCGGAACCGCGCATCGCCGGCACCGGCGTGACGAAGATCGAGACGACGGCGCTCTCCGCTTCGACGTTCGAGCCGTTGCTGGAGCGGGAGGCCTATCGCGCCTACCTCGACTACCTCGCCGAGCGGGAGGCGGCGGAACAGTCCGAATCGATCCGCCGTGCGCTCGCTTCCGAACAGGTGCGCGTCAGCATCGAGCAGCGCGTCGTGATTCCGCGCACGACCATGCTCGTGCTGGAGAACGAGTGGGAGTACCAGCGGTGGGGCCTCGACCGCCGCGCACTCTCCGCGATCCTGACGATCGATGCCGGCGGCATCGCCCGCGTCGATCGCAAACGGGACATCGTGGATCGCGGGCGGCCTGTCCCGCCGATGCCGATGCGACCAGCCCTCCGGACGCAGGATGCCCCGGCGGTTCAGGAAGGCGCTTCTGTCGAGCAACGGCAGGAGTCGTTCGTCTCACGCGATGCCGTGGCCATGTCGGTCGCGCCATCCGCGGCGCCGCGCATGCCGCCGCCACCGCCACGCCAGAAACGGGCGGACCCGAGCTGGATCGAACGCGATCGGCTCACGCGCGACTCCATCGGGAAGATGCGCGCGCAGCTCGGCCGCGAGCCTCGCAATCGCGCCCTTTACAACCAGCTCAGCGACGCGCTCGTGGCGGCGTCGGACTGGCGCGGCCTTCGCGATCTCGCGCTCCGCTGGCAACCCTTCGATCCGGAGAACCCGCACGTCTACGAGATCCTCGGTCTGGCCGCCGAATCGCTGGATGAGCGCACCGAGGCGCAGCGGGCGTATGCATCGCTCATCGAGATTGCGCCGGCGAAAGCGGAGCTGTTGCAGCGCGCCGGCCTGCTGCTGGTCCGCGTCGGCGGCGCCCGCTTCGCGGAGACGCCTCTGCGCCGGGCGCTCGAGCTTCGTCCGGACCGTGTCAACAGCCACCGTCACCTGGCTCTGATGCTGTGGCTCGACGGCCGGCCGGAGGAAGCGGCGCGCATCCTCGAGGGTGCGCTACGCCAGACCTTCCCGGCGTGGTACGGCGACGTGCATCGCGTGATCCGGGAGGAGCTGGCGTATGTCTACCGGTCGTGGGAGCGAAAGCGCCCGGCCGGCGCGCCGAGATCGAGGATCGTGCGCGACAGGCGGGCGCCGACCTCCGTCGCCGCGACGCCCTGCGCGTCACGCTGGCGTGGGAGACCGACGCCAACGACGTCGACCTGCACGTCGTCGACCCCGATGGCGAGGAGTGCTTCTACGGCCACACGCGCAATCGCTCCGGGCTCGAGCTGTACCAGGACATCACCGAGGGCCTCGGTCCGGAGGTGATCCGCACGGCGAACGCCGATCGCGGCACGTATCACGTCGGAGTTCGCTATTTCGCGGCCGGGCCGATGGGCGTCAGCCGCGGCCTCGTGGTCATCATGCAGACCCGCGAAGGACATGAGCCGTCCGTCGAGGTCGTCCCCTTCCGCCTGATGGAAGGGGGACGCGAGATCCGTTACGTGGCGCGTGTCGACGTGAAGTGACTCACATGCCGTTCATCTTGCGCACGAAGATGCCGTCGACTCCGTGGATGCGCATCTCGATCAGCTTATTGACCGGGATGTTGGTGTAGCCGGCATCCCTCAGCTCCCGGATGTACTGCGGCGTGACGCGGTGGATCTGCGACGCGACCAGATCGTCGGCCGCCACGTCGCGATAACCGAGGCTGCGAAGCTCGGTCACGAGCTCGGGGGTGACCTTGAAGATGCGGAACTCGAGGTACTGGTCGAGCGAACCGCGATACCCCACGGCCTGCATGGCCCGGATGTACGTGGTCGATACGTCCTGGATGGCGAACTGCATCAGCCGCTCGTCGATCGGCTTCCCGATGTGCTTCGTTTTTCGCGGACTGATGTCGACGCCGAGAGCGCGGACGGTCTCGAGGTAGCTCTCGTTCGGTGTGAAGGTGAATTGCCCCGCTCCGAAACCGGCTTCGAATGTGCCGCGGTAGGCGAGAGTGCCTGCCTCGCGGCGGAGCGCGAAGGTGACCGGCACCTGCGTCGCGGAGCGGATCTGCGCCTCGGACAGGCCGCTCAACGAGGCGATGTCCATCGTCTGGCCGAAGTTGTTGTGGGCGCGGCTCATCTGGAGGTGGATGCGGCCCGGCTTCCTGTCGGTCGCGTCCGCGGTCCAGGCACCGCGGATCTCCTCGGCGGACGCCGGGGCGGCGAGCGTCAGAAGCAGAACGGAAACAGCGATTCGTCGGATCACGTCGAGTCCCCTCATTTCTTGTCGCGGTACTTCGACATCTCACGGATGAAGTCGGCGTTCACGCCCGCGGCGGTGAGACGCGTCAGATCGCGCACGCTCAGGTTCGAATAGCCGGCGGCGGCGAGCGACCGGACAAGCTCCGGCGTGACGTTGAACGTGCGAAGTTTCGTTGCCTCGTTCGCGCTGGTGATGTTCACGCCGGCCGCGCGCATGTCGGCGACGTACTTCGGCGTGACTCCCATCGCCTTCATCTGCGTCAGGTCGCGGATGCGCAGCGGCCCGAACAGCGACCGCATCTCGTTGACGTACTCCGGGGTGACGCCGTGGATCCGCAGCGCGATCAGTTCGTCGATGGAAAGCCGGCCGGAATCGGCCGCGGAGGGTTCCGGCTGCGGATCGTCATCGAAGTCGAGATCGACGTCGAAATCGAAGTCGGGGACGGCGATCGCCATCGCCATCGGCGCCAGCGGCGCCACCGACGGCGTGGGCACGCCGGCGATCGCGGGCCGGACGCGAGGCGCCGGCGTGGGGGCCGGCGTGGGGGCCGGGGTTGGAGCGGGAGGCGCGATCACTTCGATTTCAGCGGCCGGCGGCGCCGGGGGAGCCGGCACGTCGCGGTCCGCCTGCAACGGCAGCGATGTGATCGTCATGACCACGGCGAAGCTGACGGCGGCGGCGACGGCGGTCCAGCTGTTGACCGTGCGGTCGCGTTGTCCGATGAGCCGCTTGACACGGTCGAGCAGCGACCCGCCGTTCGCGGCGACGGCCAGCGTGGGCCGCGTCCGCAGCTCTTCCAGAACCGTCAGCGCCCTCGCGTACTCGACGGCGTTGCCGCACGTGCGGACGGCGAGGTCGTCGCAGCAGTTCTCCCGCTCGATGCGGATCTGACGCGAGATCCACCAGGCCGCGGGATGGAAGAACAGCAGCGTCTCCGCCACCGACTGCAGCATGTTCACGAGGTAGTCGTGCCGGCGGATGTGCGCCAGCTCGTGAGTCAGGATCATCTCCAGCTGCCTCGGGGAGAGGCCGGAGAGCGAGCTGGCCGGAACGAGAATGACAGGCTTCAGAAGTCCGACCACGCTCGGCACGTCGACGGCCGCCGACTCGACGAGCCGTACGACGCGGCGCAGCTTCATGAGGCTCGAAAGGCGGGCGACGGCCGCCTGCCATTCGACCGGTGCCGGCGCGGGGCCGCCGTGGATCAGTCCGCGTGTCCGGCTCCACGTAAACGCCAGCCGCGTCGCCAGCAGCAGCACTCCGGCCAGCCAGATCAGCGCGATCGTCGGGCTGTGCTGCCGGACCATCACCGTCAACGCGGCAAAGTAACCGGGCTCCGCCGGCTCCGCCTCGCTGAGGACCAGAAGCGGCTCGGTTCCCAGTTCACCGGCCGTAACGACGGCCGCCTCGGGCTCGTACGCGTTCTTCGCCGTGACGTACCCGAAAAGGACCAGCGCCGCGAGCGCGGCGCAGGAAACGGCGTAGCGGACATTGGCGGTGGAGCGCGCCAGAAGGCGCAGGGCGACGGCCAGCACCGCGGCCACCACGACACCTTGCCAGAGGAGATGCAGCACCGCCAGCCCGATCGCTTCGAAAAGAGGTTCGCCCGTCGTCATTTCGCATCTCCTTTCTCCAGCCGGTCGAGAAGCTGCCGGATCTCGGTCAGCTCCTCCGCCGACGCCTTCCGGCCCGACAGCGCCTGCATCACCAGCCTGGCCGGCGAGCCGCCGAACGCGCGGTCGGCCAGGTCGGTCAGCAACTGCCGCTGCGTCCTCTGCTCGGTCGAGCGGGCCTCGTAGATGTGCGCGCGCTGCGTCTCATCGCGCACCACCAGACCTTTTTCAGTCATGATCTGCATCAGTTTCAGAACCGTCGTGTAGCCGGTGTCCTGCGTCTCCGCGAGCGCGTCGTGGACGTCGCGCACCGTACTCGGTCCGCGCTCCCACAACACCCCGAGAATGGCCAGCTCGGCATCGGTGGGCCGGGGTAGTGGTCGTTCAGTCATGATCGTCATCCCATCTCACTACTACGCAGACCATATACGAAAGGTTTCGTACCGTCAACAAGTTGGTGTCAGGTCTGTAAAAGCAACTTTTCACCCTTTTTGTCCGTTACGGTGAGGTCTGAAGAGCCTGTGCGGAACCTAATCATTTTTGTCGTGGTGGTCCTGGCGTCGGGGTGGGTGGGGAGGGGCGCGCTGGGAATCGCTCTGTATCACCGGCGGCGGAAACGGCGCTCTCCAGAAAACGATCCTTCTCCATCCACACCTCGTGGATCCATGCTTTGAGGCGGTCGCGCGCGGCGCCCGGCTCGGCGACCACGGCGCCGAGCATCTCCTGCGGCACCTGCAGCTGCCGGACGCGGACACGCACCAGCGGCACGCGGCCGCTGATGAACTGCCAGGCCGTGATGACGTGGCCGGGGTAAGCGATGGTGAGGTCGAGGACGCCGTCGAGCTGATCGCCGAGCGAGGCCAGCACGAAGGCCGCCCCTCCGGCGCGGGGGCGGAGGAGGTATCGATAGGGAGAGTCCTGCTCGGCGTGCTTGTCGAGCGTGAAGCGCGTCCCCTCGAGGAAGTTCAGGATCGCGACCGGGATGAGCCGGTAGCGCTCGCAGGCCCGCCGCGTCGTCTCCAGATCTTTCCCTCGCTTCTCCGGATTCCGCGCCAGATAGTCGGCGCTGTAACGTTTCATGAACGGGAACTCCATCGCCCAGGCGGCCTGGCCGACCAGCGGCAGCCAGATGAGCTCCTGCTTGATGAAGAAGCGGATGAAGGCGACGCGCCGGTGCAGGGCCCGGAAGACCACGAAAATGTCCGCCCAGGAGATGTGGTTGGCGAAGATCAGATAGCGGGCGTCGCGGCGGAGCCCGTCGATCCCTTCGATCTCCCACTGGATCGGGAGGAAGGAGCCGACGATCCGGTTGTTGCCCTCCACCCATCGCTCTCCCAGCGCGACAAGGAGCAGGACGACCCGCCGCCGGACGACGCCCGCGGGCGCCACCAGTTTGAAAAGGCTGAGGAGAAGGACGAGCGTCCCCCAGAACATCAGGTTGAGCGAGAGGAGGAGGAGCACCACGGTGCCGCGCAGCACGTTTAGGGTTGCACCCCCCGGCGCCGCGCCCGAAGGAGCCGGATCAGCCGGAAGAGCCCGAGCGCGCCAAGCGCCGCCAGAAAGGCGAAGGAGCCGGCCCGCCAGTCGGGCTCCCTCCACCCCCCGAAATCGAGAGCGGTGGCGGCGAGACCGGCCGCGATTGCGGCCGAAACGGCCAGCAGCGCATCCACCCACCACGGCGCCCTCGCCGTACGGGCGAGGCGGGCCAGCAGGAGAGCGCCGCAGCCGGCGACGAGCCAGATTCCAATTCCCACGGGTGGATTATTGCTCAGCAGTTTGCATGGAACTCGCAAAGGTAGCGGACAGGAGACTGGCCATGATGCTCGAGCCGAACCGCCCGAACAATCAGAAGATCCTCGCCATCGAGGACGATCCGGACGTGCTCGCCCTCTACAAATCGTACCTGCAGAGGCGCGGCTACGAGGTCCTTTCCGCCTCAGGAGCGGTCGAAGGCATGAGTCTCCTGCAGAACAATCCCGACACGCGGCTGATCCTGCTCGATCTGAACCTCCCCGGCATGAGCGGCGAAGAGTGGATCGCCTGGTACGTCCAGCAGGGGAAGCAGACACCGGTGGTGGTGGCATCGGGGAAGGGGGACATCCTCACCATCACGAAAGGGAACAACATGACCGCGGCCCTGACCAAGCCGTTTCACATGGAGGAGTTGCAGGAGCTGATCGAGGTGCTGCTCGCCGACGACTGGCACGATCAGGTCAGCGTCGACCGCAGAATGCACTAACCGTCGTTGCCGATGGCCTCGACGGGACAGTTGTCCATGGCGTCCTTGCAGGCCGTCTCTTCCTCGGAAGTCTCCGGCTGCTTGAACACATAGGAGAAACCTGCCTCGTCGTTCCGGATGTAATTCGCCGGCGCGGTCTCACGGCAGAGATCGCAGTCGATGCACTGCGAGTCGACGTAATAGCGGCCGGGTACCTGACCCGGCACTTTGTCGTTCGGATCTGCCATGTAGTGAATTCGTCCTTGACTGGAGTGATGCGCGCGCGGGGAATCGTGGCGCGCTGTATCTACAATCGCACAACCTGGAGGTTGCATGAAAAGATTTCTCCCGATTCTAGCTTTGATCTGCGCCCCGGCCGCGCTGGCGCAGGAGACGGCTTCGCAGGTGCCTTATGTGCCGTCCATGGCACAGACCGTCAGCGTCACCGGCACCGGCCGCAGCACCGTGACCCCCGACCGCGTCACTTTCTCGGCCGGCGTGCAGACCGTGGCCGAGACCGTCGATCAGGCCGTCAATGAAAACAACCGGAAAACTGCCGCGGTGATCGCCGCGCTCAAGAAGGGAGGCGCCACCGACGCCCAGATCCGCACCTCGAACTTCTCGATCTATCCGCAGCAGGACTACCAGCAGGGAAGACTCCCGCAGATCCTCGGCTATCAGGTCTCGAACAACATCACGGTTCGCCGCGACAACGTTGCCGATGCCGGACGCCTCCTCCAGGCCGCCGTCAACGCCGGAGTCAACACCTCCTCGGGGCTGCGGTTCGAGGTCTCCGATCCGGCCGCCGGCCGCGATCAGGGTCTGCGAGCCGCGTACAACGATGCGAGGTCCAAAGCGCAGCTTCTCGCTCAGGCGGCGGGACGGACGCTGGGACGGGCGATGATGATCGCCGAAGGGGCGCAGCCGACCGGCATCTACCCTCCACGCCCGATGGCCATGCGCGCCGAGGCAGCCCAGGTGGTGAGCGATGTACCGGTGGAGGCGGGGACGCAGGAGACGACCTACACGGTGTCGGTGGTCTTTCAACTCCAGTGAATCATTCCCTTTGATTCCATACGTTTGGGCATCCTGGTTGCTCTACTAATAACCAGGTGGCCTGATGCCGCCGGAACGATAAAACGAACAGAACAGGAGACTCAACGCATGGAAAACCGTGACAGGGACAAGCTCAACCGTAACAACCAGAACGACGAGTCCGGCTCCGAGTTCGGCAAGAACAACGAGCCCAGCCGTCGTGAGGGCAGCATCGGCAACGAAGGGATGCGTGGCAACGTCGGCCGCAGCGGCTCCGTCGAGAACGTCGACGAGTCATCGACCGACCGCGAGAGCGGCATCGAGAGCGAGCGCGACTCGAGCCTCGATCGCGACCGCTCCGAGCCGCAGCACTGACCCCGTTTTTACCGGTAAGATTCAGGAGGCCGCGCGAAAGCGCGGCCTCTTCTGTGTGGCGTGATCCACGATCCGGGCGGCGAACTCGAAACCGGCTCAGCCGCGCTGGCGGTCCCCGCAGCGCTCACTCGCTGCTATTGCGCGCCCAATGGCGTACTCTCTAGGCATCCCACGCATGAAAGGTTGAGCCATGCTGCGCAGACTCCTGATCGCGCTCGCCGTCGTCGCGCTTCTCGCGCTCGTCGTCTGGCGGGCTACCCGTCCCGAGCCGATTCCGGTGCGGAGCGCAGCGATCGACCGCGGCCGCGTGGAGCGGACCGTCGCCAACACGCGCGCCGGAACGGTCAACGCCTGCCGCCGGGCCAGGCTGGCCCCGCCGTCGGGAGGAGCCATCGCCGCGCTGCCGGTT
>DATLFC010000130.1:0-10575 GCA_035525015.1 Thermoanaerobaculia bacterium | reverse complement strand
GGCGACGGCAAGCCGTCGCAATCCGAAAGCGGCGGCAAGCCGCCGCACTCCGGGCTACCTCTTCAGTGCGGCGTCGACCTGCTGGATCACGGCGGCGGCGGTGCGGCCGCTGACGGGCGAATCGGGCAGCAGCGTCGACGTCGAGTCGGTCACTCCGCAGGCCCCGAGCACGTTGTCGAGCGGCAGGTTGCGCGCGCAGGCGGCGCCGCGGAGGACCAGAAGCCGCGCGGCGTGGCGCGCCAGCGACGACGCGGTCACCATCCGGAACGGTGAGATGCGGCGCGTCACCGGATCAACGTCGTACAGGCCGATGGCGATGGCGCGGACGATCTCGTCGCGTCCGGGAACGTCCGCGATGTCGATCGCGATCAGCGGCGAAGCGAGGTTCTGCGCGAAGCGTACGTTGGCCAGCGTCCAGTAGATCAGCACGGCGAGGTCGCCGCGCGTGATGGCGTTGGTCTCGAGCGCGCTGCGGTACTGCGGCGGCATGTTGGCCAGCGTCCACTCTTCCTTGATCTCGACGAGACGCCGCGCATAGCGGGGATCTACCGAGCGGCGCGCCAGGCGCTCGTACCGCGCGATCGCCTCCTGATAGCGGCCGCGGCCGACTTCGATCTCCGCCATCGCCTCCTGCACGTCGTCGCGATCGCCGTCCGGCGAATCGGCGAGCGGCTGGATGATGCGGCGGGCTTCGTCGTACTGCTTCCGCGTGATCAGCCGCTCGACCAGGAGGAGTCTGGCCTCGGTCGCGTTCGGCTGGATCGTCAGCGCTTCGCGCAGAAGGGGGATCGCGGCGAGATCGTCCGCGTTCCGTGCCGCGGCGACGAGCTCCTCGAACAGGCGCCGCTCCGCCGTCAGCTGGCGCTGGGCGACGGCCGGCGGCGCATCGGGAAGCGCCGACAGCGAGCGGTAGATCTCCCATGCCCGCCGGGTGTTCCCCTCGGCGAGCGCCACCTCCGCCTGATAGACGCGCGCGGCCGTGTAACCCGAATACTGGTCGGCGATCGTGTTGATCGCCGCCCGCGCCGTCTCGGTGCGGCCCTCCCTCAGATCGATCGCCGCGCCGAGCAGGGCGGCCGGTGCATAGTCGGGCCTCGCCGGCCGGAGCTCGGCGATGCGACGGCGCGCCTGCTCGTAGTTCCCGGCCAGGAAGTAGCGCCAGGCGGCCTCGAGCCGCCGCTCCGTCTCTTCATCCGCCGCCGGAAAGCCGCTGCGGGGATCGACCAGGTACCGGTCCTCTCCCTGTGGCGCGACTTCCGGCGGCATCGGCGCGGTCGTCGCGCAGCCAGCGATCACGGCGATTGCCAGGGGGAGCAGCAGGAGTTTCTTTCTCAAGTCTGGAACCTCTCAACCAGCCGCAGGGCGGCCCGGAATGTCTCTTCCTCGTCCGTCGCGTCGATCCACTGCACATTCCGCTCCGACCGCAGCCACGTCATCTGCCGCTTTGCATACGCGCGGGTACGCCGTTTCGTTTCGGCGATCGCGGAGGGGAGGTCGCGCTCGCCGTGGACGACGGCGGCGGCCTCGCGGTACCCGATGGCTCCGAACGGCCGTGCCTCGCGCGGGTATCGGGCGAGCAGGCGTTGCGTCTCGTCGACCAGCCCGCCGCGGTACATCTCCTCCACCCGTTCGTCGATCCGGCGGACGATCTCCGCGCGGTCGAGTTTCAGCGCGATCTTCAGCGATGCGACGGGGGGGCTCTCCTCCCCCGACGGGCGGCTCCACTCCGAGATCGGCACGCCGGCGGAGATCCAGACTTCCAGCGCCCGCTCGACGCGATGGCGGTCGGCAGCGGCGACCTTCGATGCCGTCGCAGGGTCGACGGCGGTGAGCCATCGATGCAGATGAAGCGGCCCCCGCCCCTTTTCGGCGACGGCCCTGATCCGCTTCCGGATCGATTCGTTGCGGCCGGGGATCTCCGGAAGTCCCGACAGGAGTGCCCGGAGGTAGAAGAAGGTGCCGCCGGCGAGGATCGGAACGCGGCCACGCGACGCGATTGCGGAGCAGACTTCGTCGGCCCGCCGCGCGTAATCGGCGGCGTTGAACTCTTCGCCGGCGTCGATGATGTCGAACAGGTGATGCGGGATGTGTTGCCGCTCGAGCAGCGACGGCTTCGCGCTGCCGATGTCGAATCCGCGGTAGATCTGCACGGAGTCGTAGTTGACGATCTCGCCGCCGGCCGATTCGGCGAGCCGGACGGCCAGCCGCGACTTGCCGGCGCCGGTCGGCCCCGCCACCACGACCACCTTCACGACCGAACCGAGGACACCGCTCACCGGATGCGCGTGTTGTGGGTCCGCCGGTCCTCGAGGTCGAGCATGCTTCGGAGGTGCTCGCGGCAGTAGATCGCGCCGGAGGGGATGGGCTTGCTGCACACCTTGCAGCGATTCTTCGAGACGGCTCTCTGACCCTTCTCCACCACCTTGGCGACGATTCCGGCGAGGACGACCAGGATTGAGAGGACGAGCGCCTGTTGCAGCATCGGCGTCGGAATGAGGTCGGCGAACGGCTGGCCGGCGTACGTCGCCTGGACGACGTAGAGCGCCAGCACCAGCACCATTGTCCAGAGGCCGAGACGCAGAAGGGTGGCTGACATAAGGGGTCGATTCACTGTAAGCGTGTCAATGAAGGGTGTCAATTTCGGGCGTGACGCGGATGACGGAGCCGATCACCGAGACGTCGATCGTTCCATTCCGGTCGGTTCGCAGGATCCGGACGTGACGGTCGCGGAGTGCTTCGACGACGTCAGGGTGCGGGTGGCCGAAGAAGTTGTTCCGGCCGCAGGAAATGATGGCCAGACGTGGCTGCACGGCGTCGAGGAAGCCGGGTGAGGTCGAGGTCCGGCTTCCGTGGTGCGCAACCTTCAAAACATCCGTGGCCGGAGCGAGCGCGGCAAGCTCCCTCTCCGCGTCGCGTTCGATGTCGCCGGTCAGGAGGAAATGGCGCCGGCCGAGGCGCGCGTGGAGGATGACCGAGTTGTTGTTCTCCGGTGCGCGGCGAAACGGTCTGCGCAGGATGACCGCGCGAATGGCGGCATCTCCGAGATCGATCGTCTCGCCTCCGCGCAGCAGGCGGATCGGCGTGGCGGTTTCCTGCACCGATTCGAGAAGGATCTGCGCGCACTCGCCGCGAAACCGGCGCGGTGAGATCCACAGCTCCCGCACCTCGAGGTGACGGATCGCGGCGGCGAGCCCGCCGCAGTGGTCGGGATGCGCGTGTGTCAGGACCACCGCATCGAGCCGCCGCACGCCGCGATCGAGGAGCAGTGGAAGAAGGACGCTCTCTCCGAAGCGGACGTATTCGTGACGTCCGCCGCCGTCGACCAGGACGGCGCGCCGCCCGGAGCGGATCAGCAGCGCCTCACCCTGCCCGACATCGAGCGCCGTGAACCGCGGTGCGGCGACGGCGGCCCGGTGATGGAACGAGGCGACGGCGTGCAGCGGCACGAGGAGAAGCGCGACCATCACCACCGTCGTGCGCGCGCGGCCGCGCAGCAGGGCCAGCGCCGCCACGGCCGATCCGAATCCGGCGATCATGCTCGTGGCGGCCGGTGCGGCGTAGAAGCCGAAGGTGGGGGACGCCAGGCGGTTCATCGCCGTGCAGACGGCGTTCAGGAAGCGGACGAGGTCGAGCAGGAGCGCGACCTCGACGGCGGAGAAGAGCGCCCCGGCGACGAGCATGGCGAAGACGATCGGCGTCATGAGAATCGTCGTCAGCGAGCCGCCGAGCGCGTACTGGTGGAAGTGAAAGAGCGTGATCGGCGCGATGGCGATCTCCGCGGCGATCGCGTACGCAAACCACCGCAGCCGCGACCGCGCCAGCGGCCTGCCGATGAACAGCAGCGCGCCGGCGCCGGCGTAGGTCAGGTGGAATGCCGGCTCGTAGAGATCGCCCGGGACGAGGATCAGCCGGACGATCGCCGCGACGCACCAGAGGTTCTCGAACGTCGTCGGCCGCCGGACGATGCGCGAGACCGCGTAGAGCGCGATGGCTGTGCTGGCCCGCGACACCGACGCTTCGTGACCGATGAAAGCGGGAGCGATCGCGGCGAAGCCGAGCAGCGACCAGTCGGCGGCGCGCGCGGCGCCGCTCCACCGCAGCAGCAGCGCGATCACCCCCGCGGCCAGCGAGATCTGCAGGCCGGAAAAGACCAGGAGGTGGTACGTCCCTCCACGTTTGAAATCCTCCTTCGTCTGTTCCGAAAGCCGCTCCCCACGGCCGAGGAGGAGCGCCTCGATCATCGCGATCTCGTCCGGACGCGACGCGGCGTGGTCGCGGAGCCGGTTCGCGATCAGCCTGTTCCACGCGGCCGGCGACCAGAGCGAGAGCTGCCCGTCGTACCGCATCAGCCGCGGCGACTTGATCGACATCGTGTAGCCGCCGCGGCGGTCGGGGCGGAGATGCCCCTCGACCCGGACGAGCTTCTCCATCCGAATCGGCGGCGGGTCGAACCGTGCGTAGACTGCGACGCTCGCGCGGATCTCGGTGCCCCTCGCGTGGAACCTCGACGAACGGAGGACGTTCACGTGCGGTCGCGCCGACCAGTCGCGCTCGATCGGCACCTCCAGGACGACGAACCGCTCGGGCGGCAGCGACGCGAGTGCCAGGCGCTCGCGGGAGCGCAGCGAATCTTCGCGAGCAGCGATCACGAGACCGAGCGTCACGATGCCCGCAAGCAGCGCGGAACGGCCGCGACCGCGCCAGAGGAGGAGGAGCGTGACGAGCGCCAGCCCGGCGGCGGCGAACGGGGGACTCGTCAGCCGGGGGCCGATGTCGAGCGCGGCGGCGAATGCGATCAGCGAAAGCGCGGCCGGGATGTCATCGCGCACGCTCGAAGGACGCGAGCGTCTCGACGTGATGCGTGTTGGGGAAGAGGTCGAGCAGGTCCAGCGTGGAGAGGCGCCAGCCCGACGCGATCAGCCGGTTCGCGTCGCGGGCGAAGGTTACCGGATCGCAGGAGAGATAACAAATCATCTCCCGCGCCAGCGCCGCCACGGCGGCGACCACCTCTTTCCGCGCGCCGGCACGCGGTGGATCGAGGAAGACGAAGTCGGCCGGCCGCAGCCGCGCGGCGTGCGTTTCGACCGGCGCCCGGATCACCCGTACGTTCGGCGGCACGTTCCGCCGCGCGTATGCCGCCGACTCCCGCGAGCCCTCCACGGCGATGACGTTCCTGAACCGGAGCGCCAGCGGCAGCGTGAAAAAGCCGACGCCGGCGTAAAGATCGATGGCGCTCTCCCTTGCGCGGCAGCGCTCCGCGTGCGAGGCGACAAGCCGGATCATCGTGCCGTGAAGGTGGCGGTTGACCTGGAAGAAGGATTCCGTCGAAAGGGTCCAGGAGAAATCGTCGACGCGGATCGTGATCTCGCGCTCGCCGGTGATGAGCTGATCGTCAAGCTCCCAGGTCTCTCCTTCCGGCACATTCGCTCGTGTGCGGAGCCCTACCACCTCGCACTCCCCGCTCAGCGGGACCACGCGATTCGAGCCCATCGCGTAGAAGCCGACGGCGTCGCCGTCGCGATGCAGGCGGCTGCGGATCCGGTAGTTGAGGGGGGAGGGGTGGATGGTGATCGACGGGAGTCGCTCCACATCGAACTTGCCGATCCGCCGCAGCGATTCGGTCAGGATCCGCCGTTTGGCCTCGAGCTGGCGGTCGAGGCGAAGGGCCGTCCAGTCGCAGCCGCCGCACTCCTCGGCGATCGGGCAGGGGTCGGCGCGGCGCCACGGGCCAGGCTCGACGATGCGGAGCAGATCGGCTCTCGCGAATCCCTTTTTCACCTCGTGGAGACGAACGATCGCCACGTCGCCCGGAAAGATGTTGGAGACGAAAATCGGAAAGCCGTCGACGCGGGCCAGAGCATCGCCGCCGGCCACGAGCTCGTCCGCCGAAATGGTGATCTCCTGTCCCGGCTTCACGCGCGCATTCTGTGATAAAACGCGCGCCGCCATGAAAGTGCACGAATATCAGGCGAAGGAGCTCCTTCGTCAGTACGGCGTGCCGACGCCGCGCGGCGAAGTCGTCGATAGCCCCGATGAAGCGCGCAGCATCGCCAAGCAGCTCGGCGGCCGCGTGGTCGTGAAGGCGCAGATCCACGCCGGCGGCCGCGGCAAGGGCGGCGGCGTCAAGCTGGCCCGGGATGCGGACGAGGCGGCGGAGCTGGCCCGCACGATACTCGGCATGACGCTCGTAACGCACCAGACCGGCCCGGAAGGGCGCGTCGTCCGGAAGGTCCTGATCGAAGAGGCGCTCAACATCGACAAGGAGCTCTACCTCGGCGTCACGCTCGACAGGCGGCTCGGGCTGCCGGTGATCATGGCCTCGAGCCAGGGAGGGATGGACATCGAAGAGGTTGCCGCGCGCGACCCGCAGGCCATCCACCGCGAGCCGATCGATGCCATTCTCGGCGTGCAGCCGTTTCAGGCGCGGGCCATCGCCACGGCCTTCGGGCTCGAGGGCGATTCGTACAAGAAGTGCCTCGACTTCGTGCAGAAGCTGATGCGCGCCTACATCGAGACCGACGCATCGCTCGCCGAGATCAATCCGCTGCTGGTGACGAAGGAAGGCGATGTCCTGGCGCTCGACGCCAAAATGAACTTCGACGACAACGCCATGTTCCGGCACAAGAACATCGTGGAGATGCGCGACCTCAAGGAAGAGGACCCACTGGAGGTCGAGGCGTCGCACTTCGGCCTCAACTACATCAAGCTCGACGGCAACGTCGGCTGCATGGTCAACGGCGCCGGCCTGGCCATGGCCACGATGGACATCATCAAGCTGGCCGGCGGCGAGCCGGCGAACTTCCTCGACGTCGGCGGCGGCGCGAGCGCCGAACAGGTCAAGAACGCTTTTCGTATCATTTTAAGTGACAAAAATGTGAAAGCGATTTTGATTAATATATTTGGTGGAATCATGCGCGGCGACCGCATCGCCGAGGGCGTGGTCAGCGCCTCGCGCGACGTCGGGCTGCCGGTCCCCGTGGTGGTCCGCCTCGAAGGAACGAACGTCGAGCTGGGGAAGGAAATCCTCGCCAAATCGGGGCTCCCCCTCATCACCGCCGACGGCATGTGGGACGCGGCGCAGAAGGTGGTTTCGGCTGCGAAGGGTCAGAAGTAATGGCGATCTGGGCTGACAGGACCACGCGCGTCATCGTGCAGGGCATCACGGGGCGCGAAGGAACGTTTCACGCCATTCAGAGCCGCGAGTACGGTACGAACGTCGTCGGCGGCGTCACCCCCGGCAAGGGCGGAACGTCGCACGAAGGCTTCCCGGTGTTCCACAGCGTCCGCGATGCGCGCGAGAAGGAGGGAGCGAACTGCTCGCTCATCTTCGTGCCGCCGCCGTTCGCCGCCGACGCGATCATGGAGGCCGCCGACGCCGGCGTCGAGCTGGTCGTCTGCATCACCGAGGGCATCCCGGTGAACGACATGCTCAAGGCGCACGATTTTCTGAAAAAGGTGAACGTGCGGCATGCCGCCGACGGACGCGCGTCCTCACGTCTGATCGGCCCGAACTGCCCCGGCATCATCACGCCGGGCGAAGCGAAGATCGGCATCATGCCCGGCCACATCCACAAGGCCGGCCCGGTCGGCATCGTGTCGCGCTCCGGGACGCTGACCTACGAGGCCGTCGGACAGCTCTCGCGGCAGAACATCGGGCAGTCGACCGCGGTCGGGATCGGCGGCGATCCGCTTCCGGGGACGAACTTCATCGACTGCCTCGCCGCGTTCCAGGCCGACCCGCGGACGGAGGCCATCATCATGATTGGCGAGATCGGCGGAACGGCCGAGGAAGAGGCGGCGGCATACGTCAAACAGAACGTGACCAAGCCGGTCGTGGCCTTCATCGCCGGGCAGACCGCGCCGCCGGGGCGGAGGATGGGACACGCCGGCGCGATCATCAGCGGCGGCCAGGGAACGGCCGCCGAGAAGATGACGGCGCTGGAGGCGGCCGGCATCCACGTCGTGAAGGCGCCGTCGGACATGGGCAAGCGGATCGAAGAGGTCTGGAGGCGCAGATAGTGAAGCGATTTGCTGCGGTCCTCTCGTTGGTCGTTGGTAGTTGGTCGTTGGTCGTTGCGCAAACGGCCGACCAACGACCAACGACCAACGACCAACCATCCCTCCGCTGGTACAAGGGCAACACCCACACGCACACCCTCAACAGCGACGGCGACTCCACTCCCGACGAAGTGGTGCGCTGGTATCGCGAGCACGGGTACCACTTCGTCGTCCTGACCGATCACAACTTCCTGACCAGCGTCGATGGCCTCAACGCGCTGCACGGCGCGGACGAGAAGTTCCTCGTGGTGAAGGGGGAAGAAGTGACGGATCGCTTCGGCGACAAACCGATCCACGTGAACGGCCTGAGCGTACAGCGATTCGTCGAGCCGCAGGGAGGCGATTCGGTGGTGGCGGTGATCCAGCGCAACGTCGACGCCATCCGCGCCGCCGAGGGCGTGCCGCACATCAATCATCCGAATTACGGATGGGCGATCTCGGTCGAGGAGCTGAAGAAGATCGAGCGGCAGCGCCTGTTCGAGATCTTCAACGGGCATCCCCTCGTGAACAACATCGGCGGCGGCGGCCACCCGTCGCTCGAAGAAGTGTGGGACATCCTGCTCACCAGCGGCAGGCTCGTGTACGGCCTGGCCACGGACGACGCGCATCACTTCAAGCGGCCGTGGGATCCATGGGCGGCGCGGCCCGGCCAGGGGTGGGTCATGGTCCGCGCCGAAAAACTCAGCGCCGACGCGCTGCTGGCGGCGCTCGAGCGCGGCGACTTCTATGCGTCGACGGGCGTGGAGCTCACCGGATACGAGGTCACGCCGCAGACGATGACGGTCACGATCCGGAAGCGCGGCGACGCCGCGTTCACCACGCAGTTCATCGGCCGCGGCGGCCGCATTCTGGAGACCGCCATCACGAATCCGGCCGTCTACAAGATCCGCGGCGACGAAGGCTACGTCCGGGCGAAGGTCGTCGATTCGAACGGCAGGGTGGCCTGGCTGCAGCCGTTCCTGGTGCGGCGGTGAAGGAGCTCGAGCTCCCGCTCACCACAGCAGTCCATCTCCTCGTGCTGATCGGCGGCGGCGAGTTCTCGTTCGGAGAGACGAAGGAGATCGACGAGTATCTCCTCGCCCGCATGCCGCACGGCAACAAGCGGGTGGCCTTTCTGCCGACCGCCTCCGGCTCGGCCGAATACGCCGCGCATTTCGGAAAGTACCTGCAGACGATCGATCCGGACGTGGAGACGATCAACGTGCCGGTCTATCGCGGCCGCGACACGCGCCGCCAGCGAAACCTCGACCAGATCCTCTCGTCCGGCATGATCTACCTCGGTGGCGGGGTGGCAAACCAGCTCATGGCCACTCTTCGTGAGAGCGCTGCCGAGCTGGCGATGCGCGAGGCCGCCTCCGGCGGCGCGGTCGTCGCCGCGATCGGCGCCGCGGCGGCGTCGTTCGGCAGCTGGACCGGCGGCCCGATGCAGGCCCTTGGATGGCTGCCGGGCGTCGTCGTGGAGAGCGGCTTCGATCCAGCGGACGACACGAATCTCCGCCGCCTGATGTCGATCCCCGAGGTGACGCTCGGCGTGGGAATCCCGGCACGAACCGCGCTGGCGATCCATGGTTCCGGCAGAACCGAGATCGTCGGGGAAGGTCAGATCGCGGTCGTTCGGAAGGGATAGCGCCGGACTGCGGCGGCTTGCCGCCGCTTTTGGATTGCGGCAGCTTGCTGCCGACCTCCCCGCGTCGCGGCAAGCCGCGCCGCCCAGAGCGGTGGCAAGCCACCGCACTCCGCAAGGGCTGGTCGGCAGGCGTGTTGCAGTTGTCGAGCTCGGCGGAGGTGCTCCATCACGACAGCGGAAAAAGACACGGCGGAGAGACTGCTCACGACGGAAGAGCTGGTCCGGCTGTTCAGCGTCCTGTCGCATGATCTGAAGTCGCCCATCTTCGCGGTCGACGGCTTCAGCGATCTGCTGCTCAGCGACTATCTGGACAAGCTCGACGAGGAGGGGCAGGACTTCCTGCGCCGCATCCGGTCGAGCGCGCAGTACATGAAGCGCGTGCTCGACGACATGTCGCATATGGTCAAGCTCCTGGCGCGTCCCACCATCCCGCGGCCGACCCCCATGCGCGAGCTGTTCGAGGAGGTCATCCTCAAGCACAACTACGCCATCGAGGAGGGAGGGGTCCGGGTCGAGATGCCCGAAGACCTTCCGACGCTCGACGTCGATCCGGAAAAGATCCGGGAGGCCGTCGGAGCGATCCTCGCCAATGCGCTCTTCTTCACCGATCGCGAAAAGGGAGATCGGCGCATCACCGTCGACGCCTCGCGCGACGGAGGGATGCAGCGCATCTGCATCCGCGACAATGGCATCGGGATCGACCCCCGCTATTCATCGCAGATCTTCGAGCTCGGCGGCATGAGCAAGCTCGATAAGCCTCGCGGCGGAGGGCCGGGCTACGGGCTTTACCTGGCACGGCGGGTCATCGAGACCCACGGCGGAACGCTGTCAGTCGAGTCGACTCCCGGCGAGGGAACGACGCTCTGTTTCACCATCCCCGCCTGATTCGG
>DATLFC010000306.1:0-7622 GCA_035525015.1 Thermoanaerobaculia bacterium | reverse complement strand
CGATGGCCAGCATCTCCCCTTTTTCCACCGTCAGGTCGAGGCCTTCCAGCACCGGCACCGGAACCACGGCGTTGCGATAGGTCTTGGAGAGGCCGCGCGCCTCCAGGAAGGGCATGTCGCGCGGGATTATGACGGATCGGGGGTCGGGCCTCGGGCCTCGGGCCTCGGTGAATCAGCGCAGCTGGTTCATCGATGATCGACTCGTCGCCGATGTCGCCGGCGTGGAGGATGTGCTCCACGCCGGCAAACAGCTCGACTCACTCCTTCATCGCGGAGGCCGGAGTCTGGTCCGTCGATCGCGCCACGAGAAGGAGCGCGTTCTTCCGCCCCGGCGCGACCGTCAGAACGCGCTGCGCCTCCGCCAGCGCTTCGGCCTTCTTTCCCTGCTCCAGCAGCATGTCGGCGAGCAGCTCCCGCGCCGGGACGACTGCGCCCGGGGTGACAGGATGCTTTTCGGTCGTATCCTCCAGATCCGCGGCCGCCCGCAGGAGGCGGATCCCCTCCTCGGTCAGGCCGGCCGCCCGCGCCAGCTCACCCTGCGCGGCCAGCCGCTGGATCTCCACCTGCTCGGCCCAATACCCGCTCTTCTGGTCGGCGAGCGTTTTCTGGATCGCGGTCAGGCGATCGACGGCCGCCTTGGCGGTGTTGAGGTCGCCCGAACGCGACGCCCCGATCGCCTTTGCGAAATGGACGATGGCCTCGGCGTACGGGAAATTCTTCCACGGAAACGTGGCCGGGCGCAGCTTCAGCTTCGCCGCGTCACTCCATTC
This sequence comes from Thermoanaerobaculia bacterium, assembly GCA_035525015.1. Lineage (GTDB taxonomy): Bacteria > Acidobacteriota > Thermoanaerobaculia > Gp7-AA8 > Gp7-AA8 > DATLEX01. The sequence goes on along the minus strand of DATLFC010000306.1, from coordinate 6,852 downwards.
CTTCCGTTCGAGGTGGTAGCGCGCCGGCGCGGCGGCATAGGCATAGGCGGCGGCGAAGTTGTTGCTGTCGAGGACCGGGGCTTCCGCCCTCATCAGCTGCGCGACGAGATCCTTTGCCTTCTCGTCATCCCCGCGCTGGAGATAGGCATAGACGAGGTAGTCGACCGCATGCAGTTCGTCGAAGGAGGTGGCGTTCGGATTGATCTGCCGGATGTAGCGGCGGGCCTTCTCGGCCGAGTCGATGTTCGAGGCGATCGACTCATCCCACAGACCGAGGCGGGTGAAGATGTGCGACGGCATGTGGAGAGCGTGGGGCGAGCCGGGTGCGATCTTCGCGTACGTTCGCGCCGCGTCGAGAGCCAGCGAGGCGAGCTGCGGATAGTCGTAGCTGTGAATGATGTAGTGCGCGACGCCGGGATGCTCGCGCTCCTGCGGGAGAATTCTGTTGAGGATCTCCGCGGCCTGCTTCTGCTTCGCGTAGCTCTTGTCGTTCGGGGATGCCGTTCCGAGGAGAGCCAGGGCGTAAAAGATCTGCGCCTCGCGATCTCTCGGATTGGCCGCGGCTACCTTCGCCATTCCCTCTGCATACCGTGCGGAGCGCGTGGCGTGATCGGCACGGTCCGCCTCGGCATAGAACGCGTGGATGGCGTCGATGAAGCCCCGCTCGCGCGCCGTCCCCCCTCGCATCGCCAGCGCCTTCTCGGCGGCGGCGCGGCCGCGGCTCAGCTCATCCGAAGTCGGCGGAGCCCACAGCGGATGATAGTTGGCCATGGCCACACCCCACTGCGCCATCGCGCACTGCGGATGCTTCTTCGCAATCTGCTGGAACGCCTTTTCCGCTTCGGCATACCAGAACGAATGCATCATGGCCACGGCGCGGCTGAAGTCCGCCTGCGCACGGCCGCAACTCACCTGGAACGAGACCTTACCGAGCTTGCCGAGATCGACGGGGCCATGGTCATGATGCTGACGGTCTCCCTCCCCGGCACGGGCCGCGCCGGCGGCCAGAATCAGAACGATCGCAGAGACACTGCTCCAACGCTTCCACATAACTCCTCCGTGCGGCTAAAGATAATGTACAAGTGGCCCAAAATCCGCACGCTTTTGGTGAACGCATGCCGGAGGATCGGGACGAGACCAGCGCGAATTTCGCGTACTTCAGCAGCGAGTATGCCCAGGCGGTGGACGCCTTTGCCGCGATCGAGCAGCAGGCGGCGACCATCATCGCCCTCGGCACACCCGACGATCTCCGTACGTACATCGACCAGTTCGTCGAGATGGCAGACCGAACGCGCCAGCTCGCCGCCGAGCGCCGCGAGCCGAACTTCGCGGAGTGGTTCGGGGAGCTGATCGAGAAGGCGGAGGCCATCCGCGCCTCGCTCGAGGGCGGCCGGCCCCGGCACCACAACGGTTAAATTGACCGTTAACCGAAGTAGGATGCCGGCTGATGAAACGGATCGCCACCGCCCTACTCTTTGCAGGAGTCTTTATGCCGACTGCTGAAGCCGCGACGTCCCTCGACCGCCGGATCGAAGAAGCTGCCGCCCGAGTCGAACAGAACGTCATCGCCATCCGCCGCGACATCCATCAGCACCCGGAGCTGGGAAATCGGGAGTTCCGGACCGCGAAGATCATCGCCGCGAAACTGAAGGAGCTCGGCATCGAGACGAAGAGCGGCGTGGCCCACACGGGCGTGGTCGGGATCCTGCGCGGCGGAAAGCCGGGACGCGTCGTGGCGCTCCGCGCCGACATGGATGCGCTGCCGGTCACCGAGCAGGTCGACGTCCCCTTCGCGTCGAAGGTGCGGACCACCTACAACGACCAGGAGGTCGGCGTGATGCACGCCTGCGGGCACGACGCGCACGTGGCCATCCTCCTCGGTGTCGCGGAGGTCCTGGCGGGGATGCGCGCCGACCTGGCGGGCACGGTCAAGTTCCTCTTCCAGCCGGCCGAGGAAGGGGCGCCGAAGGGGGAAGAGGGGGGCGCGGCGCTGATGGTGAAGGAGGGGGCGCTCGACAATCCGAGGCCCGATGCCGTCTTCGGACTTCACGTGACCTCGCGGTTTCCGACCGGCACGATCGCGTACAAGCCGGGATCGATGATGGCCGCCGTCGACACGCTGACGATCGAGGTGCGCGGGAAGCAGACGCACGGCGCCTACCCCTGGCTCGGCGTCGATCCGATCGTGGTGGCGTCGCAGATCGTTCTCGGCCTGCAGACGATTCCCAGCCGCCAGGTCGACGTCAGCCTGGCGCCGTCGATCGTGACCATCGGCATGATCCGCGGCGGCGTGCGCAACAACATCATTCCCGACAGCGTGGAGATGACCGGTACCATCCGCTCGCTCGACAAGGCGATGCGCACCGACATCCACCGGCGCATCCGGCGGACTGCGGAGAGCATCGCCGCAAGCGCCGGCGCGACGGCAACCGTGAACATCGAGACCGGTTACCCGATCGTCCACAACGATCCCGCGATCACCGAGCGCGCCGCGGCGGTTCTGGCGCGTCTGGCTGAAGAGACGGTCGTCGCGAACGCGGTTCTCGGAGCCGAGGACTTCTCGTTCTTCCAGGAAGAAGTGCCCGGTCTCTTCTACTTTCTCGGCACGCGCCCGAAGAACCAGACGGCGGAAGAAGCGCCATCGAACCATTCGCCGCTGTTCTACGTGGATGAATCGGGACTGCTTCTCGGCGTCAAGTCGATGGCAACGCTGGCGGTGGAGTTTCTGGAGTGATTGTTGGTCCGTTGGTCGTTGGTCGTTGGTTGTTGGTCGTCCCCCCCGACCTCGGACAACGAACAACGACCAACGACCAACGGACCACGTCACTTCATCATCTGCCGGATCCGCCCCCAGTAATCCGCGCCACCCAGCCACTGCCCGCCGTCGATCACGAAGCTCTCACCGGTGACGAAGGACGCGTAATCGGAGAGGAGATACGAGGCGGCGTGCGCCACCTCGTCGAGCGTGGCGAAGCGGCGCAGCGGGATGGTCTTTCGGATTCCCTCGATGACGTTCGGGTCGGGGAAGAGCCGTGCGGCGGCGCCGGGCGTGTCGACGGGGCCGGGAGCGATCGCGTTCACGCGGATCTTGTGCCGCGCCCACTCGACGGCCAGCGTTCGCGTCATGGCCAGGACTCCCGCCTTGGCGCTCGCCGAATGGACGACGCCGGGCGATCCCGTCCAGGCGTAGTTGGCGATGACGTTCAGGATCGTCCCGCCGTTGCCGCTGGCGATCATCCGCTTCCCCACCGCGCTCGTGCAGTAGAACGTCCCGTTCAGAACGATCCCGATGACGGAGTTCCAGCCGTTCGGCGAGAGCTGATCCGCCGGCGCGATGAAATTCCCCGCGGCGTTGTTGATCAGGAAATCGATCTTCCCGTGATCGCTCTCCGTCTTCGCCGCCAGGGCCTCCACCGCCTCGGCGTCGCGGACGTCGAGCGCAAACCAGTCGGCCGATCCCCCGCTCCCGCGCAGCTCCTCGGCCGCGGTGCGCAGGTTCTCTTCCTTGCGGCTGGCCAGCATGACCGTGGCGCCGAGGCGGGACAGCTCTTTCGCCATCGCGAAGCCGATGCCGGTGGCACCGCCGGTGATGATGCCGACCCGCCCCTCGAACGTTCTTTCCGGAAGCATTCGCGGAGAGTATCACCGGGCCCGCCCCTATAATCGCGGGCGGTGAGACGTGTGGTGGTAGTGGCGGTGCTCGCGCTCTTTGCAACCGGCTGCGCGCAGCGGGAGAAACCGCTCAGCGAGCCGGGCGAGCGGCTGTACGCGCTGCGGGGGGAGATCGAGGCGCGTGACGCGGCCGACAACGTCCTGCGCGTGAAGCACGAGGCCATTCCCGGATTCATGGAAGCGATGACGATGGATTTCAGCATCCGTGGTGCCGAGGTGGCTTCGCTGCCGCCGGACGGCACGCCCATCGAAGCGACGCTGCACGTGACCGATCGCGCCTACTGGCTGACGGATGTGAAGAGCAGGTAGTGGAAGACGATCGCCGCGTTTACCAGCGCCTCCATCTCAACCGTCCGATCGAAGGAAGGTTCGGAAAGACTCCCGTCCGCATCATCGATGTCAGCGCCACAGGCGCACTCATCGAGCACGAGCAGCCGCTTCCCGCGAAAGCGCGGCGGACGCTCACCTTCTCCTGGCGCGGCGAGCAGGTGAAGGTCAAGGCGGCGATCGTCCGGACATCGCCGCAGGAGTCGGGTCTCCGCCTGGAAGACAACGACACACTGCGGAGGCTCATCGCCACATCGGCCGAGGAAGTGCTGCGCGCGCAGCAGGCCAACATGGAGGGGGCGCGGGAAGCGAACGTGATCGGCGATCAGACCCTGACCTCCGCATCGGCCGGCCTCGGAACCAGCGGATACGTCGTCTGGACCTGCGACGACAAGGGCTGGACAAAGCGGCGCGCTCTCCTGCCGGATCAGCCGCCCGACGGTTTCACCGTGGCCGCTGCGGAGCCGATCGACCAGGTGGAGTTGCTGAAGAAGACGTGGGAGAACGGCGACGAGGAATCGCGGCGCATGACGCGGCTGCTCGCGGAGCTGAGCGCGGCCAGCGTCAGGTCGAAGCCGTGATCGGTCCGAGCATCATCACCGGGACGAGATCCCCCGCCTCCACCGCATCGCCGTCGACGATGGCCAGGCCGTTCGCTCCCACCATCGACGTTGCGATGTGCGAGCCCTGCGCGCGCATCGGCTCGGCGATCAGCTCACCGTCCCGCGCCACGACGCGCACACGCAGGTAGGCGCGGCGGTCGCCGGCACCTTGCAGCCGGGCCCCGGTCCTGATCCGCACGAGGGGCGCGGTCACGCTCGATTCGCCGAGCGCCTTTCTGATCGCCGGAGCGACGAACACCGCGAACGACACCATGGCCGACACGGGGTTGCCGGGAAGTCCGAAGAAGAGGCGGTTTCGCAGCGAGGCAAAGAGAACCGGCTTCCCCGGCTTCATCGCCACGCGCCAGAAATGGGTCCGGCCGCCGAGGCGCTCGACCGCGTCCTTGACGAAATCGTAGGCGCCGACGGAGACGCCGCCGGTGGTCAGAATGAAGTCGCAGTCGAGGACCTGCTCGATCGCGGCAACGGTGGCCTCGCGCGTGTCGCGGACGATCGGCGACTGCCGCGCCACCGCGCCCGCTTCCGCCACGAGCGCCGCCAGCGCATAGGAGTTGGAGTCGACCGTACGGCTGCCATCGCTCTTCTCGCTCACCCGCGACAGCTCGTCACCCGTGGCGAGGATGGCTACGGCCGGACGCCTGCCAACCACGAGGCGCGCCTGCCGCGCCGCGGCCGCCACGGCGAGCTCCGCGGCGCCGAGACGGACGCCGGCGGGAAGGACGGTGGCGCCGGCCTGCATGTCGTCGCCTCGCAGCCGGACATTCGCCCCCGGCGCGATCGATCGATGGATCGTCACCGTCTCCGAGCCGGCGTCGGTGATCTCCACCGGGGCGACCGCGTCCGCACCGGCGGGAATCGCGGCACCGGTCATGATGCGGACCGCCGTCCCGCTCTCTACGCTGCGCGTCGAAGTGCGGCCCGCGGCGAGATCTTCGATCACCCGGAGCCGTGCCGGAGCCGCGGCGGTGTCGCCGGCCAGGACTGCGTAGCCGTCCATGGCGCTGTTGTCGTGCGGCGGGACGTCGAACGGGGCGACGACCTCCTGCCGCAGGACCCGTCCGAGCGAGGCGTCGAGCGGCACGCTCTCGCTCTCGAGGGGGTGGATCTCCGCGAGGACCCGCGCCACCGCCTCGTCCACGGGAAGAGGCGGTTCCGTTGCGGAGGCGAACGGTCGCATGGTGGGATGATAGGTGACACGCTCGTTGCAAGGGAGCTCAACCATGGTGCAGATCGTCACCGCGACCGCCGAACGCCGCATGCCCGCTCCGCGGACCCAGCGGATCCCCGTCGCCGTCCTCGGCGCCACGGGATCGGTGGGACAGCGGTTCATCCAGCTGCTGGAGCAGCACCCGTGGTTCAACCTGCACGAGGTGGTGGCGTCGGAGCGGAGCGCGGGGAAGAGCTACCGTGAGGCGGCCGGGTGGAAGCTCGAGACGCTGATGCCGGAGGGGGCGGCGGAGATGCGGGTGAAGGAGCTCGGGTCGGAGCTCGAATCGCGCCTCGTCTTCTCGGGACTCGACTCGTCGGTGGCGGGTGAGGCGGAGGAACATTACGCGAGCCGCGGCTGCGCGGTCGTCTCGAACTCGAAGAACCACAGGATGGGTGAGGACGTGCCGCTGCTCATCCCCGAGCTGAACCCCGATCACATCGCGGCGATCGAGCGGCAGCGGAAGCGGCGCGGCGGCAAGGGATACATCGTGACGAACCCGAACTGCTCGACGATCGGGCTGGCCATGGCCATCGCCCCGATCGAGCGGCTGTACGGCATCGACCAGATTCACGTCTCGACGATGCAGGCGATCTCCGGCGCCGGGTACGCCGGGGTGTCGTCGTACGCGATCCTCGACAACGTCATCCCCTACATCTCCGGCGAGGAAGAGAAGGTGGAGAGCGAGCCGCGCAAGATTCTCGGGGCGTGGGACGGCGAGCGCTTCGTGCCCGCCGGCATGCGCATCTCGGCGCAGACGAACCGCGTCCCGGTCATCGACGGACATCTGATGACGATCTCGCTGTCGCTGCGCAGGCGCGACGGCGCGTTCCTCGAGCGGATCCGGGAGGCGATCGAGACGTTCACCGGCGAGCCGCAGGAGCTCGGGCTTCCCTCCGCGCCGCGGCGGCCGCTGCACTACGTCGACGATCCCGACCGCCCGCAGACGCGTCTCGACCGCGACCGCGAGCATGGAATGGTCGTGACGATCGGCCGCCTCCGCCCCTGCCCGCTGCTCGACCT
>DATLFC010000123.1:0-21763 GCA_035525015.1 Thermoanaerobaculia bacterium | reverse complement strand
GTTACCGGGTGAGTGTTGACCGTTTCTTCTGCATGTGCGCGATGACGTTCCGGCTCACGCCGCCCTTCGCCAGGGCGATCAGCGCGTTGGGGGATGTGTCGAAGTCGACGGTCGCGGCGGCGTCGATGGCCATGATCAGGTTCTCGTCGGCCAGGCCGGCTTTCGCCATCTCGACGACGGTCTGGTTCGTCATGACGTCCTTCGATGCGGCGGCGACGGTGCTCCTCGGGCGCGGCGCGACCGGCCCGGTCCACTTCTCGAATGCGGTCAGGCTCGCGCCGGCCCGCGGGAGCGGCGCGCTGCTGGTTCCGGTCGAGAGAAGGCTCGAATACGCCTTCGCGAACAGATCCTCGCGCGGATTGCTCTTCACCGCCGTCTCGTAATGCACGACCGCTTCGCGCAGCAGCTCGATCGTCCGCTCCGGCTCTTCCACGGCCGCGCTGTGAGCGAGGCCTTCCTTCGCCACGCCGAGCGCGTACTGCCGGTAGGCTTCCTGACGGGCGTCGCGGTTCGGCCTCACCGCTTCGACGCCGGCGAGGTAGCGATCCCAGGCGTTCATCTCCGCCAGCGGAATGAGGTCTTCGAAGCTTCCTTTCGGAACGAGGACCGAGATGCTTTCCTGCGTCGGCACGATCCGCGAGGCGATCTCCTTCGCCGCACGTTTCAGAAGACCATCCTCCACGCGCGACGGCGCGGGTGAGCCCTTCCCTTCCGAGTAGCTCTCGCGGAACCTCTCGCTGATGTTCCCGCTGTCGACGAGGTTGCCGTTCTTGTCCGTCAGGTCCCAGGTGCCGCTGAGATTCGCGTCGATCACCTTGTTCTGCACGGTGTACGAGACGTTGCCGTAGACCGGCTTCGTCTCGTACTTTTTCTTCTTCTCGTTCCACTCCTGCTTCTCGCCGGTCTTCTCGTAGCGGGTTTTCTGCTCGGTTTCCCAGCTCTCGTGCGCATCGAGGCGGTCGACGGCAACGGCAATGCGGATCTCGCCCTTCTCCTTTTCGGGGGCCATCGTTCCGGCCCCGGAGAGGATGAAGTCCTCGAGATGACGGCGGAGCGTCACCGCATCGTCCTTCTCCGGCTCCCGCTCCGCGGTGGCGGTGACTTTCACGCGCCGCGCCCCGACCGCCAGCTGCGGCGGATTCGTCCGCGTCATCATCACCGCCTTCTTCGTGAAGCCGAAGCCCTCGCGGGCGAGGATCTCGCAGGGTGCGAAGACACCGCTGGCAAGCAGGAGGATGGCTAGTTTTCGCATGACGGGATTCTAGCGTAGCGAAGGGCCGCTTCCTTAACGGTATCGGACGTCCAGCACCTTGCGGACGACGTCCTTCGCCGCTTCCGGCAGGGCCTGCACGCCGGCCAGCACGCCGGTCCAGGCGGGAGATTCGCCACCGTGCTTGAAGCACTCGGCGCAGCGCGGCAGCTCGGCGAAGTCGCGCTTGTCGAACAGCGCCTGCATCTGCACGAGCTTCGATCCTTCGATGATCTCCGTCAGCGACTGCGTGCGGAGGTCGCCGATGATCTGATCGCCGTGCGCGTCGTAGCAACAGTGCGTGACGCGGCCGTCGGCGAAGATGACGATCCAGTTGAAGAAGGCGCCCTGCACGCACCCGTAGAACTTGCCGTGCAGATCGGTCTCGTCGTTGACGTCGAAGGCCTCGCAGGTCCGCTCGATCACGCGCGCGTTGCGGTACTGCTTCAAGTTGAAGACGCGCCGGAAATCGTCGACGGTCTCATCGACGGTCATCCGCGAGCGCATCTTCTGGATCTCGATCCGGATCGGGTGCCCCTTCGCCTGCTCGAGGAACTTCCTGGTCATCTCGACAAGCTTGTCGAAGTCGCCGCCGGTGCGGAGCTGCGGATACACCTTCGGGTCGATCGAATCGACCGAGATGCGGAGCCGCTTGAGCGGGCTTGCCAGCAGCTTCGCGCCGACCTCTTCGGTCAGCACCAGGCCGTTCGTGCTGATGCTCGCTTCCGGGAAAAGGCGGATGGCGTCATCGATTCGCGAGTAGAGAAGCGGCTCCCCCATCTCGTGCAGCCACTTCAGCTTGAATCCGAGACCGTGGACCTCGCGCTCCGCCTTCTCGACCAGCGGCCACTCCATGTCCTCGTACGGCCGCCGCAGCACCGGAAGCGGACACATCCCGCATCGAAGGTTGCACTTCGAGGTCAGCTCCACGAGGACCTTGATGCGGCGGCGATTGAACTTCACGGCTGTCGGACCAAACGGGCAACGAGGGTACCGTAATCCTCCCAGGAGTGCATGGAGGCGCTGCGGGCCGCTCCTTCCTCGAGTTTCCCGCGATCGGCCTCGCCGAAAAAGCGATCGACGGCCAGGGCCAGGGCCTTCGGATCCTCAGGCCGGACCAGGCAGCCGTTCGCGCCGTCGGCAACGATCTGCGGGATGCCGCCGACCGCCGCGGCGATCACGGGGCGTCCGAAATGAAACGCCGTCAGCACCACGCCGCTCTGCGCCTCGGTCCGGTACGGCGCGAGCACGACGTCGGCCGCGGCGAAGTACGTGGCGATCTCCGCGTCGGGGATGAAGCGGAACTCGAGTCTCACGTTCGCCAGTCCCTCAGCCAGCCGCCGATACTCTGCTTCGCTCTCCCACCACGCTTCGCCGGCGACGAGCAGGACGGCGTCGGATTCGATCTCGCGCCAGGCGCGGAGGGCGATGTCGAGTCCTTTGAATGGCCGGACATGGCCGAAGAAGAGCGCCACATCGCGACCGTCGAGGCCGAGGGAACGCTTCGCCTCCTGGCGCGAGGGCATCGCGCCGCCGAGCTCGTGCACAGGAAGTTGTGCACTGACGACACGCCGGCCGCGGGAGCGGCGGACCGCCTCGAGCAGCTCCCCGTGCGCGTGAACGACGAGCACGTCGCCGCGGCGCAGGACCTGGTTCGTCAGCCAGCTCTTCCATCGAGCCGGCTCCTTGTCCCCGACGTTGTGGCACTGGAGGATCACGTTGGTGCGCCGCGGGAGAAGGGCGATCATCAGCCGGTACGGCAACGCCCAGACCCAGATCCACCAGACGAAGACGACCGCGTCGGGCTTCGATCGGCGGAGGCGCCACGCCGTCTTCAGCCAGCTCGCCGGGCTGGTGATGTCGAGAGCGAATTCGGCGTTCTTCGGCACGCGGTCGCGCAGCGTCTCATCGACGTCGCTGCCGCCTGGATAAAACCGCTTCGGGTACTGGCGGCTGAACGAGACCACATGGACGTCGAACTGCTTCGCCAGCTCCTCGGCCAGGCGGGTGGTGCAGTAGGCGATGCCGGCGCGGTATGGGTAGACGGGACCGACGATGTGCACTCGTGTCATCCTGAGCCGCGAAGACGGCGAAGGATCTGCCGCGATCGAGGGAGATCCTTCGCGCTCTTCGGCGCTCAGGATGACACGGCCTCGACGGTGCGCGGCTTGAAGTCGAGGAAGCTGACTACCGTGGATCCGAGATACGCCGCGTAGGTCCGCCAGTCGAACACCAGCGACGACGACATGAAGCAGGAGTGCGTGCAGTGGCACTCCTTCGCCTTGATCGAGGCGCGCTGCTTGTCCGAGGCCTCGGAAAACCACAACTTCGTGAAGTCGTAGTTCGTGTCGCGGACGTTGCCGACGGCATCGCGCAGCTCGCACATCCGCACTTCGCCCCGCGCGTCGAGGACGCCGGAGATGTAGCCGGCGTGGCACGGCCGCACCTGCGTCTCCTGCTCGAGCACGGCCAGCTCCATCCGCCGCGAATAGACCTTCACGAACTTCAGGAAGCCGTCGTAGTTCCGGTAGGTGCTCCAGTAATCCTCGAGCTTCGGCAGCAGGGCCCGGTACTTCTCCGTGGCAATCGGCTGGATGTTCTTGTCCGGCTGATCGCCCCGCAGCATCTCGAACGAATGGAACGAGACCTCCGGGAAATCGCGCTTCACGCCCTCGAAGAGGATGTCGAGATCGTCGGCGTTGTAGGTGCACAGGCATGTGTGCACATTCACGGTGAAATTCGGGTAGCGCGCCTTCAGCGGCATCAGCAGCGCGTAAGTCTTCCTGGCCCGCTCGTAGTTGCCCGGCACGCCGCGGATCCAATCGTGCTTCTCGCCGATGTGATCGATGGAGAGGTTCACGACGATCTGCGTGGAGGGGCAGCGCCGCAGCGTCTCCTCGACGGAACGGGCGATCAGATCGCTGGCGATCGCTCCCGTCGGGATCGTGATCTGCTTGACCTTGTTCTCTTTCGACAGCGTCTCGCAGACCTCCGGCAGGTCGCGCCGCAGGAAAGGCTCGCCGCCGCTCATCACCACGAAAAGCATCTCCCCCATCGTGGCGAACGTCTTCTTCAACTCCTCGAGCGAGAGCTCGTGCTCCTTGTCCTTCCGGAGCTGCTCCCAGTTGAAGCAGGTGCGGCAGAACGAGTTGCAGTCGTACGTCAGCCCGACGATCAGGTACACCGGCTTCATGCCCCGCTTGTCGACGAGGTAACGCAGATACTGGGTCTTGTCGGACCACTTCATGCTGGTTCCATGAACCGCGCGCGGCGTCGCCGCATTCTAGGTGTGCGGCGCACTCCGAAATTACTTCTTCAATCTCGCCTTGAGCGAGATCTCGACTCCCTTCAACGCCTTCGAGACAGGGCAGTTCTCCTTCGCCCCGTTGGCGTGCTGCTGGAAGGTTGCCTCGTCGATCCCCGGCACTTCTCCCTCGGTGTCGAGCTCGATCCGCGTGATGCCGAACCCCTCTCCCACCTTCTCGATGTGCACGTTGGCGGTGGTGCGGATCCGCTTGGGCGTGTGCCCCGATTTCCCGAGGGCGCCGGAGAGGGCCATCGAGAAACAGGAGGCGTGGGCGGCTCCGATCAGCTCTTCCGGATTCGTCCCCGGCGCCTCCTCGAACCGCGTCGGAAACGAATAGGCACCCGAAACCTTTCCGCTCCCTACCTTGAATTGTCCATTTCCCTCACGAAGCGTCCCGTTCCATTCGGCTTCGGCTCTGCGGGCATTCGGCATTGTTCAGTCCCTCCGGGCGCGGATGATACCGCGCAGCATTCCGAAGAGGATCCCGAAGTAATACGTGAGGTGATGCATGGCGAACGCGACCGGGATCATCGGCCACTGCGACGGCGGCAGCCGCGTCGTCCGGATTCCCAGGATCAGCGTCACGAGCATGTAGGGAAGGACCACAACCGGCGCGAAGAGGATTCCGAGCGTCCCCGCCACGAGGAACGCCTGAATCTTCGGATTCGACCGGTGCGCGCGCGAGCCGCCGGCGAGCAACTCTCCCGTCTTCACGCGGTAACGCCACCGCTGCCGCAGGTAAGGACCGGGGAACGGACGCCTCCGGTGATAGACGATCACCCCCTCGTGGTAGACGACCTTGCCGCGATCGAGCAGTGAATCGATGAGCCCGGTGTCCTCGCCGATGTAGCCGATCCGCTCGTCGAATCCGATGAAAACCGATCGCCGCACGAAGAGGTTGACCAGCGGCAGATGGCTGGCGATCCGGACCGGAAAGACCCCTTTTCGCCGCTCGTGGGCCGCGACGCCGCTGCCGATCCAGCGTGTCGCCAGCAGCGTTTCGGACATCAGCTCGGCCGGCGTGGAGTCGGCGGGCGCCGGGTCGGGCCCCCCCAGAGCCAGGACGTCGGGGTGGGCGTCGAGGTAGGTGATCGCGGTGGCGAGCCAGCGGCGATCGGCCGCGGCATCGTCGTCGATGAAGGCCAGGATTGCCCCGGTGGAGGCGGAAACTCCTCGATTTCTTCGAGTTGCGGGATTACGATCAGCGACGATGACGTTCCGTACCCGGTTGTCCAGGGGCTCCGGCAGCGGTTCCGCCGACACCAGAACAATTTCGAACGGAAACGGCGCCTCCTGCTCCAGAATCGAGGCGATGGCCCGCTCGGCCTCACCGCCGAGCCGTTCGACAATCATGATTACGGAGACTTTTGGTTCCATCGACTGAATGAAGCTGATCGTACAGATTCCCGCCTACAACGAGGAAGCCACGATCGCGCAGACGTTGCGCGAGATTCCCAGGAAGCTCGAAGGCATTCACGCCATCGAGACCGTCGTCATCGATGACGGCAGCATGGACAAAACCGTGGAAGCGGCCCGCAAAGCCGGCGCCACGCACATCGTGCAATTGAAGACGCACCGCGGACTCTCCGCGGCCTTCGTCGCCGGCATCGACGCGTCGCTCCGCCTCGGCGCCGACATCATCGTCAATACCGACGCCGACAATCAATATGCGGCGGCGGACATCGCCCGGCTCATCGCCCCGATCCTCAAGGGGTCGGCCGAGGTGGTCATCGGCGACCGCAACGTCTCGAACTCGCCGCACATGTCGCCGCTCAAGCGCACGCTCCAGCGGATGGGCAGCTGGGCGGTCGGCAGAGCGTCCGGCGTCTCGGTGGCCGACGCGACCAGCGGCTTCCGGGCGTTCTCGCGCGAAGCGGCGCTGCAGATCAACGTCTTCAACCCCTTCACCTACACCCTCGAGACGATCATCCAGTCGGGCAACCGCAACCTCGGCGTGCAGAGCGTGGCGGTGAAGACGAATCCGCCGACGAGGCCGTCACGCCTCTATCGCGGCATCGGCACCTACCTGCGGAAATCGGTCGTCACGATCTTCCGCATCCACACGCTCTATCGTCCCCTGAAGACGTTCTTCGCCATCGGAACCGTCCTGATGCTGGCCGGCGTCGTGCTCGGCGCACGGTTCCTCTGGTTTTTCGCGCAGGGCGATCGCGACGGGCACGTGCAGTCGCTCATTCTCGCCGCGGTTTTCCTGATCACAGGGTTTCACACCTGGCTCATCGCGCTGCTCGCCGATCTGATCGCCGTGAACCGCCGCCTGAGCGAAGACATGCTCATCCGCCTCAAGCGGATGGAAGTACCGGCGCGCCAGGAGCGCCGGGAACGCCCGCACCACGAACAGCGGAGGGAGCAGCCGTCCGCCGCGCAGCCCGCCGCCCCCCCCGCGGCAAAGCAGCCGTCCGCTACGCAATGGGTCTGGTTGCTCGACGAAGAGGAGGTCGACGTCCCCGCCCCCGCCCCCGCCCCCGCCGAACAGGCCGAGCCAGCGCCGCCCGGCCACCCGCGCCGCCGGCGCCGCCGCCGCGGCGGCTCGCGCGGCGAGTGATGGGTCAGTCCTTTCGCTTCCCTTTTCTGGAGGCTCTACTGGTCGGAGAGAAAAGGGAAAAGGAAAGAACTGACCCCATCACGAAGTGGGCGGTGACTTCGGCGGCGCAGGTCAGTTGCGCAGGGATGTGGATCAGCGGGTGAATGGCGTTGTAGGTGTGGCCGGCGGAGTGGAGGATCAGTCGCGAGACTTCCGGCGCGGCGGCGGCGATCGCCGCCGACTCCTCGACCGGCACGCTTTCGTCGCGGCCGCCGTGCACGACGAGCAGCGGCACGTGCAGGCGTGAAGCCGCACCGAGGATGTCGAGCTTGTCGCGATTGGCCTCGTAGTCGTCGAGGATGGCCGTCGACATACGCATGACCTGCTTCGTCCTCTGGTTCACGACATCCAGGAACCCGTCCGCGCGCCAGCGCTTCTTCGTTGCGTCGTCCCAGCGGTCGGCGCGCGCGATGGCGCTCCAGGTGATGACGCCGGCGAGATTCGGAATCAGGTCCGCCGTGAGAAGCGCGATCCCTCCACCGCGCGAATGGCCGAGGAGGAACGTGGGAAGATCGCTGCGCCCCTGCGCGTACGCGGTGGCGCTGACGAGATCGGCAATCTGTTCCGAGTAAGTGTCGTCCGCGAACAGGTCGAGGCGGTCGAATGACTCGGGGCTCTCGCCGATCCCGCTGCGCGACATGTTGAACCGGCAGACCGCCAGACGATGGCCGGCCAGATGCTCGGCCAGCCACGGAAAGAACGCCCAGTCCTTGAATCCCTTGAACCCGTGCGCGATCACCACCAGAGCCCGGGCATCCTCCGGAAGATGGAGGTCACCGCGAATGGGCAGACCTTCGGAGGATTCGACGGTGAACTTCACACGTTGAAGCGGAACAGGATCACATCTCCATCCTGTACCTCGTAATCCTTTCCTTCCGACCTCATCCTGCCCGCCGCGCGCGCCTGCTGCTCGCCGCCGAGAGCGACATAGTCGTCGTAGGGGATGGTCTCGGCGCGGATGAAACCGCGCTCGAAGTCGGAGTGGATGACACCGGCGGCTTCGGGAGCCTTCGCACCGCGGTGAATCGTCCAGGCCCGCGACTCCTTCGGCCCCGCGGTGAAGAAGGTCTCCAGTCCGAGGAGCCTGTAGGCGGCGCGGATGAGCACGTCCAGGCCCGGCTCCGACAGGCCCATCTCGCGGAGAAAGTCGCGCCGTTCCTCCGCCGGAAGCTGCGCGATCTGCGATTCGAGCTCGCCGCAGATGACGACGACCTCCCCTCGCATCTCCTCCGCAATGGATCGGATCGTCTTCGCGTGGTCGCTGCCGCCGTCGAGGTCGGACTCCGCGACGTTGGCCACGAACAGCACCGGCTTCATGGTGATGAGATTCAGCTCGCGAAGAATGTCCTTCTCCGCGGCGGTGAAATCGACGGCGCGGAGCGGCGTCCCCTTCTCCACGGCGGCCACCGCTTTCTGCAGCGCTTCCGTGGCCGGGATGGCATCCTTCTGGCCGACGCGCGCCATCCGGCCGACGCGGTCCAGGCGTTTCGTGATGGCCTCGAGATCGGCAAGCAGCAGCTCCGTCTCGATGATCTCGATGTCGCGCGCCGGCTCGATGCTGTTCTCGACATGGACCACGTTCGGATCCTCGAAGGCGCGGACGACGTGAAGGATCGCGTCCGTCTCGCGGATGTTGGCCAGGAACTGGTTGCCGAGCCCTTCCCCCTTGCTCGCGCCGCGCACCAGCCCGGCGACGTCGACGACCTTCAGATCGGTGTAGATCGCCTCCTTGCTCTCGGCAAGCTCGGCCAGCCTGTCCAGACGTGAGTCGACCACCGGCACGATGCCGACGTTCGGTTCGATCGTACAGAAAGGATAGTTCGCGCTCTGCGCCCCGGCGGCGGTCAACGCGTTGAAGATCGTCGACTTCCCGACATTCGGAAGCCCGACGATGCCGACTGAAAGACCCATGCGCGCGGGGTTAACCGCTGCGGTGTCAGTGTGATTCCGCCGGAATCGCGACTCAATTCCTCTTGGCCTGCTCCACCGCTCCCATCAGTCCGACCGTCTCGTTCACGACCAGGTCGACGGGAATCGTTCTCACCAGGTCCGAGAACCGTCCCTTCCGCGTGAACGCCGCCACGAACCGGCCGTCGGTGAAGAAGGGGATGTTCTTCGTCGCGATGCCGCCGGCGAGAAACACGCCGCCGCGGGCGAGCATCCGCAGCGCCATGTTGCCCGCTTCCGCGCCGTAGATGTCGACGAAGATCTGCATGGTCCGGACGGCCGCGCCGTCACCGCGGGCGGCCAGCTCGGAGATCACCGACGGTTCTTCGGCGCGCCCGGTCAGGAACTCGTGGATGTTCGCCAGCCCCATCCCGGAGAGGAGGCGCTCCCAGCTCACGTGCCCATATTTCCTCTGCAGCGCCAGAAAGAGCCGGGCCTGTTCCTCGTCCTGCGGCGCGAAATCGGCGTGCCCTCCCTCCCCCGGGATGACGCCCCATCCGGCCGCGCCATGGAAGGTGACCATGGCCTGCCCGAGGCCGGTGCCGGCGCCAAGGACGGCCATCGGCTCGGCTCGCTGGCGATGGCCGCTCTGAAGCGGCACCAGATCGTCCTCGGCCAGGAGCGGCATGCCGAGGGCGATGGCGTAGAAATCGTTGATGAGCGAGACGCTGCGGATCTGAAAGAGGTTGGCGAGTTGCTGCGCGTCGACCCGCCAGCCGAGGTTGGTCAGCTCGGCGCGCGTCCCGAAGACCGGTCCGGCGACGGCAAAGCAGGCGGAGTCGACCGTACCGGGACAGTTGGCCAGGAATTGCGCAAGGAGATCGTCGAACGATCGGAAGGCGCCGCTTTCGAAGCGCCGCTCCTCGAGAACCTGGCCGGTGACCTCCACGCAGCGGAGCAGGGTTTTCGTTCCGCCGACGTCGCCGGCGATGACACGCCTCATCGTTCCGGATTGTAAGCAGGAGGCGCCCTCGCAGGCGCGGTTCTTTCATGCAACCTGGTGGATGCGTAGAATCGGCACGCTACGATAAGACATGATCGGCGAAAAACTTCGTGAATTACGGCATGGACAGCATCTGTCGCTCACCGACGTTGCAGGGAAGGCCCGAATCAGCGCGGCCACCCTTTCCCGGATCGAGAACGAGAAACAGGCGCTCGATGTCGACATGCTCTTTGCGCTGGCGCGGATTCTCCGCGTCACGCCGGAAGAGCTGGTAGGCGGCGACGGACGCGATCCCCGTCCGGATGACGAGCAACGGCTTGCGGAAAGGATCACGGCGATGCCCGCTGCCGAACGGACACGTCTCTGGCGCGATCTGGCGGCCAGGGGTCGCACCGCCCGCTCGCGCCGGGGCGATGTCCGCGGCGTCAGCAGCCGGATCGAGGAACTGCTGGCGCAAGTCGATTTCCTCCGGCAGGAGATTGAGGCGGTCCGGACACGTCTCAAGAAGCGTTGACCGGAACGGCTCCTCACGACATCCAGTTCACTCCTGCCTCGCGCTGCCACTTGGTGGTCATCTTCTTCGACTTCGTCCAGAACTCGATCGAGCTCCGGCCGGTGATGTCGCCGACGCCGAACTTCGAGTCGTTCCAGCCGCCGAAGCCGAACGGCTCGCGCGGCACCGGCACGCCGACGTTCACGCCGACCATGCCTGCGCTGGCGCGCTCCATCACGTAACGCGCCACGCCGCCGCTCTCGGTGAAAACCGAGGCGGCGTTGCCGTAGGGTGAGCGGTTCTGGACGTCGAGCGCCTCGTCGACATCGCCGGCGCGCACGATGACCATCACCGGACCGAACACCTCTTCCTGCGCGATGCGCATCTCCGGCCGGACGTAGTCGATGAGCGTCGGCCCGACGTAGTACCCATCCTCGCGTCCCTTGACGGCGACGCCGCGACCGTCGACCAGCACCTTCGCCCCACCCTCTTCGGCTTCGGTGATGTAGCGCTCGATCCGTTCCTTCGCCTGCCGGGAGATGACCGGACCGTAATGCACGCCCGGAGTCATCTTGCGCACCACCCCGGCCATCCGCTCGATGATGTGGTCGCTCTTCCCGACCGCGACCATGACCGAGGCGGCCATGCAGCGCTGGCCGGCGCAGCCGGACATCGAGGCTACGACGTTGGTGGAGGTCATCTCCGGCTCGGCGTCGGGCATGACGATCAGATGATTCTTGGCGCCGCCGAGGGCCAGCACGCGCTTGAGGTTGGCCGTCCCGCGGCGGTAGACGATCTTGGCGACTTTCGTCGAGCCGACGAAGGTGATCCCGTCGATCTGAGGGTGATCACAGATCGCCTCCACGATGGTCTGCCCGCCATGCACGACGTTGAAGACGCCGTCGGGGAGGCCGGCCTCGCGCAGCAGTTCCGCGATCCGCCCGGCGCTGAGTGGAACCTGCTCCGACGGTTTGAGGATCATGCAGTTGCCGAGCACCAGGGCGTTGGGGATGGTCCAGTTCGGAACCATGTTCGGAAAATTGAAGGGGGCGATCGAGGCGACGACGCCGACCGGGTATCGCTCGACGCGGCATTCGACGCCACGGCTCACCTCGAGCACTTCGCCGGCGGTGATCTGCGGAAGGGAGCAGGCGAACTCGGTCAGCTCGGCGGACTTGAGCACCTCGGCGCGCGCTTCGGCGGCGATCTTCCCGTTCTCTTCGGTCACCAGCGCCGCCAGCTCGTCGATGTGTTGTTCGAGCAGCGTCTTGTAGCGGAAGAAAACCTGCACGCGCTCCTTGATCGGGATCGCCGCCCAGGCGGGGAACGCCGCGCGGGCGGCGTCCACGGCGCGCTCGAGATCGGCCGCGGCGGACAGCGGGACCCGCGAGATCACCGACCCGTCCGCCGGATTCGTGACGTCGAGCGTTTCGCCGGCGGCGGCGACGAACGCTCCGCCGATGAAGTTCTGCACGGTGGGGTATTTCGTTTCGGTCGATCGTTCGATGACACTCATCAAAGCCTCCGTTCCACTTCGGCCAGCATCTGCTTCGCCGATGCCAGCTCGCGCGCGTAACGCTGCGGCGGCGCCGTCCTGATGAACTGCGTCAGCGCATCGCGGGCTACCGCCCATTGCGCGTTCTGACCCGAGATGACCGCCAGATTGAAAAGCGCATCATAAAGGCTCGGATCGATGGCCACTGCCCGGCGCCAGGTGTCGATGGCCTGATCCACTCTGCCGGAGCGGGCAAGGACGACGCCGAGCGTGTTCAGCGCCAGCGGCATCTCCGCGTCGATGGCCAGCGCCTGATTCAGGTAGCGCTCCGCCTCGGCGACGCGGCCGGTGCGCAGTGCGACGATGCCGAGGTTCTGATGGGCGGTGGCGTTGGTCCGATCGACGTTCAGGACCCGCTCGAACTGCGCCACGGCATCCGCCGCCCGGCCGACATCGGCCAGGGCGATGCCATAGGCGTTCAACACGTCCACGTCATCGCCCTTCGCGAACGGCGCGAGGATCTTTACGGCCTCATCCGCCCGGCCGCTCTCGCTGAGGAGAAGGCCGAGGCGAATCTTCGTCGACTCCCGGGCGTCACCTCGCGCGATGGCCTCCTCCAGCGTCGCGATGGCCGCTGGAGAGCGCTCCGCCTGCTGCAGCATGAATGCGTACGTCTCCCGCGCCACGATCATCTGCGGCTGCCGGCTGACGAGCTCCCTTGTCGTGTTGATGGCTCCTTCCACGTCGCCTCGCTGATACAGATCGATGGCGCGGTGGAGCATGGTGTCGAATTCGATCAGGTTCTTCGGATCATCGGCGGCCGTGTACGACTTGTTCGCGGCCGCCCCGGTGATGTATCCGAGGCTGAGGAGCTGCGCCGCTTCGTCGGGAGCGATGGAGCGCTGCGCAGCCGCCTTTTCCGGCGCGGCGGCGGCGAGGAGATTCCTGAGATGCGCGGTGACGCGGCGCTTGTCGGAGACGAGATTCGTCGCCTCGCGCGGATCGGCGGAAAGGTCGTACAGCTCCGGCAGAGGGAGGTCGATGTATTTGTGGCCGCCCTCGATCATGCCCACGAGCGGAGCCCAGCCGCGATTCAACGAGGCGGAGAGCGCTTCGAAGTAGGTGTTGCCCGGAGAGGTGTTCTGCTGGAGAAGTGAGCGGCCGGGGCGATCGGACGGCGCCTCCACACCGGCGCGCGCGAGAATCGTCGGAAAAATGTCGATGTGCCGGGCGGGCGAATCGTCGCGGCGCGGCTTCGCCGTCGCGTCGCGGACGAGCAGCGGCACCTTCAACGTCGATTCATAGGCGAAGAGGCCGTGGGTCTGCTCGCCGTGATCGCCGAGCGCCTCGCCGTGGTCGCTCGTCACGATCATCATCGTCTCCGGCCGGAGGAGCGGCCCGAGGAACCGCGACAGCGCCGAGTCGACGTAGGCTACCTCGCCCAGATAGGCGTTGTGGCTGTAGCGCTCCGCGAACGGCGCCGGCGGCTCGTACGGGGCGTGCGGCTCGTACAGATGAACCCAGAGGAACCGCGGCGACGGCTGCGCGTTCCACCATGAAGTCGCCGCGCCGAGGACCTGTTCCGCCGAACGCTCGGCGACGATGAACTCGACCTTCCCTTTTCCCTCAGGATATTTGTCGTCGTAGACGTCGAACCCACGCGTCAGACCGTACCGCGCGTCGAGCGGGAACGCGCCGACGAACGCGCCGGTCGCGTAGCCTTTCTCCTTCAGCAGCGACGCGATCGTCTCGACATCTGCATCGAGCTTGAACCCCGCGTTGTCGCGGATCCCGTGCTGATACGGATAGAGGCCGGTGAGGATGTTGGCGTGCGACGGCAGCGTGACGACGTTATGCGCGTGAGCGTTGGTGAAGACGAGCGACTCCGCCGCCACGCGGTCCAGGAACGGCGTTTCGACATCCGTCCGGCCCGCGAAACCGAGCGCGTCCGCACGGAGGGTGTCGATCGTCACCAGAATGACGTCGGGCGGCGGCGCGTCGGACGACGGCTGCCCGCCGGAGCAGGCCAAAGCGAGCCCGGCAAGAAAAGCGACGAGGCGACGAATTGCGCCGCTGGAGAGCAGAACCACCTCCTGGGGACAGTCCGGCGATTGTAACGTCAACCGGCGCGCAGTTTGCTCCCACCAGCGGCATGACCGACCGTCCCATCTCCGAGATCCTGAAAGCGCTCGGCGACGATCTCCGCCGGCTCGTGCGCGAGGAAGTGGCGCTCCTGAAGGCCGAGATGCAGGAGAACCTGACGAAGATCGGCACCGGCGCGGGCCTTCTCGGCGGTGCCGGAGTCATCGGTCTCTTCGCGCTCCTCTTCGTTCTCCTGGCGCTGATGTTCGGCCTGTCGGCCCTCGGGCTGCAGTTGTGGCTGGCAGCGCTCCTCGTGGGCATCGGCCTGGCGGTCATTGCCGGCGCCATGGCGATGGGAGGAAAGAAGAGCGTCTCCTCGGCGCACTTCTCGCCGGCGCAGACGATCGAGCAGGTCAAAACCGACGCCGCGGTCCTCAAGCACGACGTCGAGCAGATGAGGAGAGGCTGATGGCGCGACGCGATACTCACGAAGCCCGCAACCGGGTGCGCGCCGCGCGCGCCGACGTGCACGCCGATCTGGTCGAGCTCGACGACAAGCTCCACCACGACGTCGCGCAGAAGATCCGCAACCGCGCGCTGCTCATCGCCGGCGGCGCCGCGGCGCTCGGCGTGATCCTCGGCGTCGGCGGGGCGAAGGGCGTGAGACTGCTCCTTGCCATCGGGATTCCGGCTGCCGCAGTCGCGGTGTACCTGCGACGCGATTCAGCGCGGCCCTAGAAATCCGCCGAACCAGTCGATCGCCAGCCGCCTCCGACGACGTGCTTCCGATCCAGAAGCTCGTGAACCTCCTCGTCCGTGGTCTGCGCGAAGTCGCGGTACCAGAGTCCGACGGCGTCGAACGGCTCCGGCGTGCGCAGGCAGACGAGGTCGTCCGCTTCGCTCCGGAGCTCCTCGCAGGTCCGCGCCGCGGCGACGGGGACGGCGACGATCACCGCGGCCGGCTCCATCTTCCGCAGCGCGCGCACGGCGGCGCGCATCGTCGAGCCGGTGGCCAGCCCGTCATCGACGACGATCACGGTGCGGCCCCGCACGTCGACCGGTGGCCGCGATCCGCGATAGGCGCGCTCGCGCCGCTCGAGCTCGCGTCGTTCGCGCTCGGCCACCGCTTCGATCATGGAAGGAGACACAGGAACGTGGCGGAGAACCTGGTCGTTCACGACGCGGACGCCGCCTGTGGCGATGGCTCCCATGGCCAGCTCCTCGTGGCCGGGGACGCCGAGCTTGCGGACGAGGAAGACGTCGAGCGGCGCGCCGAGCGCTTCCGCGACGTGGTAGCCGACAGGAACGCCGCCGCGCGGCAGCGCCAGCACTACGAGATCGTCGCGGCCGCCGTACCGGTGGGCCAGCTCTTCACCGAGGGCCCGTCCCGCCTCGTGCCGGTCCGCGAACGGCTCAACTCGCATGAGGCAGCCGCTCCGCGATGATCTGCTCGCGCTGCCGGAGAACCTGCTCCACGGCGCGCGGACAGCCGATCGGCGCCGCCTCTTCTTCCCACTCCGCCAGGGCGGTGATCGGCACGCCGACTTCGTGCGCCAGCCGCTCGCGGCTCAGTCCCGCGCGAAGACGGCGGGAGCGAAGAGCCGAGCCTGTCAGTGGTTCGTTCATCATCCGCAGGCGGAGCACAATGCGAGCCAGCCGTTTTTCAATCTTCAATTTTCAATTCCACCCAATCACCATCAGCCGGCTTCAGCGGCATCACCAGCACTTTGCCGATCGTGACGTCCTCCGGCCGCTGGTAGGCGGGGACGCCGATCGTCACCTCGCGGCGGTCGAGACGGAAGGAGCCGTGGAGGAAATCCCACACCGACAGCAAGCTCGACCAGTTGCTGTCGGTCTCTTCGCGCACGGTCGAGTGATGAATGGCATGCATGCGCGGGGTGACGATCACCCGCGAAAGGGCCCGCTCCAGCGCCCACGGCAGCTCGATCTTCGAATGATGAAAAAAGATCGACGGCAGGAGCAGGGACTGCCAGATCGTCACGGCCATCGGGTCGGGACCGATCAGGCGGATCTGCATCATGCGCACGGCGCCGGCCAGCGTCATCTCGCCGAAGTGGAACCGCAGCGCCGTCCAGGAGTCGAGATCGAGGTCGACGTGATGCGCGCGATGCAGACGCCAGAGCGTGCTCGTGCGATGGTTCAGCCAGTGCCAGATCCACAGCGTGTAATCGAGGAGGAGCACTCCGGCGGCGATCCGGAGCGGACGCGGAAGCAGCAGGCGGCGGAGCAGTCCCTGCTGTCGACTCTCCACCCGCCGCGCCACCGGTTCGACCAGACGCGCATGCATCGCCGCCGTGGCCAGCCCGCTCAGAGCGGCAATGGCCAGATCGCGGATGACGTGGCGGCCCTTGCTCTCCACACGCTTCCGCAGCGGCCGCATCTCCTCGAGCACCGCGATGGCCACGAAGCTGCCGGCGATCAGAAGATTTCGCGTCCGCATGGTTGACGAATGATAGTGCGGCTCCGTATGTTGGCAGTCTGTCATGAGGTGCGCCCTGGTAGTCGACGACGAAGGCCCGATCCGCAACCTCATCGCGGCCATGCTGCGCCGTGAGCGGATCCCCGCCGATACAGCCGGGAACGGCATCGAGGCCGTCGAGCTGCTCCGTACCAACCGCTACGCCTGCGTCGTGCTCGACCTGATGATGCCGGTCATGAACGGCCGCGACGTCATCGACGCCATGCTCCGTCACCGCGTCCCGCAGGTGCCCGTCATCGTCATCACCGCCGCCGGCGAATCGGCCATCGGCGATCTCGAGCCGGAGGTGGTGAAGCTGATCATCCGGAAACCGTTCGAGGTCTCGCGCGTCATCGAAACGGTGCGCGCCTTCTGCGCCGAGGAGACTGACCAGCCGCTGGCGGAAGACTGGACCACCGACTCCCCGACGGTGACGATGTAAGCGCCGCTAGAACGTGAGCCGGTATGACAGACTCACGTCCCTCCCCGGCAGCGGCACGACCTCCTTCAGCGGCGACACGTGGCTCCGTGCCAGCTGGTCGGTGACATTCGTGCCGCGCAGCAGCAGGTCATGAATCGTGTTCCGGACGAAGAAACGGTAACCGGCCATCACGTTCACCAGCGTGTATCCATCCGTCGGCTCTTCGAGGGAAGCCACGTCGTTCTGCGCCATGTACCGCTGCGCCTCGATCAGCCCCGAGACCGGCCCCCCTTCGTAGCGAAGTCCGATCCGGAAACGGAGCGGCGGAATGCGCGGGAGATTCCCACCGCCCGAAAGCGTGGCCCGGACGTAGTCGCCGCCGGCCTCGAGCTCCAGGTGGTGGTGATCGCGATGCCACAGCTCCAGGTGCGCATCGACCTCCATGCCGCGGAACCGCGCATCGGCCTGGATGAAGCGGAATACCGGCAAATCATCCTCGACCTCGCCGCTCGGCGCGTCGAAGATGTAACCTTGGAACTGATTGTTGAAGAAATTGATCTGGCCGCTGATGCGCCCGGCAGTCCGGCGCAGCGAGAGATCGACTCCCAGGCTCGTTTCGTCGTTCAGAGCGGGGTTGCCGATCTCGAACTGCCGCGTCGCCGCGTGCGGGCCGTTCGCGTAGAGCTCCGTCGCGGTGGGCAGCCGCACGGCGCGCGCCACCGACAGCGCGATCGTGTACGGCTCCGCCAGACGGAAAATCGCGCCCAGCGATCCGGACAGCCCGTCGAACGAACGGTCCGGCAGGCCGGCCATCGCCGTGGAGACGTTCTGATGCTCATAGCGGCCGCCGAACTGCAGATCGACCATTCCCACGGTCAGCTCGTGAAAGGCGAACACCGCCTGCGCCACCGTCTCGTTCGGCGGAACGTAAGCCTCGTCCCCCGCCGCCTCGAAATCGCTCCGCAGAAGCTGCACGCCGAAGGACCCGCGAAGGCGTCCCACCTCCCGATGCGTCGCTTCGACGCGCCCCTCCATGCCGCGGTTCGAAAATCTCGTCCCCACCTCCGCCCCTTCCAGCTCCAGATGCTCGTAGTCGCTGCGCCCGACGCGGATGCGGACGTCGCGGAAGAAGCCGCCGGGGTTCGTCAGAGCACCCTGGAGGTCGACGCGCCGCTGACGGAGGTCGATGCGCACGTGCTCCTCTTCTTCCTCTTCCTCCTCTTCTTCTTCTTCACCATGGTGGTGGTGGCCCGGCACGCCGTATTTGGTGTCGAACAGGCTCACGGCCAGTCCGAGAAATCCGCGCTCCCCGATCCACGAGCCGCCGACGGTTCCGGAGGTCGTGGAGAGCGAGCTGTTCTCGAGCGTCGTCGCTCCGACGTCCTCATCGTGGTCATCGGCCGGGCCGGGGATCCGGTAATCGTCCGTCTGACGGCGGAGAAATCCGGCATGCCAGGCGAACGCTTCCTTTCCGCCGAGAAGATCGACCGACCCGGTCCGCTCCTCGGCCGCTGACCCGAAGCGCAGATCGACGTGGCCTGTGACGGGCTGTGCCGGAACGCGCGACGGCACCCGCTGATCGATCACGTTCACCACGCCCCCCACGGCGTTGCTGCCGTAGAGCAGGGTGGCCGGACCGCGCACGATCTCGATCTGTTCCGCCGCCGCTGGATCGACGCTGACGGCATGATCGGGGCTCACGTTCGAGGCGTCGCCGGTGCCGACACCCCCTTCCAGGATGCGGATGCGGTCGGCGCCGAGGCCGCGGATGATGGGGCGGCTGGAACCCGGTCCGAAGTAGGTGGCGTCGACGCCCGGTTCGTTCTTGAGAGTCTCGCCGAGCGTCGGCTGGAGACGCCGCGAGATCTCCTCGCTGCCGAGGACGTTGACCGGCTGGTAGACCTCCGACACCGTCCGCGTCTCCGGGCTCGCGCTGACGACGATCTCCTCGGCGTGCACGGCCCGGTCGACGACGATCTCGAGCGTCCGCGTCTCCCCCGCCGCCACTTCGATGTCGCCGGTGGCTGCTCCCTGGCGCGGGCTGTCGACGCGCACGTGATAGTGCCCGGGGCGGAGATTCTCGAAGCGGAATGTCCCGTCGGCTCCGACCTGACGAGCGCGCCGGAGCTCGACGAGCGTGACGGTGGCGTCGGTGACGACGGCCCCCTGTGAGTTGTAGACGGTGCCGGCGACCGCGCCCGTCTGCGCGAGCGCGGTACCGGAAAGAAATAACGAAATGACGAAAGCAAACGCCCGAAACCGATTCATGAAAGTTCCTCCTTAGCTGGCTGACTGCGGAAGCGGCGGTCAGACGGCCGGAGGAGCGCGTGAGGTCCGAGCGGTGGTCTCCGGTTCCCGGACCGGGCAACCGCTGACCGGGACAACTTCGCTCAGGAGCTGCAGAACGAACGACTCGCTCCGCTCCAGCGCGGCCACGCCGACGGCATGAGTGCAGGGGCACTCCTTGACCATCGGATGCGCAAGAGGGTGCGCCGCGACCGCGATGAGGATCGCGATGGCAACGGCGATACGGATGCGAGCCGTCATAGCGCCATTGTAATGGGGTCAGGCCTTCCCTTTTACATTTCTCTCCGATCCGTAGCACCGCTGCACTCGAAGTGCTCTACAGAGCGGAGAGAAAGGTAAAAGGGAAGGCCTGACCCCATTACACTCCCGGGGATGACGCATTACCGCGGATGGCGGCGTCCCGGACCGGCAGTGTCGGGCGGCGTGGACCCGGAGCCTGGAGAGACGCTCGACTTCATCGCCGGCAATTTCCGCATCTTCCAGTACGAGAAGGGACACCGTTACTCGACGGACGACGTGGTGACGGCGTGGTACGGCACGCTCTGCGCGCCACGCGTCGACCGCGCCGCCGACCTCGGCTCCGGCATCGGCTCGGTGGCGATCATCGCCGCGTGGCGGCTTCCGGGCGCGCACTTCACCACGATCGAGGCGCAGGAGATCTCGTTCCGCCTGGCGCAGAAGAGCATCCGCTACAACGACCTCGAGTCGCGATTCGAGATGCATCTGGGCGACCTCCGCCACTTCCGTCCCGAAGGCGGCTTCGACCTCGTCCTCGGATCTCCCCCCTATTTCCCGGCCGGAACCGCGAAGGAAGCCGAACACCCGCAGGCAGTCCCGGCGCGCATCGAGGTCCGTGGGAGCGTCGCCGATTACGCGGTGGCGGCGGCGCGCATTCTCGCGCCCGGCGGGGTGTTCGCGTTCGTCTTTCCGGCGCTGCAGATGGATCGCGCCCTGTCCGCGATCGGTGCGGCGGGCCTGAAGCTGGTACGGCGGCGCGACGTCGTCTTCAAAGAAGGCGAAGCGCCCCTCATCTCGCTGTTCGCCGCATCGCGCGCGGGGGATCTGCCCCCGACCTATGAGGCGTGGGTCGAACCGCCGCTCGTCGTCCGGACTCGCGACGGCGCGGTCAGTCCCGAGTATGCGGCGGTGCGGCTCAGCGTCGGCTTTCCGCCTGGAAACGTCCCGGGCTGACATCGAACGCCTCCAGCTCCCAGTCGGGTGATCCCTCCACCACCAGCGCGGCAATGAAGCCTTCGGCCGGTGCGAACGGCACTACGGCCCATTCTCCCGAGAGATCGGAGGTGGCGAGATTCCAGATGCCGGCGCCGACGGCTTTGAGCCGTGCCTCCTTCGCCGTCCATTGTTCAAGAAAGCGGCGAAGCCGCTCGTCGGCGGGCGCCTGCTCGAGCAGCTCGCACTCGGCGGCGCTGAACCACCGCCGGGCGATGGACGGCGCGCCGGCGATGCGTCGTTCGCGCTCCAGATCGATTCCCACGCGACGGCCGGCGGCGACGGCGATCAGCGCCAGCTCCCCCGAATGCGAGATATTGAACTGCAGCTGGCGCTGCGCGAGATACGGCTTCCCTCCCTCTTCTTCCACGAGGCGGACGGCCGCTGGAGATATGCTGAGATATCCGCCGAGAATGCGGCGGAGGGTGCCTCGCGTCACGGTGAAACGGCGGCGGGCTTCGGGAAAAAGGAGCCGGTCGCGGCGGGCCGCTTCCTCGGGCGCAAGCAGCGAGGCAAGCTCATCCGCTTCCCTGTCGAGCGGCACACGCCACAGATGAATGTGCCGCCGATCGATGGCCGGCGACGGCGGCGGCGGAGTCCAGAGCGGCTCGATCACACTGCGCAGTGTGAAACAGAACTGACACGATAGGGAAACTGGTCGTGATAGACGACGTAAAGTACAGGGCTCAGAGCTGAAGTACCAACACAAGGAGGAGTGCATGACAGCAGTTCGAAGACTGTCGGCCGTCGTCCTTCTGACGATGGTTGCCGCATCGGCGAGCGCGCAGGATCTCCGCACGTTCGAGAAGCGCACCACCGTCCGAACGTTCGACAATGGTCTGACCGTCATCATCTATGAACGGCCGGAAGTTCCGGTCTTCTCGTACGCCACGGTCGTCAACACCGGATCGGCGCAGGAAGTGCCGGGGATCACCGGCCTGGCGCACATGTTCGAGCACATGGCGTTCAAGGGAAATGACGTCGTCGGCACGAGGGACTGGGCCGCCGAGCAGGAAGCGCTGCGGAAGGTGGAGGAGGCGTATGCCGCCTACGATCGCGAGCGGCGCCGCGAGACGGGCCGCAACGACGAGCGGTTGAAGGAGCTCGAGCAGGCGTGGCGCGACGCCATCGCCGAGGCGGACAAGTTCGTCGTCACCGACGAGTTCCAGAAGGTGGTGGAGAGCGCCGGCGGGGTCGGCCTCAACGCC
>DATLFC010000122.1:0-38531 GCA_035525015.1 Thermoanaerobaculia bacterium | reverse complement strand
GCCGCCGAAGGAGAACCTGGTCGTGGTCACCTGCTTCAGCGGAAAGCCCTTGATCTGCGCGGCTTCGGTGGCGAGCAGCTTGTCGACGGCGTCGAGGCCGGTGCGAAGTCCACGCATCTGCAGGAAGTTCGTGAAGTCGGTCGAGATCTGGTCCGTCCACCAGACATCGGAATCGACTTGGATCTGCACCGTCACCGGCTGCCCGAATGCGGAGACGGCGATCTCATAGGCGGTGCGGACGGCCGACTTCCTGACCTTGAAACCCTCCAGCGAGCCGGCGTCGGCAGCCGCGGAGACCGAAACGCGCGGATCGCGAACTTCGATGGTGATGTCGCTCCCGAGCTGTTGCTGCAGGCTGCCGGCGCCGCCCAGCATCTGGGAGAGATCGATCTGGTAGAAGGTCTTCGCCCGCGGGTCGACGACCGTCATCGTCTGCGCGCCGTTCGTCGATACGACGAACGATCCGCTCTGGAAGAGGACTCCGTCACCGGTGCCGACATCCATGCGGAGGCTGCTGCCGTCGGCCCGCACGGTTCCGGTGACGGTCTGATTCGACAGTCCCGTCGTTGCGCTCGTGAAGTCGTAGCTGATGCCGGCGAAGGCCGGCGCAGCGATCCACAACAGGAGCGTGAGAAGGTGAAGACGGCGTTGCATTTTCGCCACGACAGTGCCGGAGATCCGTAAATTCCGCGTGCTATCATCCGCGCGGTTTTTTCCGCGCGTACGCTCGAGCATTCGGAGGTCGTCTTGCGCTTCGCTTCCCGATCTTTCCTTTCCCTCTCCGTCGCATTTCTGATCGCCACTCCCGCCCTGCCGTCAGGCTTCATGATTCCCGAACAAGGGGCGAAAGCGAGCGCGATGTCGGGCGCGTTCACGGCCATCGCCGATGATCCGAGCGCGGTCTTCTACAACCCCGCAGGCCTGGCGCAGCAGCGGCGTCTCTCCGGGATCGCGGGCGCGACGTTCATCACGTTCGACAACTCGTTTCGCGGAGATCCGAACGACGAGCTCACGTCGGGGGCCACCGGCCGCTATGACAATCACCTCTTCATCGTTCCCAACGCCTACGCCGTGGTGCCGATCGGCGAGAACATGACGTTCGGCATCGGCACGTTCGCGGCGTTCGGGCTGCGAACCGACTGGGCCGATCCGTGGATCGGCCGCTTCATCTCGCGCGACGTCAACCTCAAGACGGCATCGGTCGAGCCGGCCCTGGCGTGGCAGACCAGCGACGGGCGGTTCGCCGTCGGAGCCGGCGTCGAGTATCGCCTGGCCCGCGTCACGCTGGAGCGCAACAACGGCGTGCTGAGCCCGTTCACCGGGCGCATCGTCGACGTCGCGAACATCTACCTCGATGGCGACTGGGCGGGGGGCGTCGCCTGGAACGCCGGCGTGCTCCTCGAGCCGAATGACCGCTTCCGCTTCGGACTGTCGTACCGCTCCGACATGGACATCGACATCGACGGTGAAGCGGTCTTCACCCAGATCCCGACAGGCAATCCGCAGCTCGACGCCATCGTCGCCGCCGGTCTGCCGATGGATCAGCGGATCAGCGCCACCATTCCCTTCCCCGCGCATCTCGCGCTGGGATTGGGATATGGCGGAGCGGCGTGGGACATCGACTTCGACATCACGCACACCACCTGGAGCCGGTTCCAGACACTGGTCGTGGAGTTCGAGAATCCGAATCCGCCGCCCCTCGTCGCTCCCCAGAACTGGGATGACACCATGTCGTTCCGGATCGGCGGCAGTCGCCGTGTTACGGAGGAGTGGGACGTCCGCCTCGGTGCGCTGTTCGATCAGAATCCGCAGCCGACCGAGGTCGTCGGGCCGCTTCTTCCCGACAGCGACCGGCTTGGCGCGTCGTTCGGGCTCGGATATTACAGCGGCCCTTGGCTCGCCGACGCGGGGCTGCTCTTCCTCGAGTTCCTGGAACGGAGCACCAACGGCCGGAGTCCGGAATTCAACGGGACGTACCGCACGCACGCGACGCTGTACTTCGTGAACTTCGGCGTCAGGTTCTAGAGACCCATCAAAGGAGACTCGCATGTCCGGCATCCACTTCACGAGAATCGCCGCGCTGCTCACCGCGCTCGTTCTGACGGTTCCTCTTTTCGCCGCGCGCGGTGACGCCGACTTCACCCGGTTCGTCGCCCTCGGCGACAGCTACGGGGCCGGCGTGGTCAATGCCTCGCTCAATGAGCGCCATCAGATTCATTCATGGCCGGCGATCATCGCCCGGCAGGCCGGTGCGCCGCTGTTCGTGCAGCCGCTCGTGACGTATCCCGGCATCGGACCCGAGCTCGAGCTGGTCGACGTCCTCAGCTTCCCGCCGGTCATCCGCCCCGCCACCGGGACGGTGACCATAGACGTGTCGTACCCCGCGCCGTACAACAATCTGAGCATCCCCGGCGCGGCGGTGCAGCACATGACCACGCTGACCGGCGCACAACAGCCGACGAACACCCCGACTGCGTTTGCGCAGTTCATCCTGCGCGGCCTCGGCACACCGGTGCAGCAGGCCATCGCGCTCCATCCGACGTTCATCGCCGTCTGGATCGGAGGCAACGATCTGCTGGGTGCCGTGCTGTCCGGCACGCCGGCGGCGTTGACACCCGTCGAGACTTTCCGGACGGCCTACAACGCGATGCTCGACCAGCTCGTGGCAGGCGCTCCGAGCGCCGGCATGGTGGTCGGCAATCTGCCGACGACGCCCGCCGCGCTTCCCCTCCTGACGACCGTTCCGCCCGTCATCATCAATCCCGCGACGCGGGAGCCGTTGCTGATCGGAGGTAACCCCGTTTTCCTCGTCGCCGATCTCGGCGGCGGCAACATCGGACAGCTTCCGCCGGGAAGCGTCGTGCTGCTCACCGCCGCGGGAAAGGTTGCTCAGGGGTTCGGGATTCCTCCGGCGCTCGCCACGCAGCCGCCGTTCAACCAGCTTCCCGGCGCCGGCCAGCCGCTGAGTGATGCGGACGTCCTCACGCCGGACGAGCAAGTCCAGATCATCGCCCGTGTGGCGGAGTACAACCAGATCATCCAGCAGGCCGCGCAGCAGCGCGACATTCCGGTGGCCGACATCAACGCGCTCTTCAACCGCTTCGCGGCGGGGTTCCACGTCGGGCCGTTCGAGTTCGGCCCCGAGTACATCACCGGCGGCATCTTCAGCTTCGACGGCGTCCACCTGACCGACCTCGGATACATGTTCTTCGCGAACGAGTACATCCGTACGATCAATCGTGCCTATGACGAGAGCATCCCGGTGGCCGGGTTGTGGCAGTACTTCGCGAACAACGAGCCCGGGACGACGGCGTCCGGCGATGGAACGAGGTGGACGTTGTCGGATGAGGCGGCGGCGTCGATCCTCCGCTTCGCGACTCCCCTGCCGAAGCGGAGACTGCGCGGCGCGACGCACTAGGTCCCGGCTGGTCTTCCCCTCGGGGACGGCCTGGAGATGTCGATCATCGCCATCCGCTCCTTCTCGTCGTACCAGCAGTGGAAGCGCTTGATGCCGCGCACTTCGATGTCGTAGAACCGAAAGAAGCTCGGGACGTGCAGCGAGGTCGATTTCTCGGACTGGCGGATCTTGGCGGCGCCCTCTTCCTTCCGGTCGAGAGGCTTGATGCCGATGACGCGCCGCTTCTTGTCGTAATAGAGGTTCGCGCTGGTCTTGCCGCGAAGCCGGAGCATCGATGCGACGGGGGATGGCAAACGGATCAGCCGCGATTGGACGATGGTCGCCGACGCGGGGAATCGGTCAAACTCGGGCTGCGGCTCCCATTTCTCAAATGCCATTCTCCGACTCCTCACCCGTCCCGGACCACGGCAGCGTGCGTGATGCGATCATAAATTCCGGACGCATTTTGTCAACGATTAATCGCTTCGAAAAACCGGCCGGGGCTGTGGCGTATTCTTAGTTATTCGCAACGCGACACAATTTACAGGCCGGTTTCCTGTCGCAAATCGCATGCGAATTTCTCGTAACCGATGACCCGGCAGGGTTTAACCGCTCCGGAAGTAGGCCCGGTCCAGGGCCCGGTACTGGACGGCCTCAGCGATCTGGGCCGTTCCAATCATTTCCTCCCCTGCCAGATCGGCAATCGTCCGGGCCACTTTCAGGATCCGGTCGTGCGCGCGGGCCGAAAGCCCCAGCCGGTCGATGGCCGCCCGCAGGAGCGCCCGCGACGCGGCGTCGAGCTCGCAGTGGCGCCGCATCAGTCTCGTGGTCATCTCCCCGTTCGCCCGAACGTGCGTCCGGCGGAATCGCTCCCGTTGCAGCGCACGGGCGCCCTCGACGCGCTCGCGGATCGCGGCCGACGATTCCCCCGCTCCCGTTCCGGTGACCTCATCGCTCGTGAGCGCCGGGACCTCGACCTGCAAGTCGATGCGATCGAGCAGCGGGCCCGACACCTTCGCGAGATAGCGGACGATCTGCTGCGGCGTGCAGGTGCATTCGCGCCGGCCGTCGTTGAAGAATCCGCACGGACATGGATTCAGCGCGGCGGCGAGCGTGAAACGCGAGGGATAGGTGAGCGTTCTCGCGGCGCGGGAGATGGTCACGAATCCGTCTTCCATCGGCTGGCGCATCACCTCCAGCGTCTCGCGCCGGAACTCGGGCAGCTCGTCGAGAAACAGCACTCCGTGGTGAGCGAGGCTCACCTCGCCCGGCCGCACCGGTGTGCCCCCTCCGGCCAGACCGGCCGTCGAGATCGTGTGGTGCGGTGCACGAAACGGCCGGCGCTCCAGGAGGCCGCTGCCCGCGGGGAGAGTCCCGGCGACGGAGTGGATCTTCGTCGTGATGATCGCCTCTTCGAGCGAAAGCCGCGGCAGGATCGTCGGCAGCCGCCGGGCCAGCATCGTTTTCCCCGACCCGGGCGGCCCGATCATCATCACGTTGTGCCCACCGGCCGCGGCCACTTCGAGGGCCCGCTTCGCATGCGCCTGGCCGCGGACCTCGGCGAAGTCGGCCTGGTCGCACGGCAGGTCGCTGCTCTGTGTGGAGGTGGCGGCGTCGATCAGTGCTTCTCCCCGCATGTGGCTGAGCAGCGATGTGAGGTGTCCCGCGCCGATCACCCGGATCGTCTGCACCGCCGCCGCCTCGTTCGCATTCGCGGCCGGTACGACGAGCTCGCGGATCTCGCCGTCCGATGCCAGGGCCGCGGAGATCGACAGCGTGCCGCGGACCGCGGTCAGCGCTCCGTCGAGCGAGAGCTCGCCGACGAACACCCTCCCCCGTACATGGTCCTCGTGCAGGAACTCGAGCGCCTGCAGGATCCCGATCGCGATCGGCAGGTCGAACCGCGACCCCTCCTTCCGCACATCCGCGGGCGAGAGGTTGACGATGATGTGGCGCGACGGCAGATGGACGCCGCAGTTGTGAAGGGCCGAGCGGACCCGCGAGTACGACTCGCGCACCGCGGCATCCGGCAGGCCGACCAGCGTGAACCCCGGCTGCGCGGAGTACCCGCCGCCGTCGACCTCGATGACGATCCTGACTGCATCAATTCCGTGGGTCGCCGCACTCCATACTTTCGAGAGCATGGCCTGTCCGACCCAGCGGAAGTCCCACGCCGAGGCTACCTCGGCTGCCGGGCACGCGACAAGCAGGAGCAGCCGCATGCGCATCGCCATCGAGCATCACACCACCAGAGACCGGGCCAGGAAGATCGTCGAAAAGAGGCTTCGCGATTACGAGAAGCAGTACAGCCACATGGCCACCGATCTCGACTGGGAGTGGCATGGAGAGACGCTCCACATCTCCGGGAAAGCGAAGGGATTCAGCCTGAAGGGAACCGTGGAGGTCACCGACACCGACCTGATCGTCGACGGGAAGCTTCCCCTGCTGGCGAAGCCGTTTGAGGGCCGCATCCGCCAGACCGTCGAGCGGGAGGCGTCGGCGATGTTCGGGACGGCCTGATCTACTCCACGTGGAGGATCTTCTTCAGCGCGTCTTCGTTCGGATCGACGAAGAGCCGGCCGTCGACTTCGAGTGCCGGGTCGATCCCGAGATGAACGGTGTTCTTGTAGTCCTCAGGCTCGACGAGCTCGTGCGCGACCTGGAACTTGCTCAGGAACCCTGCGATCAGGCTGGTCTTCTGCTTCTTGCTTCCGGGGAGAAACCGTACGGTCATCCTGCCCCCTCCTCACCCTCGAGTTCGTCAACGGTCAGCAAACGGTAAGCCTGAAGTCACTGAATGTCAAATAACCCACTGATGCAGTTCATCCCGAGATGCAGTTCATCCCGAGCGCTTAGCGAGGGATCAGTCCAGCCATAGCCGGGGAAGATCCCGCGAAGCGCCAGGAAACGCCTCGGGCTCTCGCGGAGATGCAGTTCCTCCCGAGATTCCGAGACGCTTTTCGGCGCTACGCGAGACGAGCTTCGGCTATGGCTGGAATGATCCCTCGCTAAGCGCTCGGGATGAGCTGAAAGCGGAGATCATCCCGAGATTCCGAGACGCTTTTCGGCGCTACGCGAGATGAGCTTTGGCTATGGCTGGACTGATCCCTCGCTAAGCGCTCGGGATGAAACGGCAGCTACGACCGCCTCCCGATACTGCACTTCATACAGCTTGCGGTAGAGGCCGGCGGCCTGCATCAGTTCGTCGTGCGTGCCGCGCTCGCGGATCTCGCCGTGGTGGAAGACGAGGATCTCGTCGGCGGAGCGGATCGTCGAGAGGCGGTGGGCGATGACGATCGAAGTGCGGCCGGCCAGCAGGGTCTCGATCCCTTCCTGAATGAGCCGCTCGGTCTCGGTATCGATCGACGAGGTGGCCTCGTCGAGGATCAGGACGGGTGGATTGAAGGCCAGCGCGCGCGCGAATGAGAGGAGCTGCTTCTCCCCGACGGAGAAGCCGGCGCCGCGCTCGCGGACCTGCGCGCCGTAGCCGTCGGGCAGACGGGAGACGAACCGGTCCGCCTGGACGCGAACCGCCGCGGAGCGGACGGCCTCGGGCTGGATGTGAGGATCGCCCAGGGAGATGTTCTGCTCGACGTTCCCGCTGAAGAGGAAGAAGTCCTGCTGGACGATGGCGAAGAGACGCCGCAGCGACCCCATGCGGTACTCGCGAATATCGATGCCGTTGATCAGGATCTCGCCGCGCTGCATCTCGTAGAAGCGGAGCAGCAGCGCGGTCACCGTCGTTTTCCCGGCGCCGGTATGCCCGACCACGGCGATGCGATCGCCGGCGTTCACGCGGAACGACACGTTCCTGAGCACCCACTCTTCGCCGTTGTATGCGAACCAGACATTGCGGAACTCGATCGATGCGAGCTCCCCGGCCTCTCTGGTGCCGCGGTCGGCGATGCGCACCGGGGTGTCGAGCAGCTTGAAGATCCGCTCGCTGGCGGCCATGGCCGCCTGGAGGATGTTGTACTTCTCGGAGAGATCGGAGATCGGCTCGTAGAACCGCTGCGCATACTGGAAGAACGCCACGAGCACGCCGAGTGAGAGCGTGCCGCGGATGACCTCTCCCCCGCCGTACCAGACGATCAGGGCGATGCCGATCGTCTGGATGAGCTCGATCACCGGATAGAAGACGGCGTAGTAGAAGATCGAATCGATGTTGGCGTCGCGATGGCGGGCGTTCAACCCGCCGAACTTCTCCGCTTCGCGCTCCTCGCGATTGAAGAGCTGCACGGTGGCCATGCCGGAGATGTGCTCCTGCAGGAAGGCGTTGATCGCGGCGATCCGCGCCCGCACGGCGCGGTATGTGATTCGGGCGCCGCGGCGGAACCACATCGACGTGATGATGATGAACGGCGTGATGGAGAAGAGCACCAGGGCCAGACGCCAGTCCATCCAGAAGAGCACCGCCACGATGCCGATCAGGACGAAGATGTCGCCGAAGATGGCGACGAAACCGGCGGTGAAGAGCTCGTTCAGCGCATCGACGTCGGTGGTCACGCGGGTCATCAGCCGCCCGACGGGGTTCCGGTCGTAGAACTGCACGTCGAGCCGCTGCAGATGTCCGAAGATCTGCTTCCGCAGGTCGTACATGATGTACTGGCCCATCAGATTCATCAGAACCATCTGTGTGTAGAGAACGGCGAACCCGCCGACGAGCGTGAGCAGGTACAGACCGGCGGCGATGTTGATCCCGGTGATCGGATCGAGTACCCAGCCCTGCGCGGCCAGCCATTCCCCGGCGCGCGCGCTCACACCGCCGGCACGCAGCCCTTCCACCGGCTTCACGAACAGGTCGATCGCCACCGCCGTGATGGCCGGGCCGGCCAGTTCGAGGAGCGACGAGAGAATGACCAGCAGAACGGAAAACCCGGCGCGCCAGCGGTAGGGCCTCAGATACTGGAGCAGGCGGCGCGTGAGATGGCGGTCGAACGCCCGCGCCCCCTCTTCCTCGTGCCGCTCGAGCGCGATCTCGCTCAAGCCGTCTCCTCCAGCTCGGCTTCGATCGTCTGGCGGCGATAGAGATCGGCGTAGTAGCCGTCCCGCTCCAGAAGCGTCTCATGTGTCCCGCGCTCGACGATCCTCCCTTCCTCCAGCACCACGATGTGATCGGCATCCTTCACCGACGAAACGCGGTGCGAGACGATCAGGACCGTCCGCCCCCTCCTCACCGTGCGCAGCGCTTCGAGAATCCGCTCCTCCGTCGCCGTGTCGACGGCGCTCAGCGAATCGTCCATGATGAGGATGGCCGGCTCGCGGACGAGCGCGCGGGCGATGGCGGTGCGCTGCTTCTGACCGCCCGACAGAGTGATGCCGCGCTCGCCGATGATCGTGCGCAGCCCCTCCGGAAACGTCGCTACGTCGCCCGAGAGTCCGGCCAGCGCCGCCGCGCGATCGATCTCCTCCTCGCCGGCCTCGGCCCGGCCGAAGCGGATGTTCTCCGCGATCGACTCCGAGAAGAGGAAGCTCTCCTGCGGGACCATGCCGATCCATTCGCGGAGCTGGTGGAGGGAAACCTCTTCGACCGGAATGCCGTCGATGAAGATCGTTCCGCGCGGCGGCTCGAACGTGCGGCTGATCAGCGAGAGCAGCGTCGATTTTCCGCTGCCCGTCCGCCCGACGATCCCGATCGTTTGCCCCGCCCGCACCTGCAAACTCACGTTCCGCAGCACCGGCCGCCCGTCGTAGCTGAACGTCAGATCGCGGATGTCGAGGTCTCCGCGGATCTGCGCGTCCCGCGTCTCCTTCGGGGCGACGGTTTCCTCACCGGCGGGGACGCTCCATACCTCGTGGAGCCGGTTCATCGAGGCCATCCCCCGCTGGAAGAGGTTGATGACCCACCCGAGTGCGATGAGCGGCCAGATCATCCTGCCGAGGTAGAACTGGAAGGCGACGAAGGCGCCGATGGTGAGCTGCCCGGCGATGATGTTCCGGCTGCCGAGATAAAAGATGATGACGAACATCAGCCCGATGATGGCGTGAAGCGCCGGATAGAACGTCGCCGTCAGGCGGATGAGCGAGCGGTTCCGCTCGACGTACTGGTGATTCATCCGCTTGAACGTCTCGATCTCGTTCTGCTCCTGCGTGAAGGCGCGCACGACGCGGACACCGGCCAGGTTCTCCTGCACGCGCGCCGAGATGTCCCCGAAGTAGTCCTGCACAGACCGGAAGCGGACGTGGATCCGCTCGCCGAAAGTCTTCACCATCCCCGCCACGACCGGCACGGCGATGAGTGAGATCAGGGCCATGTTGCGGTCGATCCGCAGCATCATCACGAACGCGCCGGTCACGACCAGGAGAGAGGAGAACGAGTGCATGACCGCGGGACCGATCAGCATGCGCACGGACGACAGATCATTCGTCGCGCGCGACATCAGGTCGCCGGTGCGCTGATCCTGGTAGTACGAGAGCGGAAGGCTCTGCAGATGACCGTAGAAGTCCTTCCGCATGTCGTACTCGATGCGCCGCGATGTGCCGATAATGATCGAGCGCTGCATGTAGAGAAAGACGCCCTCGATGGCCGCGGCGCCGATCAACAGCAGGCCATACTGGATGAGCACACCGCGCGACACCGCATCCGTCAGCTCGTTCACGGCGTTGCCCACGATGAGCGGCTGCACGAGCTTGAACGTCGCCGACCCGACGACACACGCCGCGCCGAGCATCAGCGGAACCTTGTACAGCCCGAAGTAGTGAAGGAGACGACCGCCGGGAGTCACGACGGGACATTGTATTCGCGACAGTCCTCGGGCCTCAGGCCTCGGGCCTCGGGCCTCGGGCCTCGGGTGGTGGGTCCGAGGCCCGAGGCCCGAGGACTCATTCACTGTTCTTCGCGCAGTGGCAGCCGCCTCATCTCCTGCAGGGTGATCCGGAGGACGGAGCCGAGCGTGAAGCCGGTTGGAAAACAGTGCGGGACGCGAATGCCCGCGCCGCTCAGCTCGAGGAAATCGACCGGCGGCCTTCGCCGGGCCAGCACGAACAGCAGCTTGCGCGGGAGGTCCTCCCGGTCGTCTGCGTTCAGGTGAAGGGGCTGCAGGTAGTAGCCGAAATGCATGTTCCGCAGCGCCGGCGTGCCCCCGGCGAACTCCGGCAGCGTCACCGACAGGCGCAGCGAGCCGAAGATCCAGTTCTCCTGTGCGAGCTCGCCGCGCCAGAAGTCCTCTTCCTCCTCGCTGAAGTATTCAATGCGCATCGTCAGTCGGCGCCATAGGGTACCTCGCGGCGCTGGAAGGCAAGACAGGCCAGGACCAGCGCGACGGCCGCCGTGGCGCCGACGCGCAACAACCATTCCGGGTCCATTCCGCCGGCCGCCTCGGGGAAAAGCGTCTGATCGACGGCCGCAATGGCCCGTTCCAGGAGCGGGTCGTTCCACGTGCCGCGCGCCCGCAGCAGACCGAGGATGGCCATGGAGATCGAGAGGGCGATCTGCAGCGCGAAGTAGATG
This sequence comes from Thermoanaerobaculia bacterium, assembly GCA_035525015.1. Classification (GTDB taxonomy): domain Bacteria; phylum Acidobacteriota; class Thermoanaerobaculia; order Gp7-AA8; family Gp7-AA8; genus DATLEX01. The sequence continues at coordinate 27,684 of DATLFC010000122.1, read as the reverse complement.
GCGACGTTGAACCAGGCGCGCGTCAGACTTCCCAGCAGAGCCAGGAGAGCCGCGATGAGCATCGCGCCGGCGATGGTGTTGACGAGTTTGGCGTTGAGCTCATTCCACGGCAGCGGGGCGTCGCGAACGAATCGGAGCCCGCTCTCCGTCAGGAATGCCGCCGCTGCGGCGAGGGTGACGACGACGATGACGCCGGCGAAGCGGGAAAGCAGATAGGTTGCGCGCCGAACCGGCTTCGACACGATGAGCTGCAGCGTTCCGCTCGAAAACTCGGGACCGATCAGTCCCGCGCCGGCCACGACGGCCAGCAGTGAGACCAGCGCCGGCCACAGCGTCCCGGCGCTCTGGAACATCGACACCGCCGCCGCGACCATCAGCAGGAAGATCAGATAGGTGATGAAAAAGACGTTCGTCAGGTGACGGCGAATCGTTTCGGCGATGACCGTGGCGTTCACGCCGTCCCCCGGAAGATGCCTTCCAGATCGGTGACATGACGCCGGACCTCGACAACGCCGGCACCCGCCGCGGCGAGCCGCCTGACCATGTCCGCAACGTCCCGCTCCGTCTCCACGGTGGCGATGACGACGTTGCCGCCGGGAGCCGCGCCGGCAATCCGCTCGACTTCCGCCGCATCGAACGAGCCGTCGAGCAGGCGGATGGAGATGACGATCCGATCGACGTGGCGGAGCGTCTCGGCCCGTGCAATGACCCCGCCGTGGAGAAAGACGACGCGATCGCAGACCTTCTCCACCTCGCTGAGCTGGTGCGAATTGAGGAGGACGGCCGCTCCCCCGTTCTTCTGTTCCGTGATCAGGTCCCGCACCAGCAGGACGCCGTTCGGATCGAGCCCCGAGGTCGGCTCGTCGAGGAAGACGAACTCGGGGCGATGGATCAGCGCCTGGCACAGGCCGATCCGCTGGAGCATCCCGCGGGAGTACTGCCGCAGCGGCTCGTCCGCGGCGTCGTCGATGGCCAGCCTTTCCATGATCGCCTGGGCCCGGCCGCCGACTTCCCCCCGCCCCACTCCCGCCAGGCGGGCCATGTAACGGAGGAATGCGCGTCCGGTGACACCGCGGTCGAAGTTCATCCGCTCGGGGAGAAACCCGCAGAGGCGGCGCACCTCGATACGGTCGTTCTTCAGGCCGTCGACGGTAATCGCACCGCCGTCGATGTGGAGCAAGCCGAGGAGACACGACATGAGCGTGGTCTTGCCGGCGCCGTTGGGACCGATCAGTCCGACCACCTCGCCGGGAGCGAGATCGAGATCGACGCCGCGGAGCACCTCATGACGGCGTGTCAGCGAACGGTAGGTCTTCCGGACCGCGCGGGCGCGGAGACCGCGCTGCATCGGGCCGGTCATCGTTGCGTGCGGGAGCGCAGGCCGTCGACGATCTCGTCGAACTTCCTCTGATGGTATTCGTTCAACTCCCGCTGCAGATCGGTCTCGGCGATGGCCGAGGCATCCTCGGTGAAGACCTTCTTCAGCTCCCCGCCCAGGTAGACCTTCGTTTCGAAGCGCCAGGCGGGGCGGGAGAAGAACTCGGTCTGCAGGGTCAGCTTCTTCGGCCCGACGTCGACTGCGTCGAGGCGGCCCATCGGTGCGCTGGAAGGCTCGGGCATGGAGCGATCAACCCCGTCTCACGCTGCGCCGGCACTTGGCCTCGGCGCGCGATTCGATCTGGCGCACGCGCTCGCGCGAGAGGCCGAGAATTTCGCCGATGTCGCGCAGGGTGAGCTCTTCGTCCTGCAGGATGCCGTAGCGCAGCTTCAGGATGGTGCGCTCCTCGAGCGACAGCTCCTCGATCGACTTCTGCACGGACCCCTGCTGCCGGAGCGTCTGCAGATGCTCGAAGCGCCCGCCGTCGATCTGCCGCGACATGCCCGGCGCCAGATCGCCGAGCTTCCAGAAGATCTCCCAGGCATCGGGATTGGGGTTGGTGCTCAGCAGGAGCACGGCCAGCTCGCTCTCGCTGATCTCGAGCTTGGCGCAGATCTTCTGCGTACCGGCCAGCACGATTTCGGTCACGCTGGCCGTCTCGCGGTTCAGGAAGGAGGCCACTTCCGCGACCGGCTTCGGCACGTTGTCGCTCACGCCGTGGCGGAGCGTGAGGACGAGACGTTCCTTCGGAGACAGCTCGGAGATGTGCGCGAGCAGCTCCTCGCGTCGCGACTGCACCTGCATGGCATCCTCCGCGGAGGGGATGCTGGTCTGCTCGATGACGTCTGCGAGCTCGGTGTGAGACTCGTCGTCGAGCTCCGTGCTGAGCGAGAAGTTGCCGGTGTTGGCCCGCATCAGCGTCTGCACTTCGCGGACGGTGACGCCGAGCTCCGTGGCCAGCTCTTCCGGTGTCGGGATGTGCTGCCCCTCGGTCATGGCCGTGGAGATCGCCTTCTCCAGCCGGTACATGAGGTTGGCGCGCTTGGGCGGGAGACGGAATGCACCTCCCTGCTCCGACAGCGCGTGGAGGATGGCCTGGCGGATCCACCAGACGGCGTAGGTGATGAACTTGACGTTCTTGTCGGGATCGAACTTCTTTGCGGCCTGGATCAGCCCGATGTTTCCCTCGTTGATCAGATCGAGGAAGAGGACGTGCGCGTTGCGGTAACGCTTCGCATACGACACGACGAAGCGGAGATTCGACTTCACGAGCTCTTCGAGCGCCGCCTTGTCGTTCTCCTGAACGCGCCGGCCGAGCTCCCGCTCCCGCTCCGGAGTCAGCCGCGGGATCTGCGCGATCTCATGCAGGTACTGATTGAGGAGATCGTATTCGTCGCGTTCTTCGTAGCGGGCCATGAGAAGTGGAGAAGGCCCGATTCTACTCCACTCATCTCGATGCCAGGACTCCCATTTTCACCGGGTCGCCCAATTCGCGCGCCACGATTTCGGCGTCGGCAGCGACTCTCACCAGCACCGTCTCGTTGCGATCGTGGGAGAGCACCATCAACTCGATCACGCGATCACCACGCCCCGGGCGGGCATAGATGAAGACCGACTCGCCACGCTTCGCGGAGAAGACGCGCACGAGCGGAGTGAAGCCGCGGCCGACGCTGCGCTCCAGCATCCGTTCGATGTCGGCGCCGGTCACAGCCGGCGTGTTTTCGTAGATCGCGATCTGGAAATCGTGCACGCCCTTCGGCTGGACGACGCGGACGAGCGATCTGGCCAGGCCGAGGAAGGGAATCCAGGTCTGCTCGAAACCGAGGCGGCTCAGTCCTCGGCGGACACTGTGGAACTCTGCGAATAGCGGCTGGGACGTGAGCGCCACCGCCAGGAGCGCTACGATCGTGATGCGCCGGCTCATTTCTTCTCCTTCACTTCGATGGTGACCTTTGGAATCCCGAACTGCCCCTCGAGCCGCGCCAGGCGCTCGAGATCGATCGACCCGACGATGTTTACGATCGTCAGCTCCCTTGGTTCAGAGGCGATCACCACCAGCCCTCGAATGGCGTCCCCACGCACGTCGGTGTAGACCTCGACGCTCTCCCTCCCGCGGCTCGTCACGTTGACGATCCGCTTCCATGTCGGCCCGAGCTGGCCACGGACATCGTCGATGATCCGGCGGTCGTAGGCGTTGTCACGATCGAACTCGTACGCCCGGACGTAGATCCCTTCCAGCCCGTGGACAATGTCGCGGATGGCCCGCTCATCGGAGCTGCTGCTGGAGAAGAATCGTGAGGCGAGGCGCAGCATCTGGGCGTCGAGCGTCACATCGATGACTTCCGCGGCCTTCTCCGCCAGGCCGGGAAAATCGAGCTTGATCCGCTGTGCCGATGCCGGCAGCGCGGCGAACATGAAGATCAGTGTCAGAACCATCCCTTTGCGCATGTCGTGCTCCTATTGCCTTTCCGATCCGATGTCGTGAACGTACTGCTGCGCCGTCCGGAGCTTCTCGGTGGTGATGCGCAGCGCGATCAGCACCTCCTGGCGCGCCCGTTCCCCTTCTCTGCGGTGCTGAATCTCCCGCGCCGTCCAGCCGCCGAGAACGGCGGTCAAAAGGAGAGCCGCGGCAATGGCGCGATAGGGGTTCCGGCGCTCGACGCGCGCCATCACACGCCGGCCCAGATCGGGCCGCGGCGACTTCCGCTGCAGGGCGGCTTTCAGTTCGTTTTCGAGGTTCATGCTGTCTCTCCGAGTTGTTTACGCAGCGCCCGAAGCGCGCGGTGCAAGTGGCTCTTCACCGTGTTCACCGGAAGCCCGACGATGCGGCAGATCTCCGAAGGGTCGAGATCCTCCTGATAGCGCAGCGTGACGATGACCCGCTGTTTCGGCGGCAGGCCGGCGATCAGCTCCCGGAGCCGCCTGCCGAGAAGCGGATCGGCGTGCGACTCCGTCCCGGCCAGGTCGCCGGCGTCGTCGAGCGTCACCGCACGCAGGCGCGTCCGCCGCACCTGATCGATGCACCGCCGGCTCGTCACCTGCCGCAGCCAGTGCACGAGATGCGACTCCGATTCGATCCGGCTCAGGTTGCGGAACAGCTGCAGGAACACGTCCTGCGCGATCTCTTCGGCCCGGCTCCGGTCGTGGAAAAAGTGGTAGGCCAGACTGAAGACCATTCGCTGGTGCTCCGCGATGATCCCGGCGAACGCCTCATGATCTCCCTCTCTCGCCCGCTCCAGCGGTGTGGGGCCGGCCAGCAGCGCTTCCGTGGCGAATGCCGTCATCTGCTGGCTTATACGCAGAATCGGCCCGGAGGGGTGCAGGACCTTCCTACCGCGCCGGTTGCGCCGGGAGGCTCGGGACGATGGCCGGCTGCACTTCCCCTCGGTGACACGTCCAGCACGTGACTACGGTGTGCGCGTCGGGGATCCGGGAGATGAAGTCCTGGTTGATCCGGCGCGTCATCCGGATCATCGTCCGGGCCGAATCCTTCTCCCGCTTCGCGTCGGAGGGGAAGTCGAGCTCCGGCTCCTCTCCCGGCATGGCAGGCAGCGGCGCGTGGCAGTAATCGCACCCGACGCCGAGGGCCTGCGTGAAGCGCCGCATCGTCAGGAGGAGATCGTCGCGACTGATGTTCGGCGGCAGGACGTGCAGGTTCCGGAAATGGAGATCGTCGGTGGCGGGCGGCTGCGCCTTCTGCTGTTGCATGGCCGCGCAACCGAGGACGAGCAGGGCGGTCAGTGCGGCGAGGCGGCGCATGAAGCGCCCATGATACCGGGTCAGTGCGCGGCCACGGGCATGTCCAGCCGCCGGTAGCGGATGGTGCCGGGGAGGCAGCTCTTCTGCGTGACGTGGTGGAGGTACTCGTCGCGGAACTTCTTCACCGACGAGATCACCGGGCCGATGGCGGCGTCGCCGAGGGCGCAGAGCGATTTGCCGCCGATGTTGTCGGCCATGTCGAGGAGGAGATCGGCGTCCTGCTGCCTCCCCTCTCCCCTCTCCAGGCGGTCGAGGATCGACTCCATCCAGTTCGTTCCCTCACGGCAGGGGGTGCACTGGCCGCACGACTCGTGCGCAAAGAAGCGTGAGAGGCGCCAGACCGCGTCGACGATGCAGACCGTCTCGTCGAGCACGATGATGCCAGCGGAGCCGAGCATCGATCCCGCCTTCATCACCGCATCGAAGTTCAGCGGGAGATCGATCTCGTCGGGCGTGAGCATCGGCGCCGATGCGCCGCCCGGGATCACCGCCTTCAGCTTCTTGTCGCCGACGATGCCGCCGCAGTGGTCGTAGATGAGCTCCTTCAGGTTCACCCCCATCGGGAACTCGTAAACGCCCGGCTTCCTGACCCGCCCTGAAACGCAGTAGAGCTTCGGCCCCGTGTTGCGCTCCGTGCCGAACGACTTGAACCACTCCGCACCTTTGTCGAGGATCAGCGGGACGCAGGCGAGCGTCTCCACGTTCTGCACGACTGTCGGCCCGCCGAACACGCCGATCACCGCCGGAAAAGGGGGCTTCACGCGCGGCTCGCCGCGATGTCCTTCCAGCGATTCGATGAGCCCCGTCTCCTCGCCGCAGATGTAGGCACCGGCGCCGCGGTGGACGGTGATGTCGAAGTCGAACCCGCTCCCGAAAATGTTCCTGCCGAGGAACCCCTTCGCCTGCGCCTCGGTGATGGCCTTGTTCAGGACCGTGGCGCCGTAATGAAACTCGCCGCGGATGTAGATGTAGCCCATCGGGTTGCTGCCGATGGCATAGGCCGCGATGATCATCCCCTCGAGCAGGAGGTGCGGGTCCTTCTCGATGATGACGCGATCCTTGAACGTTCCCGGCTCCGCCTCGTCCGCGTTGCAGAGCAGATACGTCGGCCGCGGCGCGTTCTTCGGAACGAATCCCCACTTGCTGCCGGTGGGGAAACCGGCGCCGCCGCGGCCGCGAAGCTCCGAGTCCTTGACGAGTTGGACGATCGCCTCCGGCTGCATCCGCAGCGCTTTGCGTGCCGCTTCGTACCCGCCACCGTCGAGGTAGACGCCGATCGACGCCGAATCCGGCTTGTGGATGTTCGCGGTCAGAACTTTGATCTGGTCCATAGAAGGGCTACTTCAATTTCGAAAGCAGCTCATCCATGCTCTGGAGGCTCATGTTCTCGTGGTAATCGTTGTTCACCTGCACGACGGGGGCGGTGTTGCAGGAGCCGAGACACTCGACTTCGCCCACGGTGAAACGGCCGTCGTCGGTGGTCTCCCCCGGTTTGACGTCGAGCTTGTCGCAGAGGTGCTCATAGATGTCGTACGCGCGCGTCACCATGCAGCTCAGGTTGGTGCAGACCTTCAGGTGGTATTTCCCGACCGGCTTCTGGTTGTACATGTCGTAGAACGACACGACGCCGAAGACCGTCGCCGGCGAGAGATCGAGCAGTTCGCCGACGTAGTGCACGCTCTCGGGCGAGATCCAGCCCCACGTCTCCTGCACCAGATGCAGCGTCGGCAGCAGCGCGGCCTCTTTCGTCGGATAGCGCGTCAGGACCCATTCGAACCGCTTCTTCACCTCGGGTGGGAACTCCACCTTCTTCGAACGGTCCGGAAAGCGGTCTTTGGCGTAGGGATTGTCGGGATGCAGATCAGCCATGGAGGATTACGTCCAGTCGAAGACCTTCTTCTTCCACACGTACACGTATCCGATTCCGAGAAGAAGAACGAAGAGGAGCATCTCGCCGAAGACGAACCAGGAGATGCCGGCGGGCGTCATCGTGGCGTCGCGGTAGATGACGGCCCACGGGTAGAGGAAGGCCGCCTCGATGTCGAAAAGGATGAACAGCATCGCGATCTGATAGAAGCGGACATTCACCCGCTTGCGATTGACGTCGAGCAGCGGCACGCCGCCCTCGTACGGCGACAGCTTCGCCGGATTCCGCTGCTTCTTCCCGATCACCGAGTTGAGACTCAGAAACACCGCCCCCAGAACCGCGGCGGCGAGAAGCATGAGGAGGATGGGAACGAAGCTGTAGGTCATCGGCGTGAAACGGCGGGGATGCTAACACAAGGCCGGCGTGATCAGGCCGCGCTGTCGGTCAGGTAAACCATGGCGGCGTCGCGGGTCTCGAAGATCCGGAAAATCGTGTCGAGCTTGGTGATCTTCAGCAACGCCAGGATGCGGTGCGACGGCTTAACCAGCGCCATCTTCCGCTGCCGGTCCTCGAACTTCTGCAGGTAGCCGATCAGCTCGCCGAGACCGGTCGAGTCCATGTAATTGATCGCTTCGAAGTTGATCATCACCGGACCGATCTCTTCGTTCAGGACCCGCTCGAGGAAGCTCGAGAACTCCCGCGCGCTCTCGCCGAGCTTGATCACCCCCTGGATGTCGAGGACGGTGACGTCGTTCACCCGGTTCTTGATGATGTTCATTTCCGGCGTAGTTTATCCCATGGCCTCCACTCCTGCCCCACGTCGATCCGCCGCCTGGCCAGCTCGCGCATGAAGAGATCGGAAGGCACGCACCGCTCCTGCGGAAGCGCTCCCTTCGGCGAGGTCTCCCCTCGCGCCATCATCAGCGCGACGATCGATGCCGGAAACGCCGTGGTCCGCATCATGGCCGAGAGGCCCGTCTCCGGATCGTGGCGGTCGATGATGTCGTAGGTCAGCCGCTTCCCGTCGCCGGCGAGCTCGACGCGCACCAGGACGACGTCGGGTCCATCAGCCGGGAGATTCTGCTCGAGGAGCCGTCCGAGAAGGCGGCGCGGCGCGACGGCGACGCCGTCGACCGACACCACGTCGCTCGAGCAGAGCCCGAGGTCGATCATCGTCTTGAATTTCTCGCAGTGGCCCGGAAAGCGGATCGTCTTGTAGTCGAGCTCCCGCACCTTTCCGCGGAAGGTGTCCGGGAGCGTCGACGTCCCGCCGGAAGTCTGAAAGGCCTCCATCGTTCCAAACGGTGCCGGAAACTCGAGCGACTCCACCTCGGTCATCGACTCGACCTCGACGATCTCTCCGCCGCGGATCACCCGCGCCCGCTCGATGTACTCGTTGATCAGTCCCTCCACCGAGAAGACGAGCTGGTAGTCGAGCGGCGGCTGCGGGTCCTGTGGCAGGCCGCCGACGCGGATGTGAATCTCCTCGAGCTTCTCGAACCGCGCCGCGCCGTGCGCCGTGAGAACGGCGACCATGCCGGGGGCCAGGCCGCAGTCGGGAATGATGTTGATCCCGGCCGAGCGCGCTTCCGCGTCGAGCGCGAGCTCCGCGTCGACGACGTCGTTGTTGCCGCCGAGATCGCAGAAGTTCGTGCCGGCCTCGATCGCGGCGCGCGCCAGCTCCTCGTTGAGCCAGTAATTGACGCAGCTCACCGCCGACGCATGCCCGCGCATCGCCGCCACGACGTCGCCGCGGCGGCTGACGTCGAGCTGCATCGCGCGCACTCTGCCGTGACGGATCCGGGCCGCAACCTGTTCCGCCCTGGCACCATCGAGGTCGGCGACCGTGACCTCTTCGACGTCGCGCTGCGCGGCGAGATCATGAGCGGCGCCGAGCCCCATCCGGCCGGCGCCGAGAACCATCATTCGCAATGGGAATCCTCCGGTGTCATCCTGAGCTCCGCAGAGTGCGAAGGATCCCCTGCAGGCAGGAGATCCTTCGGCGTCTGCGCGCCTCAGGATGACACTTGCTCCTCACGTACGCGGCTCGTTCTCCGGGCCGAAGAACTTCGGATCGAGCTCCACCTGCGCCGCGGTCTTCAGGCGCTCCATCGCCGCCTGCGCCTCGTCCCGCTGAATCCGGGCGGCCAGCGCCTCGCGCACCGCTTCGTACGGCTGCGAGCGCCGTTCGCCGACCTTGAAGATGTGGATGCCGAACTCACTCTTGACCGGCTCGCTGATCTGGCCGGGCTGGAGCTGCGCGACCGCGGACTGGATGTCGGGCGGAAGTGCTCCCGGCTGCACCAGACCGAGGGATCCGCCGTTGGCGCCGGACTGAGCGTCGTCCGATTCCTCACGCGCCACGGCGGCGAAATCGGCTCCGCCAAGAATCCGCGCCGCCAGCCGCTGCGCCTTCTGCCGCGCCGCCGCCTCCGGCGGCGAGGCACCGCCGCTCTTCGGAGGGAGTGCACCCCCCTCGTAGGCCAGAAGAATGTGACTGAGCTCGGTGCTCTCGAGCTGCCCCTTCTCCTTCTCGTACTCGGCGCGGAGCCGGTCCTCGCTCGGCGTGCCGATGATCCGGCGCAGCGCCGATCCGGCGATCATGTTCGTCTCGCTCACGGCGATGCGGCCCGCGACGTGCGGATCGTCGGCCACGCCAAGCCGTCTTCCTTCCTGCTCCAGGGCCTTCAGCTTGACCAGCTCCTCGGCAAGGAGTCGTCGTCCCTGCGGTGAGGCGTAGAAGAACTGCATCTGCTCGGGTGCCTCGGCGATGAAGGCGGTGAACTCGTGCTCGGTGATCGGCTCGCCGTTGACGCGCATCACCACGCGCCCTTCCGCCTCTGTCGATCGCGTCTCGACGAGTGCCGGCGACGGCTGCAACGGCTCCTGCGGTTTCGCCGCGGCCAGCCCGAAACAGACCGCGCCGATGGCGAGAAATGCGACGAGCGCGAAGATCAGGTCTTTTTTCAATGGAATCCTCTTTCCTTTCGTTGACGGCGCAGGCGCCAACGACTATCCTCCGCCCTTGTGAAACTTTTCACGGACTGATCCGTGATCGGTTTCTTCCCCAGCTCCGACCTGCACCTCAATACTGCCCTATGGCCAAAGTTACCATCGACGGAACGGAAGTCGAAGTCCAGGAAGGGATCAACGTCATCGAAGCCGCGAAAGCGGCTGACATCCACGTCCCGCACTTCTGTTACCACCCGTCGCTGACGGTCGTCGGCCAGTGCCGCATGTGCCTGGTCGAAGTGGAGGGGATGCCGAAACTGCAGGCCGGCTGCTCGACCACGGTCAAAGAGGGGATGAAGATCCACGTCTACAACGACAAGGTCGACAAGGCGCGGAAGGGGCAGATGGAGTTCCTGCTGATCAACCATCCGCTGGACTGCCCGATTTGCGACAAGGCGGGCGAGTGCCCTCTCCAGGACTACTCCTTCAACTACGGTTCGGTCACGTCGCGCTACGGCGAGTTCAAGCGGACGTACCCGGGAATGGACCGGACTCCGATCGGGCCGCACGTCGTGCAGAACATGAACCGCTGCATCCACTGCACGCGCTGCATTCGTTTCACGCAGGAGATCACCGGGACGAGCGAGCTGGCGTTCTTCAAACGCGGCGCGGCGACCGAGGTCGGGATCTTCCCCGACACGCCGCTCGACAACTGGATGAGCGCCTGCGTCACCGATCTCTGCCCGACCGGCGCGCTGACCACGCGCGAGTTCCGTTTCGAGAACCGCGTCTGGAATCTCGATACCGCCGAATCGGTGTGCAACGGCTGCGACGTCGGCTGCAACATGTTCATCGGCCACCGCAACGGGCAGATCTTCCGTTACCGGCCGCGCGTCAACCCGGACGTCAACGATCACTGGCTCTGTGACTACGGCCGTTTCTCGCACGAGAGGTACGAGACCGACCGCGTCGTCGTGCCGAAGCGCCGCACCGACGACTACCTCGGCATCTCCACCTGGGGCGAAGCGCTCGACGCCATCCGCGCCGCGGTCGGAGCGACCACGCCCGACAGGATCACCGTCATCGCCTCGGCACACATGACGAACGAGGAAGCGTTCCTGGCCAGGAAGCTTTTCGCCGAAGCGCTCGGGGTCCGGAACATCGAGCTCATGGTCGACCCCATCGGGCCGATCCGGATGAAGGCGCGCACGGAATGGCTCGTCGGTACGCAGGGAGCACCGAACTACCGCGGCGTTCAGGGCGTCCTCGGCGAGCAGGCGTCGAACCGGATCGAGGACATCCTCACCCGCGGCGCCGGCGGCATCGACCTTCTGTACATCTGCGACGCCGGATTCAGCGATCGGACCCGCGATGCCGCGGTGGCCGCGAACCTGCGCAAGGCGAAGTTCGTCGTCGTGCACTCCTGGGACGCGACGCATCCGGTCAACGACATCGCCGACGTGCTCCTCCCTTCGACCCACCATGCCGAGAAGGAAGGGACGTTCACGAATCTCCAGGGGCGGATCCAGCGCATCCATCAGGCGTATGCGCCGAAGGGGCAGGCCGTTCCCGACCTGGAGATCTTCCGCCGCCTCGGCGCGCACCTCTTCCCCGGGGCCGCGGAGTTCCGCACCGCGAACGCCCATGAGCTGTTCGACGACATGCGCGCGACCATCCCGGCCATGCAGAACGCCGAGGAGGCTGCACCGGCGGAGGCCTGGTAGGAATGGCGTTCGACACGACCGACGTCATCCTGTCGTTGATCAAGATCGTCGTCGTCCTGCTGGCACTGCTGAACGTCACGCCGATCATGGTCTGGGTCGAGCGGCGCGGCAGCGCCCTCATTCAGGACCGTCCCGGACCGAACCGCGTCGGACCGCTGGGACTGTTCCAGTCAATCGCCGACGCGCTCAAGTTCATCCTGAAGGAAGACATCATCCCCGCGGGCGCGCACAAGTGGATCTACACGCTCGCGCCGGCGTTCGGACTACTCCCCGCCCTGACGACGATCGCCGTCGTGCCCTGGGGGCGTCCGTTCCTCCTCGAGGAGCGGGAGATGTTCGGCCGGGTCCTGTTCGCTGGGGGGCGCTGGTTCGAACCGGTGATCGCCAACGTCAATGTCGGGATACTGATCGTCTTTGCGCTGGCCTCGCTCGGCGTGTACGGCATCGTCGCCGCGGGGTGGGCGTCGAACAACAAATTCTCGATGTTCGGCGCCATCCGCGCCTCGGCGCAGATGATCTCGTACGAGCTGTCGCTCGCCCTTTCCGCGATCAGCGTTCTGCTGGCCGCCGGCTCGCTCCGGCTGACCGACGTCGTCTGGCAGCAGACCGGCTATTTCCGCCTGTTCGACGCCATCCCCGTTCCGGCCTGGAATGTTTTCTCTCCCGGCATGTGGCTGGCGTTCGTGGTGTTCGTCGTCTCTGCCTTCGCCGAGACGAACCGCCTTCCTTTCGATTTCGCCGAGGCGGAAGCGGAGCTCGTGGCCGGGTACCACACCGAGTATTCGTCGATGAAGTTCGCTCTCTTCTTCATGGCCGAGTACATGGCCATGGCCACGATGGCGGCGCTGATCGTCACCCTCTTCCTGGGCGGATGGGACATTCCGTACTACGACGAGCCGGCGACGTTCCTCGGCTTCCTGCTCTCGGTCGTCGCCTTCGTGGTGAAGGTCGCCTGCATCCTGTTCGTGTTCGTCTGGGTGCGCTGGACGATCCCACGGCTCAAGTACGACATCCTCATGCGGCTGGGCTGGAAGGTGTTTCTCCCGCTGGCCTTCATCAACATCCTCATCGTGGCCGTATTCATTGCCTTGAGGTGGCTTTAGTTAACAATGCTGAGCGTAGCTCAGGGTTTTAGGAAGATGCTCGAATTCATCGTCTTTTTCTTTTTCGCCGCGGTGGCGGTGGTCTTCGCGCTGGTGGTGATCCTCCACCGGAATGCGGTGGTCGGCGCGCTGTCGCTGGTGGCGTCGCTCTTTGCCCTGGCGGTGATGTACGTGCTGCTGGACGCGACATTCCTGGCCGCGCTGCAGGTCATCGTCTACGCCGGCGCGATCATGGTGCTGTTCCTGTTCGTGATCATGCTTCTCAACCTGCAGCACATCGCCGAGTCGAACACCCGGCCCATCCAGCAGTTTCTCGGCTACTTCACCAGCGCCGCCTTCGCCGCGGCGATGATCTATTACATCAGCAAATATGCGGTGCTCAGCGCCCTGCCCCCTTCCCGCTTCAACACCACGGCGCGGATGATCGGCGAGCGGCTGTTCGAGGCCTACATCTTTCCCTTCGAGATGGTGTCGATTCTCCTGCTGGCGGCGATCGTCGGCGCGCTTCTGCTCAGCGGACGGGCCGCGGGGCACCGGGCGGAGACCGGTGAGGAGCTCTCGCAGTGATTCCCATCGAGTGGTTCCTCATCCTCAGCGCGATCCTCTTCGCCATCGGCGTCTGCGGCGTTTTGACACGCAAGAACGGCATCACGATCTTCATGAGCATCGAGCTGATGATCAATGCCGTGAACCTGACGTTCGTCGCCTACGCCAAGCAGTTCGGGCAGCTCCACGGACAGATCTTCGTCTTTTTCATCATGGCCATCGCCGCCGCCGAGGCCGCCGTCGGGCTGGCCATTTTCATCTCTTTGTTCCATCACCGCCAGACGATCGACGTGGACGAGGCGAATCTGATGCACTGGTGAACGAGCTCTAAGCTCTAAGCTCTAAGGTCTCAGCGGGAGGTGGGCCTGAGAGCTTAGAGCTTAGAGCTAAAGTGGCTCACATGTCGCATTTGTCCAGCTCGACAGGAGCTGACAAATGGACAAGAAAGACAGGCTCATTGACTGGGAAGAAAACGAGCGGAAGGATCTCAACCGGAACGGGATTGACGACCGGATCGAGCCTCCCGTTCCTGATGTAAAGGCGGGCTCAGCCAGGCTGGCCGAGCGACTCCGGGAGGATGGGGCTGCGGATCCGACCGTCACGGCGGGCGATCTCGACGCGAACTGGACCGATGCCCAGATGAGCGGCGAGGAGACCCCGACGGGAAGTACGCCGACGCCCGATCAGAATGTCACGGAGGACATCGGCCGGTCGATGGGAGTGACGTATCAGGATGACGAGGAGCTGAAGGGTGGCGAGAAGGTGCGGAGCCGAGACACGCACCGTTTCGAGCTCGACCCCGCCTCCTCCGACGACTGGCAGGAGAGGAATAGAGAAGGTCGATAGGCGGCAGATGCGAGCGCCCCTCGCGTCTGCGGACGCGAGGAGAACAAGGACGAGTGCCGCTCGCAATGCTCAATACACTCTGGCTGATCCCGCTGCTGCCGTTCGCAGGGTTCCTGCTGAACGGCTTCTGCGGCCGGCGCGCGGGTAAGGGATTCGTCACCGCCGTCGCGCTGCTGGCCTCGCTCGCCGCGGCGGTCCTCGGGACCGTGGCCGTCTTCGAGTACACCGCCACCTACCATCACGGTGAGCGGCACCTCAACGTCGTCTACAACTGGTTCCTGTCGGGGAACATCGGCGCCGATATCGCCTTCCAGCTCGATCCACTCTCGATCGTCATGCTGATGGTCGTGACGTGGGTCGGCTTCCTCATCCACGTCTACTCGGTCGGATACATGGGTCACGAGGAAGGGTACTGGCGCTACTTCGCCTACCTGAATCTCTTCCTGGCCATGATGCTGATCCTGATCCTGGGGAGCAGCTATCTCTTCATGTTCGTCGGATGGGAAGGGGTCGGCCTCTGCTCCTATCTGCTGATCGGCTTCTACTACGACAAGGGCTTCGCCGCCGCCGCCGGGAAGAAGGCGTTCATCGTCAATCGGATCGGCGACTTCGGTTTCCTCGTGGCGATGTTCCTGATGTTCGCCTACCTCGGCAGCGTCGACTTCATGCGCGTGCAGCAGACCGCCATGGCCGGCGGCGTCGACCCGGCGATCATCACGGCCATCTGCCTCCTGCTGTTCCTCGGCGCGGCCGGCAAGTCGGCGCAGATTCCGCTGCATGTGTGGCTGCCCGACGCCATGGCCGGCCCGACTCCGGTTTCGGCCCTGATCCACGCCGCGACGATGGTCACGGCCGGCGTCTACATGATCGCGCGCTCGAACGTGCTCTACCGGCTCTCGCCGACGGCGATGATGGTCGTAGCCATCATCGGCGCACTGACGGCACTCTTCGCGGCGACGATCGGCACCCGGCAGAACGACATCAAGAAGGTCCTGGCCTACTCCACGGTCTCGCAGCTCGGGTTCATGTTCATCGGGGTCGGCGTCGGCGCGTTCTCGGCAGGGGTCTTCCACCTGGTGACGCACGCGTTCTTCAAGGCCTGCCTCTTCCTCGGCGCCGGCTCGGTCATCCACGCGATGAGCGGCGAGCAGGACGTCCGCCGGATAGGGGGACTCTGGAAGAAGATTCCGCTCACCGCCTGGACATTCCTGATCGCTACGATCGCCATCGCCGGCTTCCCTCCCTTCTCCGGCTTCTTCTCCAAGGACGAGATCCTCGCCTCGGCGTGGTCGACGCCCTACCTGCCGGGCGGCGTGGGCAAGGTCATCTATCTGATCGGCACGCTCGCGGCGTTCTTCACGGCCTTCTACATGTTCCGGATCTTCTTCCTGACCTTCTTCGGGAAGTTCCGCGGCACCGAAGAGCAGGCCCACCATCTCCATGAGTCGCCGCCGACGATGACCGTTCCGCTGATCATTCTGGCCGTCCTGTCATTCGCAGGAGGGTTCCTCGGGCTGCCGCACGTCATCGGTCACAACCTCATCGGCGAGTGGCTGCAGCCGATCATTCCTTCGATTGCAGGGACGCGGGCGCTCTACATTCCGGCGGAGGTGGAGTGGCTGGTGATGGCCATCTCCACGATCGTGGCGATCGCCGGCTACCTGCTGGCGCGGAAGCTCTACCGCGGGCGCGAGCTCGCCGCGGACGAGGCGTTCGAGCGGCGATCGCCGGCGCTCGCGCGCACGCTCGAGAACAAGTACTACGTCGACGAGCTCTATGGAGCGACGATCGTCGGGCCGCTTGAGATCACGTCGCGCTTTCTCTGGAAAATCGTCGACGCGATCATCGACGGCACCGCGGCCATGATCGGGTTCGTCGTCCGGGGATTCGGTGACCTGCTGCGGTTCTTCCAGACCGGCAACGTCCGCAATTACGCACTCATGTTCTTTGTGGGAGTGGTGGTGTTTCTGTTCATCCTCTCCTGAGGGGTCCCATGCCGATATTGAGCATCGTTTTATGGCTTCCGATCGTCGCCGCGCTGGTGCTGGCGTTCTTTCCGCGCACCGCGGTGACGGCGATCAAAGCCTGGGGGCTGTTCGCCTCCATCGCCACGTTCGCGATCTCGCTGGGGATCGTCGGCGCGTTCCGCAATCACGTGGCCGGCTTCCAGCTCGTGGAGAAGGTTTCCTGGATCCCGCAATGGGGCATCCATTACTCGCTCGGCGTCGACGGCATCTCGCTCTGGCTGGTCATGCTGACCACGTTGCTGACGCCGGTGGTGTTCCTCTCGTCGTGGAACACCATTGCGAAGCACCCGAAGGAGTACGTCATCTCGTTCCTGGTCATGGAAGCGGCGATGATCGGCGTCTTCCTGGCCACGGACCTGATCCTCTTCTACGTCTTCTTCGAGCTGACGCTGCTGCCGATGTATCTCGTCATCGGCGTGTGGGGAGGTGCCAACCGCATCTATGCGGCGGTCAAGTTCTTCCTCTTCACCATCGCCGGCTCGCTGCTGATGCTGTTCGGAATCATCTACATCGGATTCCAGTACCAGCACGCCACCGGGGTGCTCAGTTTCGCGATCCTCGATCTCTACCGCGTCGGGGTGACGCCGCAGGCGCAGACGCTGCTCTTCTTCGCGTTCGCGCTGGCGTTCGCGATCAAGGTGCCGCTGTTCCCGCTGCACACCTGGCTGCCCGATGCGCACGTGGAAGCGCCGACCGGCGGGTCGATCATCCTCGCGGGCGTCATGCTGAAGATGGGGACGTACGGTTTCCTCCGTCTCGTGCTGCCGTATTTCCCCGAGGCCAGCATGCGGTGGGCATGGCTGCTGGTGGCGCTCTCGGTGATCGGGATCGTGTACGGCGCGCTGGTGGCCTGGGTGCAGCCGGACATGAAGAAGCTCGTCGCCTACTCCTCGGTCTCGCACCTCGGATTCTGCGTCCTCGGCATCTTCGCCATGAACCAGACCTCGATCGAAGGATCGATCCTCCAGATGGTCAATCACGGTCTTTCGACCGGAGCGCTCTTCCTGCTCGTCGGCGTCATCTACGAGCGGAGGCATACGCGGATGCTCGCCGACTATGGCGGCATTGCCCGGACGATGCCGGTCTTCGCGACGCTCTTCATCATCGCCGTGCTCTCCTCAGTGGGGCTCCCCGGCCTCAACGGATTCGTCGGCGAGTTCCTGATCCTGGCGGGCTCGTTCCAGAGCGTGCCGGTGGCCACCATCATCGCCACGAGCGGTGTCATCCTCGCGGCGATCTATCTCCTCTGGCTCGTGCAGAGAGTGTTCTTCGGGCCGATCACGAAGGAGGAGAACCGAAGCATCCCGGACATCGCCTGGAACGAAGTGGCGGCGCTCGTGCCGCTGGTGATCCTGATGGTGTGGATCGGGGTCTACCCGAGGACGTTCCTCGAACCGATGACCCCCTCGGTCAAGCGCCTTCTGAGCGTCGTGCAGAGCGATCAACGCGCGCCGGTGCTGATCGCTGAAGAGCGTGTCATCCTGAGCGCCGCAGAGCGCGAAGGATCTCCCGACAGAGGAGGAGATCCTTCGCCGTCTTCGCGGCTCAGGATGACACACGAGGCAGGTGCGAAGTGATCCAGCCGCTCCTCGAACCAGGATGGGTCAACGCCATCCTGCCGGAGATCGTCCTCGTCGCCGGCGGACTGCTGCTGCTGATGATCGAGGCCTTCTCGGCGCGCACCTCGCGGGGCATAGCCGGCCCGCTGGCGGTGATCATTCTCATCGCCGCCACCTGGGCGCAGAACTTCTCGATCGGCGGAACGTTCTTCGGCGGGACGTATCAGATCAGCGGCATCACCCGGGTCTTCGATCTGACGTTCCTGCTGGCGGGCATCCTCGCGGCGCTCTTCGCGCGGGAGTATCTGGAGCGCGAAGGGATCAGCAGCGGCGAGTTCTACGTCCTGCTGCTCTGGGCCACGGTGGGCATGATGATGATGGCGAAGGGACTCGACCTCCTCATCGTCATCCTGGGCCTGGAGATCCTCTCGATCTGCATCTTCGTGCTCATCGGCTATCACCGCCGTCTGCCGGTCGCGAACGAGGCCAGCCTCAAGTACTTCCTCATGGGAGCGTTCGCCACCGGGTTCATCCTCTACGGCACGGCGCTGCTGTACGGCGCAACGCAGTCGACGCACATCGAAGGAATCCGGACGTACTTCGCCACGGCCGACGGAACGAATCCCCTCCTGGCGATCGCGTTCGTTCTGCTGATCGCCGGCTTCGGCTTCAAGCTGGCGCTGGCGCCGTTCCATCCGTGGGCTCCCGACGTCTATCAGGGGGCGCCGACTCCGGTGGCGGGCTGGCTGTCGGTGGCGCCGAAGGCGGCCACGATCATCGCCCTGGCGCGTCTGCTCGACGCGATGACTCCCGTTCTGCAGAAGACCGAGTGGACGATGATGCTGTCGACGCTGGCCGTGCTGTCGATGATCGTCGGCAACGCGGTGGCGATCGTGCAGCGCGACCTCAAGCGGATGCTGGCCTACTCCGGCATCGCGCACGTCGGTTACATGATGATTGCCCTGCTGACCGTGCGCGACGACTCCATCGCCGCCGTGGCCGTGTACGCCATCACCTATGCGCTGATGAACATCGGCGCGTTCGGCGTGGTGTCGCTGCTGGTGAAGAACCAGAACGATCCGCAGACTCTCGACGACATCGCCGGGCTCGGCTTCCGCCGTCCGTTCTTCGGTCTGGCCATGGCCATCTGCATGTTTTCGCTGGCGGGCCTTCCGCCGACGGCCGGGTTCATTGCGAAGTTCTACATCTTCAAAACCGCCATCGAATCGGGACACCTGACCGTCGCCTTCATCGGCATTCTCACCAGCATCGTCTCGGTCTACTACTACCTCCGCGTGGTCTACTTCCTCTACATGAAGGAGACGCCGGAGGGAGTGCCGCTGCCGGTCAGCGGCGTCTTCGCCACCGGGGCACTGGCAATCTCCATGATCGGAATCATGTTGATCGGCGTCTTCCCGACGCCTCTCTTCACGATGGCCACGAACGCGGCAAGGGAACTCCTTCGCCAGTAACCCTTCATCATGAGTCAACGGCAGGCACCGGATCGCGAAGCCATATCGGAGCTGACCACCGACCGCCTCTCCGTATACCTGCGCTGCCTCACCTATCTCGAGTCGATCGAGCAGAAGACCGTCTCGTCGAGTGCGCTGGCCGAGCGGTTTCACCTCAACTCCGCGCAGATCCGGAAGGACCTCGCATGTTTCGGTGAGTTCGGAACGCGTGGTGTCGGCTACAACGTGGCACGCCTCAAGGAGACGCTGGTTCGGACACTCGGTCTCGATCGCGTGCGCAACGTGATCATCGTCGGCGCTGGGAACCTCGGCATGGCGCTCGCCGACTATCGCGGGTTCAACAGCAACGGCTTCCACATCATCGGCATGCTCGACATCGATCCCGCGAAAGTGGGACGGATGTCCCGGAGTGGCATCCCGGTCCTCCCCTGGTCGAATCTCACCGGAATCGTCGATGCGAACTCGGTGGAGATCGGCATCATCGCCGTCAACGCCGAGAACGCGCAGAGCGTCCACGACACGCTGGTGGGAGCGGGCGTCTGCGCGGTCCTCAATTTCGCGCCGGTCCAGATCCGCCTGCGGCAGGGCGTGAAGGTCAAGTCGGTGGACCTGCGGATCAACCTCGAGTCGCTGGCGTACTACCTGAAGAACGCCGAGGACGGGAGGTGCGGGGATGAGGAATAGGCACCGGTGCGCCCCTATCGCGTGACGGCTGCGCTGATCCGGCGCTCCAGCGCCGCCACCGCGGCCTCGAGCCGTGCCACCAGCGCGACCGAACGGGCGAAGTCCTTTCCCTTCGCCGTCTGTTCCACCATCACGGCAAGGTCGTAGGAAGGATCGCCCTGGAAGTTGCTGACGGCCCCCTTCATCGTGTGTGCGGCCATGTAGAGCGCTTCGCCGTCGCGGTCGGCGATGGCCTGTCGCATCGACTGCATCAGCGCAGGGGTCTGTTTCGCGAACGCCTCGCTGACGCGCTCGAGCAGCTTCACGTTTCCGCCCACGGCCTCCACGATCGGATCGACATCGGTCACCGACCGCACCACGCTGTGCAGCTGTCGCAGATCGATCGGTTTGATCAGTACGGCATCCATGCCGGCCTCGATACAGCGATGGCGGTCTTCCGCGGCGGTGTGGGCGGTCAGCGCCACGATCGGTGTGTGCAGCGCGGCAGGCTCGATCTCACGATACAGGCGCGTGGCGTCCAGGCCGGAGAGCTTCGGCATCTGCACGTCCATCAGGACGATGTCGAAGATCTGCTTCTTCATCATTTGCAGCGCCTCTTCGCCGTCCGAGGCGACCGACACGCGATGTCCCAGCTTCCGCAGCGCTTCCGCGGCGAACTCCTGATTGACCAGATTGTCCTCGGCGACCAGAACGCGGAGAGGCTCGGTCGGGTCGGTCTTCGCCGCGGCCGGCCGCGCAGCGATCCTGCGCCGGAGACCCAGCGCGGTTCCCACCGTGTCGATGAGCTCGGGCTCCAGGACGGGACGGACCACGCGCAGGCGATCGTCGACCACGTGCTCGAGCGGCGAGGTGATCACGATGGCCGGCTCCGTCGGCACCGCTTCGTCGGCCGTGATGGCGCAGCTGTAGCGGCCGAGGGGCGGCTCCGCCGCCGATGCGCACTCGGTGACGAGCATCTCCCGCGCACGGAGCATCTCCGCCACCAGCGCGCGCGACGCCGGATTCGGATCTGCCAGGAGGACGGATACGCCGGCCAGCGCCCCTTCCCACGCCGCGCGCTGCGGCGTGGCGCCGACCGCGTCCGCCGGCAGCGGAATGACGAACGAAAACGAGCTCCCCGTGCCCGGCTCGGTCTGCAGATCGACCGTTCCTCCCATCGCTTCGACCAAGCTGCGAACGATCGCCAGGCCGAGACCGGTTCCGCCGAACCGGCGGGACTGCGATCCGTCGCCCTGCTCGAACGGGGCGAAGATCCGCTCCCGCAGCTCCTGCGGAATGCCCGTTCCGGTGTCGGTGACCTCGCAGCGGAAGTATCCGGCGGCGGTGGAGGCGCGCACGGTGATCTCGCCGCGTTCGGTGAACTTGATGGCATTGCCCACGAGATTGATCAGGACCTGTTTGAGGCGCAGAGGATCACCCCATACGCTCTCGGGGACGTTCGGCGCCACGCCGACGCCGAGGACGAGGTTCTTCGCCGCCGCGGTCACGCCGAGGGGTTTGAGGGTCTCGGCGAGCAGATCGCGGATCGAAAAGTAGACCGGCTCGATGTCGATCTTCCGGGCCTCGATCTTGGAGAAGTCGAGGATGTCTTCGATCGTGGCCAGGAGCGACTCGGCCGATCGTTTGGCCATGTCGAGCTGCCGGACACGGCGCGGCGATTCTTCCTCGTCGATGGCCAGCTGCAGCATGCCGATCACGCCGTGCAGGGGCGTGCGCATCTCGTGCGACATGTTGGCGACGAACTCGCTCTTGGCCGCGCTTCCCTGCTCCGACCTCATCCGCGCCTCGCGGAGGGCCGTGCTCTGTTCCTCCGAGGTATGGACCATCCTGCGGGCGATGCGGATGGCCTCGGCGACCTGCTGCCGCCGGCGCTCCGCCGTGCGCGCCGTGAGCGCAATGTAGAACGAGGCCGCCCCGATGAACGTCAGCTTCACCGCCACTACCGAGGCCGCAATGGTGCGTCCGTCGACGAAAGCGACCCAGGCCAGCATCGCTCCGTAACAGATCGTTACGAAGCCGGCAAACCCGAGACAGCGGCGGAACGTGCTCTGGGTCTGGTCGGCGACGCGGACGAGAAGGACCAGATACAGCCAGCTCGCCTCGGCGCCCGACATGTAGATGACGTACGTCCAGATCACGACATCGAGCGCCAGAAACAGCACCGTCAGGTCGCGCTGCAGGTATCGGAACGTGGCGTACAACACCACCCACGACACGATGCAGTAGGCGGCCATGAGTGCGCTTGCGGTCGCCCACGGCCGGAGCGAGACCTCTCCGAGCAGGTAGCGGTTGTTCAGGAAAAGCGCCAGGGAGAGGATCGAGAATCCAATGACGCGAAGGAGGGGAAGCTCGAGGACGGCGAGCTGCCATCGCCGCTCGCGTCGGCGTCGCTCGATCTCATCCGGCTGCAGCGCCAGCTCGGCCATCGTTCAACCCTGCGCGCGTTCTCTCCGCTGGAGTATGTTACGGACGCGCGGCAGCAGTACGTCGCGCCGTACCGGTTTGCGCAGAAAATCGGCCGCCCCCATCTCGAGACTGCGCGCCTCCGCCTCCGGACCGGCCACCCCCGTGATGAAGATGGCCGGCGTGTCGATCCCTTTCCGGATCATGATCTCGAACAGCCGCAGACCGCTCAGCGTCGGCACGTTGACGTCGAGGATCAGAACGTCGAACCGGTGCCGGCCGATCTCGATGAGCGCGTCCCCGCCGTCCGCCACGGCCACGACCTCGTAGCCGGCCTCGCAGAGGAACCCCTCCACGAGCGCCGACGACACCGCGTCGTCTTCGACCAGCAGGACCAGGACCGGACGATCAATCTGCCTGTGTATGACCTCGCGCGGCGCGGGCGAGCGCTTCAGCGCCTCCACGATCTCCTCGTGCACGCGCTCGGTCTCGGGCGTCGGAGCGCGTTGGAACTCGCGGCGCAGAATGTCGGAGCACTCCTGGTAGCGGCGCAGCGCCGAGTCGGGTCGTCCCTGTTCAAGCTGGAGCCGCATCAACGTGCGGTGCACGACTTCCTGCGACGGATCGAGGCAGAGCAGCCGGTTCGCCGTATCGACGGCCCGCTCCCACCAGCCGGCGCGCACCTGCGCGGCGAGCAGCCGTCCGAAAAGCCCGATGGCGATCTGCCAGTAGTGGAGGCGCCGTTCGGAGATCCACTCATCGAGCGCCTCGAACCCGGAAGTACTGGAATCCAGCAGATTGGAGCGGTACAGGTCGGCCGCCTGCCGGATTGCGTTCAGGCTTCCCCGCGACGCCAGGGTCTCGAATCGATGTGCGTCCACCGATACGAACACCGGATTGAAGCGAATGCTGTCGCCCTCGATCACCAGGACGTCGGCCTGCAGGAACCGGAGCGCCTGTCGCAGGTCGGAGATAATCTCGTGGATCCGCTCCTCTCCGAGGAGCTCCGCGGCCTCGTCGATCGACCCGCCGGTGTCGATCCGGAGAGCGAGGTAGCAGGCCAGCGCCTGTGCTCGCCGGCTGCCGCCGGGAAGCACGTCCTCACGGTGATCCGTGAGGGCGAGCTCGCCGAGGAGATTGATGTTGAGGATGTGCATGATGGACGGAAAAAAGGGTAGCACAGCGTGATCGGGCTCACGCCTCTACCATTAGTAAGAATCTGCGTGTGAGAAAGGATGAAGCCTGAAGGATGAAGGCTGAAGGAATCGGAGCCGAAAAGCTGACTTCATCCTTCATCCTTCATCCTTCATCCTTCCGGACATGCCCATGACCTCCGATCGCATCGTCATCACCGGCCTCGGCGCGCTCTCTCCCAACGGCGTCGGGCGGGAGAAGTACTTCGGCGCGCTCGCCTCCGGGACCAGCGGCATCCGGACGATCACGCAGTTCGATGCGGCGGCGCTCCCCTGCCGCGTGGCCGGCGAGATCGACTTCGACCCGGCGCCGTGGGTCGCGGCGAAGGACATGAAACACGTCTCCCGCGTCGTCCCGATGGCCATCGCCGCCACCCACGAGGCCCTGGACGATGCCAGGCTCGACGTCGAAAACCTCGACCTGGAGGGGAAGCGCGCCATCGGCGTGATGATGGGCTCGGGCGGCGGCGCCATCGAGTTCAGCGAACGGATGTACGAGCTGTGGTACCGCGGAGCCGTGAAACAGGCTTCCGTCTACGCCATCCCTTCCGGCACGATCGGCACCCTGGCCTCGGAGATCTCCATGGCCTTCGACTTCCACGGCTTCTCGCACCTGATCTCGACCGGCTGCACCTCCTCCACCGACGCCATCGGCTACGCCTACCGGAATCTGAAGCTGGGGGTGATCGACACCATCATCACCGGCGGAGCCGACGCGCCGATCACCGAGGGGATCATGACCGGGTTCTGCATCATGCGGATCGTGGCCAGCTCGTTCAACGACGCGCCGGCGGCGGCCTCGCGCCCGTTCACGCGGAATCGCGACGGTTTCGTGCTCTCGGAAGGCGCGTGGATGTTCGTCATGGAGCGGGAGTCGACGGCGCGGGCGCGCGGCGCGCACATCTACGCCGAGGTGGCGGGGTATGGCTCGACGTGCGATGCCTATCACCGCGTACGGATGGACGAATCCGGCGAAGAGCCGGCCCGGGCCATGACGCTGGCGCTGAAGGACGCGGGGTTGTCTCCCGATGATGTCGAATACCTGAACTATCACGGCACGTCGACCGAGCTGAACGATCGGGTCGAGACCCGCGCCGTCAAGCTGGCCTTCGGCAAGCACGCCTGGAACCTCGCCGGCTCGGGCACGAAGTCGATGATCGGGCATCCGCAGGGCGCATGCGGCGCCGCCGGCGTGGCCGCCACGCTCATGGCCTTCCGTGACGGAGTGCTGCCGCCGACGATCAACCTCGACACGCCCGATCCCGAGTGCGACCTCGACTACGTCCCTGACCTCGGCCGCCGCCGTGTCGTGAACGCCGCCGTCTGCAACACCATCGCCTTCGGCTCGAAGAACTCCGCCCTGGTCCTCAAACGTGTCTAGTCTGCATAGGGCGTTGCTGATTCCCACCCGCCTCGATGCCCCCGAGCTGCTCGACGAGCATGACGCGCCGGCGGCCGACGTGGCGCGGTCCCTGCGCGATCTGCGGCGCATCAACCGGTGGCTGGGCGGCATCCCGATCTACCGCCGCCTGGTGAAACGGTTCGCGCCGGTCGATTCACTGCTCGACGTCGGTGCCGGATCGGCCGACCTGCTCGAAAGCGCCGGCGTGCGCCTCCGGATCGCGCTCGATTGCAAGATCGACCATCTCCTTCACGGCAGAAGGAGCGTGCCGATGGTGGTCGGCGATGCTGCGCGCCTTCCCTTTCGCAGCGACGCCGTCGATCTCGTGACCTCCGCGCACTTCTTCCACCATTTCACCGCCGCGGAGAACGAGTCGATTCTTCGAGAGTCGCTCCGCGTGGCGCGCAAAGGGGTGGCGGTCAACGACACGCGCCGGCACTACGCGCCGCTTCTCTTCGTACGGCTGCTGGGGGCTCTTCGCCTCGTCGGAAGAATCACCAGGTCCGACGCCCCGGCCTCCGTGTTGCGCGGGTACACGGTGCCGGAGGTCCGCCCTATGGCCGAAGTCGTCGGGGCCCGCCGCGCAGTCGTCCGCCGCATGTTTCCGTTTCGCTTTGCGATCATGCTGTGGAAATGAGAGTGGACGTCGCCGTCATCGGCGCCGGCCCGGCGGGGTCGACGCTCGCCGCGCTTCTCGCCCGCCGCGGCGCCTCGGTCGCTCTGGTCGATCGCGATGCCTTCCCCCGCGACAAGCTCTGTGGCGAGTTTCTCTCCTATGATGCTCTTCCGATTCTCGACCGCCTCGGGATCCTGGCGCAGCTCGACGCCTGCAACGTTCCGGCGATCGCGCGGTGCCGGATCGTGGGGCGGACGACGACCTACGACTTCGACCTGCCACGGCCCGCGCGCGGCGTCAGCCGGAGGTTGCTCGACGATCTCCTCTTCCGCTGCGCCACGGCCAGCGGCGCTTCCGGCTGGAGCGGATGGACCGCGACGAACATCGACGCGAACGGCGTCACGCTCGAGCGGAACGGCGAGCAGACCGATCTCGAGGCCAGGGTCGTTGTCGGTGCCTGGGGGCGGTGGGGCCGGTTCGATGCCCAGCTCGGGCGCCGTTTCGTCCGCGACCGTTCCCACCGCAACTTCGGGTTCAAACGGCATTACCGTGCCGCTTCTTCGGCCGGCGGAACCATCGATCTCCATTCGTTCGGCGGCGGTTACCTCGGCGTCTCTCCGATCGAGGGAGGATTGACCAACATCTGCGGCCTCGTCCACGCGAGCCGTCTGGCCGGTCTGAAAGGAGGATGGGAAGCCTTCGTGGCCGCGATCCGCCGCGAGGAAAGGGGGCTGGAGCGGTTGTACGCCGCGCACGAGCCGGCGCAGGAGACCTTTCTCTCGTCGGAGCCGGTCATCTTCCGCAGCCGCTCGGCCGTGGAAGGAGGCGTGGTGATGGCGGGCGATGCGGCCGGGATCATCGATCCGCTGACCGGCAACGGGATGGCCATGGCCATTCAGTCTGCGCTGCTCGCGGCGCCGTCCGTCCTGCAGATGGTCGCCGGTAAAGAGCGCTCCGGGCTGGAGATGCGGTACCGCCGCGACCACCATCGCTTCTTCGCCCCACGGATCCGGTGGAGCCGGCAGGTGGCGCGTCTTCTCTCCAACCCGGCGGTGCTGGATGCCGCCATGCGCCTGGTGCGCTACCGGCGCCCGGGCCGTTTCCTGCTCGAGAGAACGCGCGCGGACGAAGCGGCGGTTGAGCGGCTGGTTTCGGGGTGGTTCTGATACATTGAATCGATGGGCGCCTTCCCCGCGGGCGAGTTCGTGCTGCCGCTGTTCCCGCTGCCGAACCTCGTCTTTTTCCCCGGCACGCGCCTCCCCCTGCACGTCTTCGAGCCGCGCTACCGGCAGATGGTGTCCGACGCGCTGGAAACCGACAAACGGTTCGGCATCGTCCTGCTCCGGCCGGGATGGGAGAGCGACTACTTCGGCGCGCCGGCCATCCATGGCTGCGGAACGATCGGAACGATCGAGCAGGCCGTGCCGCTCGACGACGGCCGCTTCAACATCCTCGTGCACGGCGACGTTCGATTCCGGGTCGTCGACGAAGTGGGCATGGCGCCGTACCGCATCGCCCGCGTCGTGGCCACGCCCGAGGTGCAGCGGCCGGCGGACGATGCCTACGCGCAGCGGGAGTGGCTCGCCGATCTGGCGCGGCTGTACATCAAGTATCTTCCCGAACAGAGTGCCGTGCCGGAGATCGAGACCGTCGGACTCGACGCGCTGACGAACGCGCTGATCATGTCGCTGAACCTCGACGTCGAGGAGAAGCAGAAGCTGCTCGAGATCGACGACCTGATCACGCGCGCGGAGACGATCGGTGCGGAGCTGCAGTCACGGGTGGAGAGCCTGCAATTCCTCGCCCCCTACCGCCGCGACAACGAGCCGTCCAGGAATTGATCCCCGGTGTCATCCTGAGCCGCGCGAAGACGGCGAAGGATCCCCCGTGGTTGCAGGGGATCCTTCGCGCTCTGCGGCGCTCAGGATGACACCTATTTCACCGTGAATTCGTACTCGGCGGCGATGTTCCCACCCCAGTAGCCAGTGACCTTGTACCTGCCCCGCGCCAGCTTCGCGTCGCCGACGGCGATCGTGACGGTCCGCTGGCCATCCATCGGCTTCTGCCGGCGCGAGAGCTCTTTCCCTTTGCCGTCTTCGAGCACCGCGCTGGCGTGCAGTCCTTCCGGCGACTCGCGGAACCACATCGACAGC
>DATLFC010000292.1:0-5262 GCA_035525015.1 Thermoanaerobaculia bacterium | reverse complement strand
GGAAGCGCGGCACGTTCTCGGCGCGCAGGGGAACATCTGGACCGAGTACATTCCCTCTCCGGGCCACGTCGAATACATGGCCTTTCCCCGTCTGGTCGCGCTGTCGGAAGTGACCTGGACTCCGGCAGCCCGCAAGGACTACGGCAGTTTCGTGACGCGCCTCGGCGTGCACGAGCAGCGTCTGCGGCTCCTCGATGTGAACTTCCGGCCGATGAAGCCGGGGAAGGTGAGATAGATGTCCGACCACACCGCGATCGTGCAGTGGCAGCGGGGCGACGCAGCGTTCGTCGACAACCGCTACAGCCGCCTGCACTCGTGGGAGTTCGACGGCGGGATCCGCGTGCCGGCATCGGCATCCCCGCACGTCGTTCCGGCGCCGCTCTCGAGCGCCGAGGCGGTGGATCCCGAGGAAGCATTCGTGGCGTCGCTGTCGAGCTGCCATATGCTCTGGTTCCTCTCCATCGCGGCGAAGAAGGGCTTCGTCGTCGATTCGTACAGCGATCGCGCCGTGGGGCAGCTCCGGCGCAACGGCGACGGGACGCTGATGATGACCGACGTCGTGCTGCGGCCCGCCGTCCGATTCGGCGGCCAGACGGCCCCGGGCGCGGAGGAGATCGAGCGGTTGCACCATGAGGCGCATGACGCCTGCTTCCTGGCGGCGTCGGTCCGCACGAACGTGCGGGTGGAGCCGGCATGAGGTGGGATGAGATCCGGCAGATGCACGGAGAGGCCGCGTCGGCGCTCGCCGATACGGCGGAGAAGCTGGCCGGCGCGAGGTGGCTGACGCCGCGCGCGGAGGGGAAGTGGACGCCGGCGGAGATCGTCGAGCACCTCAACCTCTCCTACGAGACTCTGCTGCGCGAGCTGGCCGGCGGGAAGGGGATGCAGGTCCGGACGAAACTGTGGCAGCGGCTGCTGCTGCGTTTCACGCTCATGCCGAAGCTGCTGCGCGGCGGGAAGTTTCCGCTGGCGCGCGCGCCGCGCGAGACGCGTCCCGCCGCTGCGAACCCTGATCCCGTTTCGGCGATCGCCGCGTTTCGCGAACGGTCGCTGCGCCTCGATGCACTGGCCGCGGAGGTCGTGGCGAGCGGCCGCCGCCGGAAGCTGACGCACGCCTACTTCGGCAGCGCGTCGGTTCCGAAAGCGGTGCTGCTCTGCGCCCGGCACGTGCAGCATCATCAAAAGCAGCTCGCGGAGCTCCGCTCATGACCGTCGACGAGATACGAGGCCTCTACGACTACAACCAGTGGGCGCACAGCCGGATGTTCGCGGTGATCCGGGAGCTGTCGGACGAGCAGTACACGCGCGTGCTGACCTCGAGCTACCCGACGATCCGGGAGACGCTGACGCACATCGTCTTCGCGGAGTGGCTCTGGCTGCAGCGGTGGAAGGGCAACAGCCCCACGGAACAGCCGGCGTGGTGCAGCGAGCCGGACGCGGAGACGCTGGAGAAGAATCAGGCGAGGGGGGCCGAAGAGCGGCGGAAACTGCTCGATGCACTCGACGATGCGGCGCTGGAGAAGCCGATCGCTTACCGGAACATGAAGGGGGACCCGTTCACGAACCGCCTGGCCGACATCCTGATCCACGTCGTGAACCACGCCTCGTACCACCGCGGGCAGCTCACGACGATGCTCCGTCAGGCCGGCGCGACGCCGCCCTCCACCGACCTGATCGTCTATCGGCGCGCGTGATTCGTCCGCTCGACTTCAGTCGTCAGCCGTCTCGACAGGCCTGATCGTCAGGTCGACAGGCTCGAACGTCGGCACGACCACAGTGACCTTCTCCACATCGTCGGGGATTGTGAATTTAGCCCAGACGTTGCGCTTCGTTCCGGGGTTGATCCTGACGCCCTGCGAACAGATGCATTTCCGATTGGCGCGGCGATCGACTCCGTACTTCGTCCGGCTGTCGTAGTCGAGCAGATGGGCACCGCCGACCGTGTCGAAGTCGGCGACCTTGTGGCGCGAATCGGCAAGGTCGCAGGCTCCGATCGCGCCGTCGGCGTGATCGTTGTACACGCGCATCCTCAGCGTGACGGCTCCGTCATCACCGCGCCGCAGGTCGGTGACTTCGAGGCGTGTGCCGTCGCGGTCGCCCTGCGCCTTTGCCAGAGGCGTTTCCTTCTGCTGCGCGGAAAGGATTGAAGCCATCAATAATGAGAGAATGAATGAAAAGACGACGAGAGAGAAAGGCTTCCGTGCCATCAGGCCTCCTTGGGTGGGTTTGCCGCCGCGCGGGAGTGCGCAACGCCAAGTGAAGGTGAGGAACCGACTATACACCCGTCGTGCGCAAATGGTGGCCTGCGAGGACCTCGCGATACACTCGGCAGCCTGGTGAACGGTCAGGTCGCGCTGAGGGCCGCGCGGGCACTCATGCTGTTGTTCGCTTTCTTCGGGGCGATCGCCGCGCGTGCCGAGGATATCGTGATCATGCGCGACGGCAGCGAGCGCTCCGGGAGGCTCGAGCTGTGCGATGAGCAGCACTGCCGCCTCAGCGGCACCCCCATTCCGGTCGCACAGGTTCGTTCCATTCATCTCGACGGGACGCCGAAACAGACGCTGCCGCGTAAATCGGAAATCGTCGTTTTACGCGACGGCACGATCCGCGAAGGGAGGGTGATCTTCGTCAACCTCGGCACGGTCGATACGGAGCACGAAGAGATCGATCGATCTCTCGTCGCGGCCATCATCTTTTCCGCGTTGCCCGGCGAGCCCGTCCAGGACTATCTCATTCTGCGTGACGGCTCCGTTCGCAGCGGGACCCTCAGTAGCTGCAACGCCGCTTCCTGCACGCTGGACGGCGCCGTCACACCGCTCGCGAGCGTCGAATGGGTCGGTCTGGCGCGCGAAGATTCGGCCGCTCCTCGATCGACGGCAGACGAGGTTCACAAAATCGACGGCACCGTCGTTCCGGGCCGTCTGTCGAGGATCGACGCAACGAACGTCTCCACCACCCGCGGCCCGATTCCACGAGCCGAAACGGCATGGATTCATCTGACTCCGCCACCCGAAACGCAACCTGCGCAGCCGGGAGCGTTTGGAGCGCCGCAGCCTGCCCCCGAACCGCAGCAGCCACAGCCGCCGCCACCGCCACCGCCACCGCCACCGCCTTCGCCACAACCGCAACCGCCGCTGCCACAGCCCACGGGCGGCGAGACGACCAGCCGCTGGCCTCCTCAGCCAGGGGCACCCGGCGTCCCACGACGGGGCGCTCTCTGGACAGGAACGGTCCAGGCGCGGCTCCACGGTACGGTCGACGGCATCTACTCACAGCTCGACATCGAGGCGGATGTGAGGCTGCGCGAGAGCATCACGCCGTTGCTCGTGCCTGCCGGCGGTACCGTCCGCACCGTCGGAACGTTCATCAGTCTGTTGCCTGAGGGCAATGCCGTGAAACACACCTTCACCTGCCGTGGTGAAGGTCTCACCTGCCGCGGTAGCGGGACGATCACGTACGGGGATGAAGGACAGGGAAAATGTTCGGGGATCTGGCTCAAGAGCGCCGACGTCGATGTGAGCAATCCTTACGGCTTCGACATACCGCGCAGCGGGATGTACAGCCTCTGCCTCGATTTCCCGGGAAACCCTGAATACGACGTGACCTACAGTACCTCGGAAGGGTCGAGCACGGAGGAGCTCAACTTCATTTCTCCGGTCATCGGAGATCACCCTTCTGTGCCCGCGACGCCGATGAGGGACCTCCAGGTGCGGACGTTCGAGGGCGGCGCCGCGAGAATGGAGGGGAGCTTCACGATCCCGGCGACCGGCGCATTCGTGACGATGGATGCTTCGTGGAGCGTCTGCCGGGAAGGAGTCGTGTGCAGCGCGCCGCCACCGCTGCCGCCACCGGGCGGCGGCGGTCCTGATGAGCCGCCGGATCCTGATGATGATGATGATGATGAAGAGGACTGCGCGAAGCTCTCCCGGCTGATTGACGGCATGCGGGCGCTGCGTGAAGCGTATGAGATGCACGAGGCGTCGTTCATCGAGGCGGAGCGCAACCGTGATGCGGCGCGCGATTCCATCTACGGTTTCTCCGGGACCCTCTCCCAATTCTTCGTCTCCCTTGGCGGCTTTGCCGCCGAGGGGCTCAAGGGGTCGCTGGGCGATCTGGTGGGGCTGATCGGATCGGGCCTCGGTCTAGCGCAGGAATACAGCGGTGACAACGTCGCCCAGGCGGTCGTAGGGATGTCCGCAACCGATCTCGCTTTCTCTCCCGCGGAAGCAGCGGGCGTAAGCAACGCGGTGAGAAAAGCGGATGAAGTACTGAAGGCCACGGGAAGCGATTCGCAGGCCCTCCGTACCTACGCCGACGAAATCGGCCGGTCCGATGCCCTTCGAGCGAAAGGTCAGAACGTCGTGAAAGGCCTTTCCGTCGTCGTCTCTGCCAGGGACTACATCGACAAGACGAATGGCCTCGCCGATTCGATCCAGGACTATCTCGACCATCGCAGCGAAGCCAACAGCCACAAAGAGAACATGGAAAACACACAGGATCTGATGGCGGAGAAGCAGACGGAGATCGACGAGGCGCGCGCGGCGCTCGATGGGCCATGTCCCGGCATTCCGTCGACGCGCACAACTCCCCGCCGCAATCAGATGATCGAGACCACACCGGTGTACCGGCTCGTGCAGGCGACTGCGCCCGCAGCGGAGCCCGCGGCAACGCCCGAGGAGTTGCGTACCGCGGTGGCGGCGCTGCAGGACGTGGAAGCGAAGATGTCGAATGCCATTACGTGGCTGCTGCCATTCTTCGCCGGCGTTACGGACGATGCGAGCCCGGAGCTTCAGCGTGCACTCCTTCGCCGCGCCGAGCCTGATCTCCGGGCTGTGAAAGACGACGTAGAAGCCGCGGTGGAGGCTGGCCGCCGGCTCGAGTCGCTGCTCGGCAACGGCGGGGTGTCGGCGGCCGCCGCCGAGTAAGCGCGCGTGATAGACTCGCCTTCGCAGTAGGAGCCTGGGGGTGGCCGTTACGGCCTGAGATCAGACCCTTCGAACCTGAACCGGTTAGAACCGGCGTAGGGAAAGGCAGCAACGCCGGCGCGTGGCCGGCGCGCAATCTCAATCCTGTCACAGGCCTCCTGGAAAGACTTTGTCGAAAGGACTTCCATGAGAGCTTTTTCACGCATCATCCTTCTTCTTCTGTTTGCGTCGCCGCTGGCGGCGGAGACGATCCGCGGCACGGTCCGCGATTTTCACGGCCGTCCGATCTCCGGCGCGGTCGTTTCGATCGGCAGCATCCACACGGTCACGACGGGGG
>DATLFC010000118.1:0-3689 GCA_035525015.1 Thermoanaerobaculia bacterium | reverse complement strand
CGTCCACGATCGCTACAGCGAACTCCGCGCCACCGAACGCCGCTGGCAGCCGGGACGTTGCGGTTGCAGGCGGTTAATTAATCGGTCAGTGCGTGTCGCCGGTGGCCGGGCGGGCGCGACACCCATGTTGCGTTCTGGTCGCAGATTGTCGACTACGCGGGCACCTCTGTGGTGCCCGCGTCTTTTTTGCGCTCAGGCCCGCCACTCCCACGGCCGTGCTGGATCGGCAACCGGGCGGAAGGCGTCGGGGTAGTGGGCGACGTCGAACCACCATCCATTCCAGAAGAGGGAGAGGATGTCGTAACGCAGCTCGGCGGTTTCCGGGCGGCTGCGCGCCAGGTACTGGTCGGCGAGACGGATGAGCCGGCTGCGCTTCGCTCCGTCGACCGCCACGTGCCCTTCTCCTGCCGCGAGCGTCTGGCGGGTCTTGACCTCGACGATGACGAGCATCCTTCCTCGCCGCGCGACCAGGTCGATCTCACCACCGCGCAGCCGGATGTTCCTGCCGATGATCCGGTAGCCATGCAGGCGATAGAACCAGGCGGCACGCCATTCTCCGAGACGGCCGAGGAGACGCGACGCGATGCGCCGGCGAACCATCATCGGCCGAGGATAGCGCTCTCTAACGCCTGTGGAAGTGCCGCTCGATGTCGGCGTGCCGGATGTCGACGATGATCGGCCGACCATGCGGGCAGGCGTAGGGGTTCGACGAATCGAGCAGCTCGGCGACGAGGCGGGCCATCTCTTCGCCGCTGAGCGCGCGATGCACCTTGATGGCGGCCTGGCAGGCCAGCGAGGCGCAGATCCGTTCGCGGACGTGGGTCACGTGCGAGCCTTTTTCCTCGAGCGACGCGTCGATCAGTTTGCGGAGAAACGAATCGATGTCGTGCCGGATGAGCTCGGGCGGGATGGCCGCGACGGCGAACGTGTTTCCGGAAAATCGCTCGATGTCGAAACCGACGCCCTGCAGCTCGGCGAGATGCGACTCCAGCGCCGCGGCCTCGGTCGCGCCGGTTTCGTAGAGCGAGGGTGTCAGCAGCTGCTGCGTGACAGGATGACCGCTGCCGATGCGCGTCGAGTAGCGGTCGTAGAGCACCCGCTCGTGCGCAACGTGCTGGTCGACCAGCCGCAAGCCGCCGGGCATGTCGAGAAGGACGTAGCTCATTCGATACTGGCCGATGACACGCCCGCGCAGGTCGCCGAGGTCGGACGGCACGTCGACCGCCACCTGCGCGTCGGCCAGCGCAGCGGAACGGACCGAGGACGGCGGCTGCACGAGGGCGCTGCTCCGCTGGAAGAGCGGCGCCGGAATCGAGAGCGGAGCAGGGGAGTCGTAGCGCTGCGCCGGAAAGAGATCGCCCGGGGGCAGCGGCGCATCGCGCAGCGGCTGGCCGAGGAGCGCGGCCCCTTCTTCCGCCCCGCCGAGCGCGCGCTTGATCGACTGTTCGACGACCACGTGCACGCTCCCCGAATCGCGGAAGCGCACTTCGGTTTTTGCAGGATGGACGTTCACGTCGACCATCTCCGGCGCCACCTCGAGGAAGAGGACGACGGCCGGATGGCCGTCGAAGTCGAACGCGTCGCAGGCGCGATTCGCGGCGTGGGTCAGCACGCGGTCGCGCACGAGCCGGCCGTTCACGAAAAAGAACTGATTGCGCCGGCTGCCGTAGCGGAGGCCGCGGGTGACGAATCCCGCCGCGGCGATGCCGTCCGCCCCACCTTCGACCGGCTCGAGATGGCGCTCGGCGTCGGTGCCGAGGATCTGAACCGCGCGATCGCGTCCGCCGGCGGCCGGGGGGAGATCGACGACGACGCGTCCGTTGTGCACGAGCCGGAATGCGATCGCCGGAAGCGGCAGCGCGTACGAGCTGACGACGGTGGCGATGGCGCGGAACTCGGCGTCGACGCTCCGCAGAAACTTGCGGCGCGCCGGAACGTTTTCAAAGAGCTCATCGACGGAGACGCTGGTGCCGCGATCGCGCGCCGCCGGACGGACCTGCCGCGTTCCGGCCATCGGGTCGCACGAAATCTCCGTGGCCTGCCCGCTGTCGCCGTCGGCGGTGACGAGCGTGAAGCGCGAAACGCTGGCGATCGACGGGAGGGCCTCGCCGCGAAACCCGAGCGTTCGCACGCGGGAGAGGTCGTTGAACTCGCGGATCTTCGAGGTGGCGTGCCGCTCGAGCGCGAGCAGCGCATCCTCCTCGCTCATCCCGCAGCCGTTGTCGCGGACCTCGATCCGCTTCCGTCCTCCCTGCTCGAGGGTCACGTCGATGGCCGTCGCGCCGGCGTCGATGGCGTTCTCGATCAGCTCCTTGACCACCGAAGAGGGGCGCTCCACGACCTCGCCGGCAGCGATCTGGTTGACGAGCTCGTTGGGGAGTACCGCGATGGGCATGTGTTGAATTATGAATTGCGAATTGCGAATTGAGAATTGAGAATTGAGAATTGTTTTTTCTCAATTCTCAATTCTCAATTCTCAATTCGCACCTCCAGCACTACCTTCCCGAACGCCTCCCGCGCCTCCAGCACCCGGTGCCCCTCGGCGACGTCCGCCAGCGGCAGCACCCGGTCGACAACCGGGCGGAGGCGACCCGCCTCGACGTGCTGCAGGATCTCATGAAGCTCGGAGAGGCTACCCATCGTAGAGCCGAGGATCGAGAGCAGTTTGAAGAAGACGAGCCGCAGATTGATCGAGACCTCGGCCCCCGTTGTCGCGCCGCAGGTGACGAGCCTGCCGCCGCGAGCCAGCAGGCGCAGCGAGCGCTGGAACGTCTCCCCCCCGACGTGCTCGACGACAACGTCCACCCCCCGTTTGCCGGTGAGGGCGCGCACCTCCGCGACGAAGTCGCCGCGGTTGTAGTCGATGGTCGCGTCGGCGCCGAGCTCGCGTGCCCGGGCTGTTTTTTCCGGCGACCCGGCGGTCGCGTAGACGGTGGCTCCCCACAGCTTCGCGATCTGGATGGCCGCCGTGCCGATGCCCGAGCCTCCCGCCTGCACGAGAACCGTCTCGCCCGAACGCAGCTCCGCGCGCGCAATGAGCATGTGCCAGGCGGTGAGCATGTCGAGCGGCAGCGCGGCCGCCTCCGCGAACGAGAGCCGGGCCGGTTTGCGGAGCAGATTCCGGATCGGAACCGCCGCCTTCTCGCGGCATCCGCCGTCGGCAGTCTCTCCATAGATGCCGTAGCGAAGGCAGAGGGGATCGCGGCCCGAGAGACACGCTGCGCAAAGCCCGCAGGAAAACCCTGGCGCCACGATCACTTCGTCGCCCTCGCGCCATTCCGACGAGGCGCCGTTCACGCGCTCGATGACGCCCGCGGCTTCGGAGCCGGGAATGATCGGCAGCGGGAACGTGTGCCCCGGCACGCCGCGGCGGACCCAGAGATCGAGATGATTCAACGCCACGGCGTGGATCCGGATCAGCGCCTCGCCGGCCTGCGGAACCGGCTCGGGGACGTCGGTCAGCTCGAGCTTGTCGAGCCCGCCGTGTTCCTTCACCACGATCGCCCGCATGAGCGGGGCATTGTATCGGCCGGGCACAGCCGTTGCTGGGCCGCTGTCGTGATCCGCCGTCTCCTGGCGATGATCGGCATCGTGGTGGTCATCGCCCTGGCCCTGACGCTGATGTGGCGCGTCTACCTGCATCGCGAGCGCTCCCGCACGCCGCCCGATGAGCCGACGCTGGTCCGGGT
>DATLFC010000117.1:0-2631 GCA_035525015.1 Thermoanaerobaculia bacterium | reverse complement strand
CATCGTGGCGGACGAACGTGGAGCGATCGACCGCGCCGAGGCGCAGACGCTCGTGGCGTCCTTCTCGAAGAGCGATCATGCCGGCGCCGCGGTCCACGCCGCGCAGCGGATGCTGAGCAACGTCGACGCCGTCAGCCGCCGTCTTCACGTTCCCCCCGGCCCAGCGGCGTCTTCCCGGTTTCTGATTCCGGCGATCGAGATCGCCAGCGCGATCGCGAACGGCACGAGCCGTTCGATCCAGTCGCCCGGACCGTCCGGCATCAGATGCGCGACGACGGTCAGGCCGAAGCCGGCGGCGATCGCCGCCAGCACCGCCGCCGGGGCGACGCGATGGCCGGCCAGGCGCACCAGGAGCGGTGGGCCGAACGCGGACCCGAGAGCGCTCCAGGCGAAGAGCACGCGCGAGAAGATCGCCGCCGGCGCGAAGATGGCCAGCATGGTGGCGATCGCGCTGACGATGATCACGACGATGCGCGATCCGGTCAGACCCCGCGCCTCATGCCCCCCCGCCCGCTGCCAGTCCCACGAGATCGACGACGCGGCGACCAGCAGCTGGCTGTCGGCCGTCGACATGATGGCCGAGAGCACCGCCGCCACCATGACGCCGGCCACGACCGGCGGGAGGAGCTGGTTCGCGGTCTCGAAGAAAATCTGTTCGTTGTCCGCCACCGTGGCGAACAGGACGCGCCCGCAGAGGCCGAGGAGCAGCATCCCGGAATAGATCACGACAGCCCAGGCGATCGAGATCAGCCGCCCGCGTGACAGCGCCGCGCGATCGCGCAGGGCCATGAAGCGGTTCACGACGTGCGGCTGCCCCGGGTAGCCGATGCCGATGCCGAGCGTTCCGAGGATGAAGGCAAGGCCGAGGATTCCGGGGTAGTTGCGCGTGAGACTGAGCTGGCCCGTCGTCGACACGGTGCGGAGCCCCTCCACCAGTTCGCCGAACCCGCCGACCTGAATCAGCGCGACGAGCGGAAGGAAGACGGCCGCACCGGCCATGAGCAAACCCTGCAGTGTGTCGGTCACGCTGACGGCCCAGAAACCTCCCAACAGCGTGTAGGCAACGATGACGATGACGCCCACCACGATGGCTGTCGAGGTGGAGAGACCGAACGATGAGGCGAACGCGTGCCCGGCCGCCTGAAACTGCGACGCGACGTAGAAAAGGAACGAAAAGAGGATCGCCGCCGCCGACAGCCGCATGATGGCGGGGTAGAAGCGATCGCCCCGATCGCCGGCCAGGAACTCGGTCAGGGTCAGGCTGTCGCGCTCGCGGCTCATGGTCATGAGCCGGGGGGCGACCCAGAGCCAGTTGATGAGAAATCCCGACACGGTGGCGGGGAAGAGCCAGAGCGCCGAGAGGCCCCAGGCGTAGGCGGCGCCGCTGACGCCGAGCAGCGTCCACGCTGAGGATGAGCTCGCCGAAGCGCTGAGCGCCGCCACCCAGCCGCCCAGACGCCGCCCGCCGAGGAAGAAATCGCTGTCATCGTGGGTGCGGCGCGAGGCCCAGATGCCGATCGCGATCAGCGCGATTTTGTAGGTGATGAGTGTGACGAGGATCGCATGCGTCCGGGACATGGGTGTTATTATCGTCAAACGCGTGGTCGCCTGAATTGGTCCGGCGCCTCGTGAATCCAGATCGATTCGGGTGCCCATGAAGCGATTCGTCCTCGCCCTGTCGGCTGCGCTGTTGTTCGTCGCGCCGCTCACAGCCGATTCCCACTGCGCCACCAAACCGTCTCAAGGGCTCGTCTCGTCGCTTCTGCGTCAGGCCCCCGGCCTGCGCGGCGAGGTCCTGAAGATGGCGTTGAACTCGGCCGGCTGTGCGGCGGAGCGTGGTCTGGTGAAACGGGAAAATCTGATCACGGTGATCGACTATTCGATTCCGTCGACCGAGCCGCGGCTTTTCGTGTTCGATCTGACCGCGCAGAAACTGCTCTTCCGCGAGCTCGTCTCGCACGGCAAGAACAGCGGCGGGAACGTCCCGACGAAGTTCTCGAACGTCCACGGCAGCCTGACCACGAGCCTCGGTCTGTTCGTGACGGCGGGAACCTACGTCGGCTCGAACGGCTATTCGCTCCGCCTGAAAGGTCTCGAGGCAGGGATCAACGACAACGCGTGGGACCGCGCCATCGTCATGCACGGCGCGCATTACGTCAGCTCGATGGCCATCAAGGCGCTCGGCCGCCTGGGCCGGAGCTGGGGCTGCCCCGCCGTACGGAGCGAGGTTTCGCGCAAGCTGATCGACACGATCCGCGGCGGCACGCCGGTCTTCGCCTACTACCCCGATCGCGAGTGGCTGGCCAGCTCCCGCTTCCTCCCGCCTGTACAGATGGCGCGCGCGGAATAGCCCGCGGACCGCGGATCCGTTCGTAGAGTCAGTTCGAGAGGATGGTGAAGTCGTACTCGTCGGCGGCGGCGGCCTCGAGGGCGAGGACGTCGATGGCCAGGAAGCCGATGAGGCCCCACAGGCGATCCTCCGTTTCCCGCTCGAGGTCGACGAAGCGGACGCCGCTCGTGTAAACCTTGCGGTGCGCGGAGTTCTGGATGTCGAGCCGGGAGCGGGCCACGGTGCAGGGAATGTGGAAGCGCTCGCCGTCGCAGCTGAACGAAAGACAGAAACGCTTGCCC
>DATLFC010000279.1:0-22943 GCA_035525015.1 Thermoanaerobaculia bacterium | reverse complement strand
AAGACGTCGACCACCGCTGGAAGATGTACAGCTACCTCGCCGCGCTGCAGAACTCACCCGCTACTTGACGAGGACGGTCTCGAGCGGGCGGCGCGGCATTGCCTTCGCCACCGGCCTCGCGTAGCCGATGCGGAGCAGCAGCTGCGGCGGCTTCGCGGAGCGCACCATCTGCGACAGCTCCCTGCGCAGCTCGTCCACCTCGATGGGCTGGTTGAGGAACGAGTAGTGGAGCCCGACGCTGGTCAGGTGCAGCAGCAGCCGTTCGAGAATCTCGCCGGCCTGCAGCAGCGCCGTCTGATCGTCGTCGGCCGAGACCACGATGAGTCCGGCCGCGTTCTCGGCGAGGCTGCGGTCGTGGCGGGCGTGGACATCGGACGCCTCGAGGCGGCGGATCATCCATGGTGCAAGGGCGGAGAGCGGGCCGGGGATTCCGAAGCCGTCGCCGCACATTCCGTCGGTGGCGGAGCTCTCATTCGGGCGCATCCAGTCGGCGAGCTCGTGCCGGTAGGCGTCGCGGCTCATGAGGATGCGGTCGGCCTTGTCGATCAGGCCGGCCACCGAGCCGCGATCGTGCGGCACGACGAACGCAAGCCATGCGGCGTTCTCGTCGATGAAGTCGCAGACACTCGAGAGGGCCGTCTCGTCGATGGCCCGGTCCTGGAAGGCCTGCCGGTTCGTATGCCGCCGGGTGATGGCAGGGAAGAGCCGCGAGAGCGCCGGGTCGGGAGCGCAGGTCTCGCGGATCGCCACCAGTGCGATCGGCAGACTCTCTTCGCGTCCCGGCTGGTAGAGCGCCGTGGTCTCGAACCCGAAGTGAGCGGCGGCGATCCGGAGATTCGCGATCGCGGCGCCGATGCTCATCAGCAGCTCGCGGTCCTGAGGATCGGCGGCGGGAAGCCGGCGCTCGAAATCGGCGAAGACTTCCACCCCCTCCGAGGTGATCCGGAAGGTCCACGGCTGGGAGTTATGGCCGGACGGCGCCAGAACCGCGTACTGGAGCAGAAAACGCAACTGTTCCTCGCGCTGCTCGATCTCGTAGAAGTCGGCCTCGTCGATCTGCCAGGGCGTGATGCGCGGGTGGAAGGAATCCATGACAAAACCTCGCTCAGTGCCGTGAAATGTCGCGGCGGTTGGACGCAAACAGATCGGCGGAGCTGTAGATCGCCGACAGCGGCTGGTAGCGCACGTTGCCCGCTCTCACCCCAGCGAAAGGACTCGAGGCTACCTCGCCGGAGTGCGAGATGAAGACGATGTCGTCCTCCAGCATCGGAGCTTCGAACGTCCGGATACCGAACGCAACCTCGCCGCCGATTTTCAGCAGTTGTTCAAACGCCCTCTCCACCTCTTCCGGCTTCAGCGACGCGACGCTCTTCGCTCCGCGGAGCGGGACCGGGAAGTAAACGTTCCAGCGCTGAATGCCGAGGGACGTGAGGAGCCTGGCCATGGCTGGAAGATCGTTGAGGTTCGCCGTGGTGACGAGCGTGTTCGCCTCGATCTCCAGTTCGGCCGTCCGGGCCCAGCGCACCGCCGTCAGCATGGCCGCGAACTGGCCGAACAGACCGCGGAGGGCGTCATGGGGGGCCGGCGACGCTGCGTCGATGGCGATGGCGATGCGCGTCAGCCCGTGATGGCGCAGCTTCCCCATGACACTGCCGGTCAGCAGCGGCGTCGGGCTGAGGGTGAGCGTCGGGTTCGCACCGCGGCGGACGGCGTAGTCGATGAGCTGGTAGAGGTCGCTGCGCTCGAGCGGATCTCCGCCCGTCATGATCAGCTCCTGAGGTCTCAGCGCGACGATCTGGTCGATCGTCTTGTACGCCTCGTACGTCGAGAGCTCCGCGGCGCTTCGCTGCTCCTGCGGACCCACGACGCAGTGGGCGCAGGAGAGCTTGCAGGCACGCGTCACCTCCCACATCACGATGGCCGGCCGCGGCAGAGAAGTCATCGGTTGTTGTTGCATACCAGCATGGCATCACACGCCATGGTGCGCTCCGATGACTCTGCTCACAGAACCCGGTGACGAACGCTACATCACTGAGACGAAATGAACGGACACGACAGCGGGATGCCGTCGATGTTGCGATCGTGGCAGATGGAAGGCGCCTCGCCCATGCGGCACGGTCCGGGTACACCGTCGATCCAGGCGACGCTGCCGACGATGCGGATGTCGCCCGCTGCGAGCAGCTCGACGATGCGGAGGAGCATCGGCCCCCAGGCACCGCGAACCATCCACTGCCGATGCAGCGCCGCATACGCGGTGAGGAGATCGGCAGCTCCCCAGCGCCGGGCGTCCTCGGCCAGCGGCGCTACGCGATACGCGCCGCTGAGGAGGAACAGCGGGCCTTCGCCCACGTCTTCAGTGACCACGAAAGCCGAGGAGCGCGTTTCCTGCTCGCCGCCGAGCAGCGCGTCGCTCACGGCATGGAGGCCCTTGTAGCGCCGGGCGCCGTCGTCGTCGCGAAGCGTGAGATCGGCATCGTGCAGCGCGAGGATGCGGCCGGGGAAAGCCTGAAGCAGCGGCGCGGTGATGATCCAGGGATATCCGGCCAGAACGATCCAGTCGGCCTTCGCTTTCCGAAGCACCGCGGCAAAGCTGGCTATCGAGCTCCTCGCGCGCGCGGAGGTTTCGCGGACGCTCGCCGCCGTCGATCACGGCGGCGATCTCGTACAGCACGCCCCGCCGCGGATCGCCGGCGAGCGCCTCCAGGCCCGCCGTGGAATCGGCGGCGAGGAGGGCGATTCGCAGCGGCGAGGAGTCGGGCCGCATGGTCAGACCAGGGCCAGCTCTTCCAACTCGGCGATGTCCCGGGCGATCGGATCTTCGCCGGCTTCGGTCAGCACGACCTCGTAGAGCGCGAGCGTGTCGGCCACCTCTTCGACCGGGATGACGCGCACCGCCGACCCGGCGTGGTCGATGATGTAGTCACCCGCCGTCACCGGCTCCTGGAGCTCGTCGAGCCGCACATGGCGGCGCGTCCCCCAGAAGTCGACCGTGGCAATCTCACCGCTGATCTCGAGAATCTGACCGGGCACGCCGAGACACATGGGACACCTCCGTGCCATGCAGCGTATGTCCCGCGGCGTGGCGGGCCGGATGACTCGACGCACGGCGCGATGTGTCGTCCGTCACACGGCAGCGCTGCACGCGTCAACGCTTCGGATGCGATCGGGCCGTAGTGTGCAATCGAGGAGAAACAATATGAAGGTGCGCGATGTGATGACTCCCGCTCCTGCCGCGTGCGAGCCGACGACGCCGTTGCGCCTCGTCGCCCAGCTGATGAGCGACCACGACTGCGCCGCCATCCCGATCACGAGCTCCGGCCGCCTGGTCGGCATCGTCACCGATCGCGACATCGCCTGCCGGGCGGTGGCCATCCGCGATGACGCCGGCATCGTTCCCGCGGCCTCGTGCATGTCGACCCCGGTCATCACCATCGGCGCCGAGGAACCGGTGGGCGATGCCATCGCCATCATGGAGGAGAACGCCATCCATCACCTGCCGGTGATCCGGGGCGACGGACTCCTGGTCGGCATCCTGGCGCAGTCCGATCTCGGCCGGCGCATGACGAACCGCGAGTTCGGCGCCGCAGGCGCTCGCGGTAGTCCTCGGACGAGGTCGTCCATGCGGTGAGCGCGGCCTGGCGCTGGCGCCACTTCTCGGCGTGACAGCTCCGTGTGACGGA
Source organism: Thermoanaerobaculia bacterium (assembly GCA_035525015.1). GTDB lineage: Bacteria > Acidobacteriota > Thermoanaerobaculia > Gp7-AA8 > Gp7-AA8 > DATLEX01. Next base: position 19,263 of record DATLFC010000279.1, on the reverse strand, counting down.
CCTCACATCCCCTTGTGAGCAGGGGTACCGCTGTCACAGGGGGGGCGGCTCCATCATCGAGCCATGGAGGAGGTGCACCATGGCCCGTACTCTTCAGATCAGCAGGGATGAGGCGATCGCCCGGCTGCGGCGTGAGCTGACCGAGCTCACCGACATCGAGAACTCGGTCTGCAAAGTCGCCGCGGAGCGGGGCGTTTTCTGCGGCGGCTTCCGCCAGTTCAGCGACGCCGAGCTGAGGGAAAAGTACGACTGGATCGTAGCCAAGAACCCCGCCATGAGCCGCGCTGACCTGGAGCGGATCGCCAACGACTGGCAGCTCGCGCAGCAGGACGTCCGGGACCTTCCCATCGCCTGCGACGTTCAGGCGAGGGTCCACGACACCTGCCGCGGATGGGACGATTTCACGAACGAAAAGCTGGCCCTCTTCTTCCAACAGCTCACGGGACAGGAGATCGTGATTAGCTAGTGGCCTCGATGACCACGGCGTACCCTTCCCAGTTCGAATCCGACGTGGTGCTGCGCAGCGGCCGCACGCTGCGCATCCGCCCGGTGCGGCCGGAAGACAGCGATGCGCTGCTGGCGTTCTATCGCGGCCTGTCGCCGGACAGCCTCTACATGCGCTTCTTCGATACGCGCTCGCCCGAAGCGGCGCTGCGCGATTCACCGGCCGTGGTCGACTACGCGGACGATTTCGGCGTCGTCGGCGAGCTCGGCGGCAGCATCGCGGGCATCGCCCACTTCTACCGCTCGGTGCGTGGTACGTCGTGTGCGGAGGTGGCGTTCGCCATCGCGGACCGTTTCCACGGCTTCGGGATCGGGACGCACCTGCTGCAGAAGCTCGCCGACATCGGCCGGACTCTCGGCATCGAGGAGTTCCGTGCCGAGGTTCTGCCGGAGAACCACAAGATGCTCGACGTGTTTCTCGCCTCGGGCTTCGATGTGCGGAGCCGCTCGGCCGAAGGAACGGTCCATGTCTCCTTTGCCATCGCGTCCACCGAGCACCACAAGGACCGCGCGGCGGAGCGGTCGCGCATGGCTGCCTGGGCCTCGATGCGCTCGATTTTCGAGCCGCGGTCGATCGTGGTGGTCGGGGCCAGCCGCCGGCGCGGACAGCTGGGAAGCGAGATCCTCCACAACCTCCGCAGCACCGGATTCACCGGGTCGCTGTTCGCCGTCAATCCGAATGCGGGCGAGATCGACGGCATCCAGTCGTTCCCTTCTGTGGCCGCGATCGATCAGCCGGTCGACCTCGCCGTGATCGCGGTGCCGGCCGCGCACGTCGAGGCAGTGATCGACGACTGCGTGACGAAAGGCGTGAAGGCGGCCGTGGTCATCACGGCCGGCTTCGGTGAGACGGGGGAGGAGGGGCGAGCCGCCGAGCGGCGCCTGCTCGAGAAAGCGCGCGCCGCCGGGATGCGGATGGTCGGACCGAACTGCATGGGCGTGATCAACAGCGATCCGGCCGTGAACATGCACGCGACGTTCTCGTCGATCTTTCCTCCCCGCGGTAACGTGGCCATGTCGAGCCAGAGCGGCGCTCTCGGTCTGGCCATCCTCGATTACGCGCGCAACCTCAACATCGGTTTCTCCACGTTCATCTCCGTCGGCAACAAAGCCGACGTCTCCGGCAACGATCTGATCCAGTACTGGGCCGAGGATCCGAAGACCGATGTCATGCTGCTGTACATGGAGAGCTTCGGAAACCCGCGGAAGTTCGGCGAGATCGCGCGGCGCGTCGGGCGGAAGAAGCCGATCGTCGCCGTCAAGGCGGGACGTTCGGCGGCGGGGGCGCGCGCCGCGTCGTCGCACACGGGAGCGCTGGCGACGAGCGACGCCATCGTGACGAACCTCTTCCGGCAGGCGGGCGTCATCCGTACCGAGACCCTCGAGGAGCTGTTCGACGTGGCAGCGCTGCTCGCCAATCAGCCGGTGCCTGCCGGACGTCGCGTGGCCATCGTCACGAACGCCGGCGGTCCGGGCATTCTGGCGGCGGACGCCTGCGAGTCGAGCGGCCTCGAGCTGGCGCCACTCACGGCGGAGACGACGGCGGCGCTGCGCGCCATGCTTCCGCCCACCGCCAGCGTCGGCAATCCGATCGACATGATTGCCAGCGCTTCGCCCGAGCAGTACGCGCGCGCCATCGAGCTCGTTCTCGCCGACCCGGGTGTCGACGCGGTGATGATCATCTACATTCCCGTCCTCGCCACCGACGCGGAAGGGGTGGCCGCGGTGATCCGTCAGTCCGCGACGATCGCGAAGGGAAAGACGCTCATCGCGACATTCATGAGCGCGCGCGGGGCACCGTCCACGCTCTCGCCGGTTCCGTCGTACCTGTTTCCGGAGCGCGCGGTCACGGCACTCGCCCGCGCGACGAGTTACGGCGAGTGGCGCCGCCGCCCCGCGGGCACGGTGGTCAGGTTCTCCGACTTCGATCGCGTGGCCATGCGGGCCATCGTGGAGAAGCAGCTCGCTTCCGGCGGCGGATGGCTCGATGCATTCGACGTCAACGCCTTGTTCTCGGCCGCGCAGATCGCCGTCGCCCGCGTGGAGCGCGTGACCACCGTCGACGAGGCCGTGCAGGCGGCCCTGCGCATGGGGCTCCCCGTGGTGTTGAAGGCGCAGGGGCCGGAACTGCTGCACAAGTCGGAAGCGGGTGCGGTCAAGCTCGGACTGCTGGACGAGCGCCAGGTCCGCGACGCCTATCTCGAGATGAGCACACGCCTCGCCGGAACGATGACCAGCGCCATCATCCAGCAGATGGTGCCGGGCGGTGTCGAGATCATGGCCGGCGCCACCGAAGATCCGAACTTCGGGCACGTCCTCGTCCTCGGCGCCGGCGGGACGCTCGTCGAGCTGCTCGCCGATGTCGCGTTCCGCATCCATCCCATGACCGACAACGATGCCGACGACATGCTGCGCGAGATCCGCGTCTCGAAGCTCCTGAAGGGATTCCGCGGCTCGAAGCCGAGCGACATCGCCGCCGTGCGCGATGTGCTGCTCCGCCTCTCCGCGCTCCTCGAAGTCTGCCCCGAGATCCGCGAGCTCGACGTCAACCCCTTGAAGGCGCTCGAGACGGGAGCCGTAGTCGTCGACGCCCGCGTCCGGATCGAGAAGATCAGCGTAAGCCCCCCCTCCCGAAGAATCGCCTACTAAGCCGATCATGGTGGGGATCGTTCGAGTTCGGAGGCGGTGGAGCGGAGCCCGGCGGAGAGCCAGCAGTAGGGGGCGGCCCATGTGAGGCCGGCGCGCCGGAAGCGTCGTACGTACCAGGATGCGGGGCGGCGCTTGAGGCCTTCGATGTCGCCGATGATGTCGTCTTCGGCTGTCAGCAGCTCGAGGAAGGCGATCCCTCCGGTGAGCCGTACCAGCTCGCCGATGCCTTTGGAGATCTCGCGCTCGGTCAGGTAGTGGAGAACGTCGGAGCAGACGACGAGATCGAAGGGGGCGCGCAGGCGCATCGCGGCCAGATCGGCGAACGTTCCCTTCAGCAGATGGCGTTGCCTGCCGAAACGTTCCAACGCGTAGTCGCTCGGCTCGACCCCGAGGTACGTCGCCTGGCGCCGGATCGATCGCAGGTGCGGGAACCATGCTCCTTCCCCGGCTCCGACGTCGAGCACGCTGCGGATCGGCCGGCGGAGGAAGTATTCGGCGGTGGCCACGGCCAGCACGATCTTGCGCCGCACCTCGTCGCGGTCGTGAATGCGGTTCCGGCCGCGGTACCAGCGGTCGAAGTATCTACGGTCGTACTGCTTCGTCATGATCAGCGCCGATGCCGATACGCCGCAGGAGGCGGACCACGCGCGGCAGTTTCGGCTCGGCCTTGAGCAGCACCTTCTCGGTGAACTTCGCTTTCGGGAAGAGGACGAGCACTCCGAGAAGAATGAACATCCATCCCTGCATGATGGGGACGAACCCGCCGATCACGCCGAGGATGAGAAGGACGATGCCGAGGGAGATGCGGAGAGCGACCATCGAGTCGCGCATTTTACGTTCGCCCGGCACTTTCCGGCGCCGGGGAAGCATCGCCACGGCCAGCGCCATGACGCCGGCATGCACGAACGTATTCACGCCGAAGTAGATCGCGTTGATGTCCCGCCGCGGCCCCTCCTGCCGCCCCGGATCGCGCCATTGAAAGTGGAACGACTTCGGATAGCCGCGACTCTGGAGAATGCCCGTCCCCGAAGGGCGCACCGTATCGTGCACCATCGAGACAGCGCTGGTGACGCCGGCCAGGAGCACGACCAGAACGAGACGCCCCGTCAGCGACATCCCGCGGTAGATCATGATCACCAGCGCGAGCACGAGGAGGCCTCCGCCGATGAACAGTGCCGGAAAGGCGGCCATGACTAGCAAAGCGCAAGCCTCACGGCTTGCGCAGGCGGGGGAGGAACTCTCCCGATTCGATGTAGCCGGTGGGAATTTTGTGAAATTCGATCACCCCGTAGCGGGCGAGGTCGTCCGCGGACATGCCGTCGGCGAGGGTCAATCCCTCGACTTCGCCCGTTCGCTCCTCGAGCTCCCAGCCGACCCAGATCTCCGTCTCGTCGTACGGTCGGAGCGAGATCTTCTGAAGGTAACGGCTCATCGCGATGTCCCGCGGCAGGCTCGAAGTTTATCCTGAGGAGCGAAGCGACGAAGGATCAATGTTGGCAGCTCAAGGCCTCGGGCCTCAGGCCTCGGGCCTCAGGCCCACCACCCCCCCGAGGCCCGAGGCCCGAGGCCCGAGGCCTGCGGTGACGCTCAGCGGCGACTGCGGGCATCTCGGGCCTTCGTGCGAGCCCGAAGCCGTCCGGCGCGAAGTCGCGTCATTCCTTTCCCGCTGATCTTCACCGACTCCGCGCGGGCGATGTCGATGAAGGCGCGCTGGCTGGAAATCTTTTCGCGGCCGCTGCGCCGGTGCCACTGGCCGTCGGAACGAAGATCCCACGACGAGACCGTGTCGCCGAGGGAAAGGTCGAGGACGTCGGAGACGGTCTTCCTTGAAGCGGCGTCGAGGACGGGAAACGTCACCTCGATGCGGCGGACGAAGTTGCGCGGCATCCAGTCCCCGCTGGAGAGGAAGTACTCCGGCGTACCTCCGTTCTCGAAATGGATGATCCGCTCGTGCTCGAGGAACCGGTCGACGATCGACATGACGCGGATGTTCTCGCTCACGCCGCGGACTCCCGGCACCAGGCAGCAGATAGCGCGGACGATCAGGTCGATCTTCACTCCCGCGGTGCTGGCGTCGGAGAGGGCCTGGATGACCTGCGTGTCGACGAGCGAGTTCAGCTTCGCGGAGATCCTGGCTGGCCGTCCCGCCGCGGCGTGCGCCGCTTCCCGTTCGATCCTGGCGATCAGCCATCGATGAAAGTCGAACGGGGCGATGATCAGCTCCTCCCACCGCGGCCGTTCCCCGCCGCGCTCGAATACTTCGGTCGCGCTTCGTGCGCTGTAGCCGGTGAGGATGTTCATCAGCAGCGATGCCTCGCGGCCAAACGCCGGATTCGCGGTGAGCAGATCGAGATCGGTGTAGCTGCGCGCCGCTTCGGCGGTGTAGTTCCCCGTGGAGAGGTGCACGTAGTGCCGGAGCTGGCCGCCCTCGCTGCGGATGACCACGCAGAGCTTGGCGTGCGTCTGCAGTCCTACCAGGCCGTAGACGATCTGCACGCCGGCATCCTGGAGCCGGCGGGCCAGGGCGATGTTCTTCCGCTCTTCGAACCGCGCCTGCAGCTCGATGACGACGCTGACCTGCTTGCCGGAGTTCGCCGCCAGCACGAGGTTGTCGACGATCGGCGCCCCCTCGTCCGTCTGATACAGCGCCATCTTGATGGCCAACACGGCCGGGTCGGTGGCCGCCGCGTGCACGAACTCCACGACCGCGGTGAAGGAATCGTAAGGACGGTGCAGCAGCACGTCTCCGGCCGCGATGATTGAGAAGAGATCGTCGGCGGACGCCAGACGCTGCGGCAGGCGGGCGTTGAAGGCGGGGTAGTGCAGGGCCGCGTCGGGCACGGCCTCGCAGATCTGCTCGAAATCGGACATCTTCACGAAGCCGGAGACGCGGTAAACGTCCTGCGGCCGCGCTCCCGTGCCGGCGACCAGCACGCCCACGAGCTCCTCGCTCGCGCGCGCCTCGATCTCCAGGCAGACCACCTGCCGCCGGTCCCGCCGCCGCAGCTCCGCCTCGACCGAGTCGCGGAGGTCCTGCACCTCGTCGCTGTCGAGCGACAGCTCGCTGTTCCGGATGACCCGGAAGAGGATGCCTTCCTTCACCGCGAAGGATGGGAAGAACGCGGTCGTGTTGGCGATGATGATCGATTTCATCGGCACGAACCGCTTACCGTCCGGCAGAGCCACGAAGCGCGGCAGCAGCGGCGGCAGTTTCATCAGCACGACGTGCGTCGAGTCGGCGCGCGGCGCCTCGATCGTCACCGCCACGGTGAGGCTCGAGCTCCCGACGAACGGAAAGGGATGACCGGGATCGATCGCCAGCGGAGTCAGCACCGGCGCGACCTCGCGCGCGAAGTAGTCGCGGACCCACTGCTGATCGTCCGCCGGCAGATCCCCGAAGGTCTCGATCGCCACTCCCTCGCTGCGCAGCCGCGGCAGCAGATCCTCGGTCAGGCATCGATCCATCTGCGCGAGCAGCTCCCCCGTCCGTTTCTGCATCGCTGCGAGTCTCTCCGCCGGAAGGAGGCCGTCCGGTGAGGGCTCGCTCACCCCGGCCTCGATGAGGTCGCGTGTCGCGCCGACCCGGACCATGAAAAACTCGTCGAGATTCCGGCTGCACCAGGCCAGGAACTGCAGCCGCGCCAGGAGAGGAACCGATGCCTCCTCCGCCTTCGCCAGAACGCGGGCGTTGTAGTCGAGCCGGCTCAGCTCGCGGTTCAGGAGTGGCAGCGCTTTCGTCATTGCAGTCCTTGCCGGCTGCTGTATGCCCGTCTGGCCGGCTCGCTGACGAGCCTCCATGCCTTCTCTTCCCGGATCGCGGCCGTCAGCGAGCCGCCGTAGACACAACCGGTGTCGAGCCCGATCGCCCGCGGCTCGACGCGCGGTTCGCGCAGCGGTGTGTGACCATACAACACCGTCCGCTCGCCGTCCCAGACCGACGGCCAGAGGACGTCGCCTTCCTGCTGCTTTCCTTTCGGGACGCGCTCCCACGAACCGTTCGTGCGGCGAAGCCAGCGGAGACGGATGAGATCGGCCCGATGCGCCTCGACGTCGCGCGCGGTCAGGTTCATATGCGGCAGCAGTCCGCCGTGGACGATCGTGGCGCCGGCCTCGGGGAGATCGATGACCACCGGCCACGATTCGATGAATTGCACCAGATCGGGGCGGCGGAGCACGGCGCGATCGCCGGCGGGAAGAAAGAGACGCCGCCACCAGGGGGTCGCGAGCAGCTTCTCCTCGTTGTTGCCCACCACGGCCAGATAGCCGCGGTCGCGCCAGAGCTCCAGGCAGCGCAGCGGTTCAGGCCCCTTGCGGACGATATCGCCGACCGCGATGACCAGATCGTCCGGCGTGGGCGCGATCCGGCCGAGCAGGCGAAGCATCTCGTCGAAGCAGCCGTGGATGTCGCCGAAGACGATGAGGCGGCCGGCCGGCGGAGCCAGGGTGAGGAGGGACTCCATACAGGAGATGTGCCCGCCGCATGGGGCGCGGGTGTCTCAGTACACCTCGTCCTCGTCGGGGTGGCTCTTGCGGTAGTGCTTCTCGAACTCGACCTGCCGGGCCAGCTCTTTCCACCGCGGATCGCCATGGAGGTTGTCGAGATCGTCGTCGTCCTCGAGATAGCGGTGAAGGTCGAAGCCGATGGACCGCGCCTTCTGGAGCCACTCGAAGGCGGCGTCGTTGTTGCGGTCCCGCGCGTAGGCGCATGCCGTGTTGTACGTCGACGCACCCGGACGATAGCCGAGTTGGAGTGCCCGCTGGAAGGATTGTGCGCTGGCGTCGTTCGAGCCGGCCTGCAGTTGCGCGTAACCGAGGTTGAACCAGGTCCGGCCGAGCTGCGGGTACTTCTGTGTGACGGCGTGGTAATGAGAGATCGTGTCGCGCCAGGCCTGTGCCTCGCTCCCGCTGCCGAAGAACCAGCTCTTCGCCCCGTGGAAGCCCGAGCGCAACTTGAGATCCTCGGCCAGCTGCACCAGCTCCTCGTGGCGGATCTGCGAGCGGACGTTGCGGAGGTCCGGATCGTTCTTCAACTTCGAGGCGTTGTCGAATCCGTTCTCGACGGCGCGCCAGAGGTAGGTGTTGGCGCTCTTCACGTCGCCTTTGAGCGAATAGGCGCAGGCGATGTTGTACAAGGCGGTCGACGTCTTGCTGTCGAGGCGCACCGCGTTCTCGAAGGCCGCGATGCTCTCATCCAGCTTGCGCAGCCGCAGCAGGTCGAGGCCGATCGAGAACCAGCTGCTACCGTTGCGCGAGGAATCGGCGCGCATGGCATCGTAGCGGTCGAGGGTCTTTTCGATCCGCCGGGTGTGCTTGTGCGCCTTGCCGTCGCCGAACGAGGCCAGCAGCTGCTGGAAACGGGCGCTCGCGCGGATCGGATCGAGATCGGAATCCTCGAGAATGTGGTCGAAGTCGTCCCAGCCGGACGCGATCGCGTCGGCCATCCAGACCACGGCGTTCTCTTCGTCGCCGAGCAGCGCGTAGCCGCAGGCGATGTTGTACTTCGAGGCGGCCACGCGATGGCCGTGTGCGATCGACTGCTTGAAGGCCTCGATCGCTTCCTCGTAGCGGTCGGAGCGGTGGAGCTCGTAGGCGCGGCCGTACCACTCGCTGCCGTCGGACGGCTGCGAGGAACGTTTCCGCTTCAGCTTCTCGATGCCGGCCACGATCATCTCCGGCGCGGCGTTGATCCTCGCGGCGATCGCCGGGCCGATCTCGACCGTCCCTTCCGGGGCTTCCTGTTGCGGCGTCGCTTCGTTCTCCTGCGGCGCCGCCACGAGCTTCACCGAGGCCAGCGGCACCAGGATCATCAGGGCCATGGCCATGCCGGCGGAGAGGGTGCGCATGGAGAAGGCGCCGCGGCGCGCGTTCGGCTGCAGGATCGAGAGGAGCCGCCCTTCGAGCTGCGACCGGCGGGTCATCGCCAGCGTGACCGAGCGGAACGGATCGCTTTGCGGCAGCGTCCGGGCGATGGCCAGAAGGTGCTCGGCATAGTCGGATGGACGGGCACCCGTGGCGAGCACGAGATCGTCGCAGGCGCGCTCGCATTCGTTGCGGGCGATGCGCTCGAGCGACCACATCATCGGATGGAACCAGAACACGGCCACCGCCACACGGCCGGCCAGGAGCGTCATACCGTCGCCGCGCTTCACGTGTGCCAGCTCGTGGAGCAGCACCACGCGGAGCCGCTCCGCGCTCCACGCCGAGGAGGATGCCGGGAGAAGGAGGACGGGACGGCGCAGACCCCAGACTACCGGTACGGAGATTTCGGACGATCGCAGAAGCCGGACGTCGCGTTCGAGGCGGAGGTGATCGCGGGCCGCGTCGAGCTCGCGCAGCACCTCGTCGTCTGCGATCGGCGCGGCCCGGCGCGCCACCATCCTCACGCCGAACACCCCCAGCGCAATGCGCAGCAGGAACATCGTCGACACGCCGGCCAGCGCGATCAGCACGAGGCCCTGCCAGCTGTTCCGGATCGTGTCGAGAGTCTGCGACATGGCCGTGATCTGTTCCTGCGGGACGAAACCGGTGGCCCGCGCCACCGTGATCGCAGCGTCGAGCGCCGTCGGCTCTTCCCCTTCCTCACCCGTCGTTCCGATCGTCCGTCGTTCCGGCTCGCCCTGCGCCGGCAGGACCGGAACGCTCCAGGTGGGCACGGCCCAGGTGAGGATCGGCAGGACCAGCACTCCGCACAGCGCGGCAGTGACTGCGATGTGCCGCACCGCGGGTGGTGCCTTCGGCACCGCGGCAACGAGCAGCCGCGCCGCCGCCAGAATCAGCGTCGCCTTGATCAGCAGGAGGATGAAGCTGCCGATCGCTCCGAGCGACTGCAGCCACGTTGCGATTTCGATCACTGGCGTCATGTCAACGTCCTTCCTTGCGGGCCTGCGCGATGAGCTTCGACAGGCGGTCGAGCTCGTCAGGCGTGAGTCGATCCTTCGACTTTTCGATCAGCGTCGCCACGACGTTGGCCACGGATCCCTCGAAAAACGTCGCCAGAAGCTGGTCCAGGGCCGAGTTGCGCGCTTTGTCGCGGTTCACTGTCGGTGTGTATACGTAGCGGGTCCCATCATGTTGATGCTTGAGGTGCCCTTTCTGCTCGAGGACCCGGAGGGTGGCCCGGACGGCCGAGTAGCTGGGTGGATCGTCCATGGCGTCGAGGACCTCGCTGGCCGAGGCTTTCCCGGCGCGGAAGATGATGTGCATCATCTCGCGCTCGCGACGGCTGAGCTGTTCGGTCCTTGTCATTCCGGCCCCCTCCAGTTGCTGAAATTTCAGCAGATGCTGGAAATCTAGCGGGAGGGCGGGGAAAAGTCAACCGACTTTCGGTAGGATGCGCGGCGTCATGCCGGGACCGATCACCGAGTTCATCCAGCACCACTACCGACACTTCAACGCCGCGGCGCTGCGGGCGGCGGCTGACGACTACAACCGGCACCTCGAAAAGGGCGGGAAGATGCTCGTCACGCTGGCCGGGGCGATGTCGACCGCGGAGATCGGCCTCTCGCTCGCGGAGATGATCCGCAGGGACAAGGTCCACGCCATCAGCTGCACCGGCGCGAACCTCGAGGAAGACATCTTCAACCTGGTCGCGCACGACTGCTACGAGCGCGTTCCGCATTACCGATATCTCAGCGCGCTCGACGAACAGGCCCTGTTCGAGCGTCACATGAACCGCGTCACCGACACCTGCATCCCCGAAGGGGAGGCCATGCGGCGGATCGAGACCGCCGTCCTGCGTCACTGGCAGGAGAAGGACAGGGCGGGCAAGCGGTTCTTCCCGCACGAGTTCATGTACGAGATCCTTCGCGACGGCTCGATCCGCGAGTTCTACCAGATCGATCCGAAAGACAGCTGGATGGCCGCCGCGGCGGAGAAGAACCTTCCCCTCTACGTCCCGGGCTGGGAAGACTCCACGCTCGGCAACATGTACGCCGGCCACGTGATCTCCGGCGACGTGAAGAACGTCCACACGGTCCGGACGGGCATCGAGTACATGATCGAGCTCGCGGAGTGGTACACGAAGCTGGCCACGAACGAGAAACCGATCGGCTTCTTCCAGATCGGCGGCGGCATCGCCGGCGACTTCCCGATCTGCGTGGTGCCGATGCTCCATCAGGACCTCCGCCGCACGGAGGTGCCGCTGTGGGGTTACTTCTGCCAGATCAGCGACTCGACGACGAGCTTCGGTTCCTACTCCGGGGCGGTGCCGAACGAGAAGATCACATGGGGAAAGCTCGGCGTCGACACGCCGAGTCACGTGATCGAGTCCGACGCATCGATCGTGGTGCCCCTCGTCTTCGCCTGCGTTCTCGGCTGGTAGGTGAATCGACACGCCGCCGGGTGACTATTGTCACTTACCCTCCTCGCGCGAGCGCGCAGTGTCATGACCGTGTCGGTCATGACAGGGAACGAAGCCTTCACAGCGGTCTGTGCGGCATTCGAATCGCTCGGCAAAGTGGTCGTGCTGCTCGATGAAGAGATGCGCATCGTGCAGGCGTCCCCCGCGCTGCGCGGACTCCTCTCCACACCCGATCCGGAAGGACGCTACGTCTCTGAATTCATCGACGCGCCGGAGTTCCTCGACTGCCTTCGGTCTGGCCGGCGATGCGACGGCTCGGTCAGCCGGATAGACGGACGGTTCCTCACCGCTTGCGGAGGCGTGCTCATCGACGGGTCCTTCGCCCCGGCAGCGCGCTACCTGGTCTCTTTCGAGCTCGACGACGGCGCGGCGACCGTCTCGGAAGAGGCGCAGCTCGTCATTCGCGCACTCGAGGCGAACCGCTGGCGCCGGAGCGCCGCCGCCAAATCGCTGGGAATCAGCCGCGCCACGCTCTGGCGGCGCATGCGCGAGCTCGGCATCTAGCGCCGGACGGTGACCTCGATCGTCACGGTTGTGGGTGTGCCGGTCGCGTCGCGCGCCTCTACCTTGAGCAGCGCCGTCACCTGACCGAACAACCGCTCGTCCGGCACGGACTTGCGCGGGGCGAACCGGTATCGCAGCTCTCCATTCGCAGGGAGTGACGTGGCGTAGCCGAGGCTGCGGATGCGCGCCGCGTCGTACGACTCGTCGGCAACGCGGATGCCGCCCAGGGCGTAAACGTCGGCCGAGACCCGGATGATCTCCACCGCTTGCCCTCCCGTTTCCCGGATGACGACCTCGAAGGGGAAGTCGTAGGTGTTCCCGTTCACGTGCTTCGCCATGATGGGGTTGGGAACGATCTGCAGCGCGATCGCGCCGTGGCCGGGCTGCGCGGTACTTCCCGTGCCGCCGCGGCCGCCGGCGCAGAACGTGGAGAGGAGAAGGATGGAAACGAGCGCCGCCGTCTGTCTCATGTGCGATTTACCGCCGCATGGCGCTCGCCTGATGGAGCTCGACCACGCCGCAGGCGATGCGGCCCCCGGCGTCTCCGGTCGGCTGCGTCGTCAGGTCGTCGCGGTTGGCGTGGAGAATGACCGCTTTTCCGACCGCGGAGGTGGGCCCCTCTGAAACCGTGATCGACCGGGTCGTGAAGCGGGTGTGTACCTCACCATTCGCGCCGGCCGTGACGTTGCCGAAGTCGCCGGCGTGATGCGACACCGCATCGGGCGATGCGTGCGGCATGCTCGTCGGATTGAAGTGCCCGCCGGCGGCGTTGCCGGCGTCCGCGCAGCTTCCGAACTCATGGATGTGGAAGCCGTGGACGCCGGGCGGCACGCCCGTCAGGTCGACCTCCACTTCCACCGCGCCGTCACCCAGCTGCTGGAAGTGAACGGTTCCCTGCGCCGTGGAGCCGCTCGTTGTCGGGCGGAGCGTGGCCATGGCCATCGGCCCCAGCGCCGTCGCGCACCCCGCGAGAATCAGAACCGGAACCACCAGAAGAACTGCTTTTTTCATTCCTGCCTCCGAACGCCCTCAGGCGCTTGCGAACTCTGTTCCGACTATTGTGCCCACGCTGCAATCCTGCGGCCGATCGCGCCGATCCAGCTATCGCTCAACTGCTGATAGTGCAGCGAGGCTGCCTTCTGGATCGCGTCGGCCATCGAAGGATACGGCGAGACGACCGTGGCCAGCGTCCCGATCCTCTGCCCCTGCTTGCGCGCCCCGACGATCCCTCCCATGAGGGCGGAGGCGTTCGCCGCGACGAGGTGCGCGCCGAGGATGTTCCCCTTGCGCGTACAGACGAACTTGACGAAGCCGGCCGTCAGCCGGTCGACCACGGCCCGGTCGACGTCGGCCATCTCCACCGAGTACGTCCGGATGTCGTCTCCGTGCTTCTCCCGCGCCTCGGTCTCGGTCAGGCCGAGGTGCGCCACTTCGGGATCGGTGTAAAGAGCCCACGGCACGTCGTCGTACGACACGGGCGATTTCCCCGGGAAGAGCATGTTGCGGACGAGCTTCACCGCTTCGTACGCGGCGACGTGCGTGAACTGCAGCCCTCCGTGCACATCGCCGCAGGCCCAGATGCGGGGAACGGACGTCTGCAGATACCGATCGACGACGACATAAGACCGATCCGTTCTCACCCCCGCCTCTTCCAGGCCGATGCCTTCGATGTTGCCGCGTCGTCCGGAGGCGACGAAGATTCCGTCGGCGACGACCTGCTCGGTCGCGCCGGAGCGGCTTTCGATCACCGCGATCTTCCTTCCCCCTTCCGTCCGTACGGCGGCCACCTTCCATCCGGCCCGGATCGAGATGCCTTCCCCTTCGAGAATCTGCCGGATTCGGCTGATGACGTCGTGATCTTCCTTGCCGATGATCTCGTCGAGCATCTCGACGACGGTCACTTCCGCGCCGAAGCGGCGGAAAATCTGCGCGAACTCGATTCCGATCGCACCGCCGCCGAGGATGAGGACCGAGCGGGGGAACTCATCGCGAGCCAGGAATGAGACGTGATCGGCGAAACCTGCCTCGGCGAGCCCCTCGATCGGCGGCACCGCCGTGCGGGAGCCGGTGGCGATCACGATGTCCTTTGCCGTGAGACGGCGGTCGCCCGTGACGACCTCACTCCGCGAGACGAGTTTCGCCTCCCCCTCGATCACGTCGATGCCGAGCCTCCTGAACTTCTGCGGGTCGTCGTGTTTCGAGGTGATCCGGCGCGCCTCGCGCATCGAGGCCATGATGGCGCGCGGCGAGATTTCCGGCTCGTGAGCCTGGAGTCCCCAGCGCCCGGCAGTTCGCATCTGATGGGCGAGCTTCGCCGTGGCGACGAGCGCCTTGGTGGGCACGCAGCCGGTCCAGAGGCAATCGCCGCCGAGCGCTTCCTTCTCGATGAGCGCGACACGGCGGCCGAGACGCGCGCAGCCGGAAGCGGTGACCAGCCCTGCCGTTCCGCCGCCGATGACGATCACGTCGAATGATTCAGGCATGGCACTCCCTTTCATACGTACACGGTCACCTTGCGCTCGCGCGGCCCGTCGAGCTCGATGAAGTAGATCCCCTGCCACGTGCCGAGGACGAGCCGGCCGTTGCGATAAGGCCAGGAGAGCGATGTACCGATCAGCATCGAGAGAAGATGCGAGTCGGAGTTCCCCTCGCCGTGGCGGAAGGAGACGTTGGGGATCATGGCCCGGAGCGCCTTGACCAGATCGGCCGGGACATCCGCGTCGGCGTTCTCGTTGACTGAGAGGGCGCACGTGGTATGCGGCGTGACGATCGTGCAGATCCCGTCGCCGCCGGTCAGCTCGCCGAGCGCCTTCTGGACCTGACCGGTCACGAGGACGATCTGTTCGCGGTCGCGCGTGCGAACGGTGAGCGTCTGCTCTTTCATGGATCGAGCATATAGTCTCGGCCGTGGTCCCTCCGAGCGCTGCAGGCATTCTCGCGGCGGCACGGCTGATCGCGCCGCACGCCACGCCAGCCCCCCTCGTGCGGTCCCTTCTTCTTTCCTCCGACCACGGCTGCGAGCTGTTCGTGAAGAACGAGACCGTCTCGCCGATCGCGTCGTTCAAGTGGCGCGGCGCGCTGACGGCAGTGCTGCGCGCGGAAGAGGTGCGGCGGGGCGTCGTCACCTCGTCGACCGGAAATCACGGCCAGGGGGTGGCCTGGGCGGCGTCGGTGGCCGGCGTTCCGGCGCACATCTTCCTTCCCGAGAATGCGAATCGGGTGAAGCGCCGCAAGATCGAGCTGCTCGGCGCCACGATTCATCAGCAGGCCGGCGATCTCGACTCGGTGAAGGAGCAGGCCATCCGCTGGGCACGCGACCAGCGGCTTCTCTTCATCGACGACGGGGAGTCGGCCGACGTGATCGAAGGTGCGGGGACGGTGGGGCTGGAGATTGCGGCGGCGTTGCACGACATCGATCTGCTGTTCGTACCGATGGGGAGCGGCTCGCTCGCCGCCGGCGTGGCCATCGCGGTGAAGGACCGCCACCCGCATGCGCGCGTCGTGGCCGTGCAGTCGGACGGCGCGCCAGCCATGGTGGAGAGCTTCCGCGCAGGAGCGCCGGTCGAGCGCTCCGCCGACACCGTCGCGGACGGGCTGATCTGCCGCGTTCCGGCGCGGCTCGCGCTCGACTCGCTGCTCGCGCACGTCGATGAAGCGATGACGGCGACGGACGTCGCGATTCTCGCCGCGGGCCGCGAGATGGCCGAGCGGGCCCACATACTCGTCGAGCCGTCGGGCGCGGCCGGCCTCGCGGCAGCGCGGATGCGAGGCGATCTGGCCGGAAAGCGTGTGATCATTGTCGCGACCGGTGCCAATGTCACGGCCGGTGTGATGGGGAGGATGTTCTGTGAGCGCTGATCCCGCGAATGTTCTGTTGCTCGGCGACGATCGCCTGCGCGCGCGCTCGGCCGAGATCGAGTATTTCGACGATCCCCCTCTGGCCCGCGGCCTCGATGTCCTCGCGGCGACGCTCGAGGACTTCCGGCGTCGTCACGGCTTCGGCCGCGCCATTGCCGCGCCGCAGATCGGGCTGCCCATCCGGGCCATTGCCGTCAATCTCGGTCGCGGCACGTTCTTCGTGATCAATCCGGTGGTGACCTGGCGCAGCCTCGACACGTTCACGATGTGGGACGACTGCATGAGCTTCCCCGACCGGCTGGTGCGCCTCAGACGGCACGAGAGCGTCTCGCTCGAGTACGCCGACAGGGAGGGGAAACCGAACGATTGGCGCGAGCTGACCAGGCCGGAATCGGAGCTGCTCCAGCACGAGATCGATCATCTGGACGGAATCCTCGCCGTCGACCGAGCCCTCGGCAGCGAGTCGATCGTCAGGCGCGACCGGTTCGTCGCGCAGCACGAGCAATACGCGGCGCTCGTCGACTACACGATTTACTGAGCCGCGTTGCTCCGCAGCTCGACGCCGCTGGCCACGAACGAGATCTCGCGCGCCGTCCCGTCGGCATTCCGCGTCAGCGTGGCGCCCTCCTCGGCGAGGTGATCCGCTTCCTTCTTCGAGAGCGTCTTCACCTTCGTCACTCCCTCGGCGCGGGCCGCCATCCCCTTCGAATCGAGCGGCACGAAGAATCCGTAATCCTTGAACGTCACCCGCATGCCCGCCTTGCCGGCCGCCGGGACCAGCTCCATCCAGCAGCCCTTGCGCGTACAGGCCTGCGCGATGACGCCGTCGACGACCACGGCCTCTTTCACATAGTCGGCGGGACTCTCGAGCACCGTTGCAATCGCAACGGGAACGGCGCCGGCCGTGATCGGAGCGCCGCGACGGATGACGTCGTCGCCGGCCAGTGCGGACATCGCAACGGCAAACAGGGCTGCAGGAACCAGGAAGTGTTTCATCGAACCTCCATCACCTTGAATTTCGCGTCGCGCGCCAGCTCCATCGAACGAAGGATCTCCTGAATGCGGGGAATCGCTTCGGCCGTGTCGTCGACCTCGACGGTGACGTCATAGTAGCCCGCGCCGCCGCCCGAACTGATCAGGCGGCCGATGTTCTCCTGTTCGATGCGGTCTTCCAGCTTCTTCCTCGTGGCGATGTCTTCGGCCGTCGGCTCTTCCGCGCTCGCCTTCACCGAGACTTCGACGCGCATTTTCGGGCGGATGCCGGTCGTGATCTCCCGGACCACCTCCGTCACCGGCTGCACGCCGCGCTCCTCTCCGTCGCAGGCGGCGAAGAGGGCGAAGAGGAAGGGCAGGGCCAGAAGGTGTGCAGCGGGACGCATGAGGATCGGGTTCATTTTACGGGTTTCATTTGGACGGGAGGGCTTCGGTGGGTATCATGCGCGCCGCAAACCGCCCGAGGAGACTCTGAGATGTCGAACGCGCTTTATCTCATCCCCCTGTCCGGGGTTCTGGCCCTCATCTTTGCCGCGGTCCGGAGCAGCTGGATCCGCAAGCAGGACGCCGGAACGGCCGAGATGATCACCATCGCCGGCCACATCCGGGAAGGAGCGATGGCGTTCCTCGGCCGCGAGTATCGCGTGCTGGCCATCTTCGTTCTCGTCGTCGCCGTGTTGCTGGCCCTCGCCAACACCGGGCGGGCCGAGAGCTCGTGGCTGATCGGAGTCTCGGTCGCCGCCGGGGCGATCTGCTCCGGACTGGCCGGGTATTTCGGGATGAGGGTGGCCACGCAGGCCAACGTCCGGACCGCCGCCGCGGCGCGGACGAGCATCAACGACGCGCTCCGCGTGGCGTTCGCCGGCGGCGCCGTGATGGGCTTCT
The DNA here is from genome assembly GCA_035525015.1 of Thermoanaerobaculia bacterium. Lineage (GTDB taxonomy): Bacteria > Acidobacteriota > Thermoanaerobaculia > Gp7-AA8 > Gp7-AA8 > DATLEX01. The sequence goes on along the minus strand of DATLFC010000279.1, from coordinate 1,511 downwards.
CGGTGGTCGGCCTTGGCGTGATCGGGCTCTCGGTCCTCTATCTCATCTACATGACCATCTTCGACGCCGGCGAGCCGCAGGCGACGATGGTCCGCACCGTCACGGTTCTTTCCGGCTTCTCGTTCGGCGCCAGCTCGATCGCGCTCTTCGCCCGCGTGGGCGGAGGCATCTACACGAAGGCTGCCGACATCGGAGCGGACCTGGTCGGGAAAGTGGAAGCGGGGATTCCGGAAGATGATCCGCGCAACCCCGCCGTCATCGCCGACAACGTCGGGGACAACGTCGGCGACGTGGCCGGCATGGGCGCCGACCTCTTCGAGTCGTACGTCGGATCGATCATCGGCGCGCTCGTCCTCGGAATGACGGCCACGCAGCTCGACGGCTCTCCGTATACGCCGATGCTCGTCCTTTTCCCCCTCGTCCTGGCCGCGGCGGGCATCGTCCTTTCGCTCGTCGGGACCACGCTCGTCCGGATGAAGGAGAACGGCGATCCTGCGAAGGCGCTGCACCTCGGGCCGACGGTTGCGGCGGTTCTGACGCTGATCGCGATCTGGTTCATCGCCCAGCGGATGCTTCCGGGCCGATACCTTCTCGAAGGGAAAGAGTTTGGCGCGACCGGGGTGTTCATGGCCACGGTGGCCGGCCTGGTCGCCGGGGTTCTCATCGGGATGATCACCGAGTACTACACATCGGAGGCAAAACCGCCGGCCCGCGGCATCGCACAGGATTCGCTGACGGGCGCGGCGACGAACATCATCAGCGGTCTGGCGGTGGGAATGCGCTCGACGGCGCTGCCCGTCATCGTGCTCGTCGCGGCCATCATCACGGCGCACAACCAGGCCGGACTCTACGGGATCGCCATCGCCGCGCTCGGCATGCTGCTGACGACCGGCATCCAGCTCGCCGTCGATGCCTACGGTCCGATCGCCGACAACGCCGGCGGCATCGCCGAGATGGCGCATCTCGGCAAGGAAGTCCGGGCTCGTACGGACAAACTCGACGCGGTCGGCAACACGACCGCCGCCATCGGCAAGGGGTTCGCGATCGGATCCGCCGCGCTGACGGCGCTGGCGCTCTTCTCGGCATTCAAAGCGGTGGTCGGCCTGCGCGTCATCGATCTCAGCGAGCCCGACGTCATGGGCGGCCTCTTCCTCGGCGCCATGGTGCCGTTCCTCTTCTCGTCCATGTCGATGAAGGCCGTCGGACGGGCCGCTTTCAAGATGATCGAAGAGGTGCGCCGGCAGTTCAGGGAGATCCCCGGCCTGATGGAGGGGACAGGGAAAGCGGACTACGCGCGCTGCGTCGACATTTCCACGCAGGCTGCCATCAAGGAGATGGTTCTGCCCGGCCTCCTCGCCGTGACGGTGCCGGTGGTGGTCGGGTTCTACAGCGTGCAGGCGCTGGGCGGGCTGCTCGCCGGCGTCACGGCGTCGGGCGTGCTGCTGGCGATTTTCATGGCCAACGCAGGCGGCGCCTGGGACAACGCCAAGAAGCACATTGAAGGCGGCGCG
>DATLFC010000274.1:0-5307 GCA_035525015.1 Thermoanaerobaculia bacterium | reverse complement strand
TCGACATCTACCGGATGGATGCGCGCTGAGGGGTCAGTCGTTGCGCTCCATCCGGTAGTTCGGCGCTTCCTTCGTGACCACGACGTCGTGCGCGTGCGACTCGCGAAGGCCGGCATTCGTGATCCGGACGAACTGCGCCCTGGTGCGGAGATCGTCGATGTCCTTCGATCCGGTCAGCCCCATCCCCGAGCGGAGACCGCCGACGAGCTGCGGGATCATCGCCGAGAGGGAGCCCTTGTAGGGGACCTTCCCTTCGATTCCCTCCGGGACGAGCTTGGACACGTCGTCGGCTTCCTCCTGGAAGTAGCGGTCCTTCGAGCCGGCCTGCATCGCGCCGATGGAGCCCATGCCGCGGTAGGCCTTGAAGGTGCGTCCCTGATAGAGGATCGTCTCTCCCGGAGCCTCATCCGTTCCGGCGAACAGCGATCCGATCATCACGGCGTGCGCCCCGGCGGCGATGGCCTTGGTGATGTCGCCGGAGAACTTGATGCCGCCGTCGCTGATGACCGGCACGTCGTACTTCTCGGCCGCGCGCGCGCATTCCATGACGGCGGTGATCTGCGGCACGCCGGCGCCGGCCACGACGCGGGTGGTGCAGATCGAGCCGGGTCCGATCCCGACCTTGAGGGCGTCGACGCCGAGCTCGATCAGCTCGGTGGCCGCTTCGAACGTGGCGACGTTGCCGGCGATGAGGGGGGTGTCGGGGAACATCTTCTTGAACTGCCGGATCACATCCATCACGCCGGTCGAGTGGGCGTGCGCGGAGTCGATCACCACCACGTCTGCCTTGGCGTCGATCAGGGCGCGGGCGCGGTCGAGTCCTTCCTTGCCGACGCCGATGGCCGCGCCGCAGCGGAGACGTCCGAGCGGATCCTTCGCCGCCTGCGGGTAGCGCCGCGCCTTCTGGATGTCCTTGACGGTGATGAGGCCCTTCAGATCGCCGTTCGCATCGACGACGAGCAGCTTCTCGATGCGGTGGTGGTGCAGGACTTCACGGGCCTGCTCGAGCGTCGTGCCGACGGGGGCGGTGACGAGGCTCTCCTTCGTCATCCGTTCGGAGATGGGAAGGTCGAACCGGGTTTCGAAGCGGAGGTCGCGGTTGGTGAGAATGCCGACCAGCCTGCCGTTGGCATCGGTCACCGGCACGCCGGAGATCTTGAACTTCTCCATGACCTGCAGCGCTTCGGCGATGCTCTGCCAGGGGCGCATCGTCACGGGATCGACGATCATCCCCGCCTCGGAGCGCTTGACCTTGTCGACCTCTTCCGCCTGGCGGTCGATGGGCATGTTCTTGTGGATGACGCCGAGGCCGCCGTGCTGAGCCATGGCGATGGCCAGGCGCGCCTCGGTGACCGTGTCCATCGCCGCGGAGAGGATCGGCATGTTGAGGCGGATCTCGCGGGTCAGGCGGGTGGTCACGTCGACGAAGTTCGGGTGGAGATCGGACTTGGCCGGCTTCAGCAGAACGTCGTCGAACGTGAGGCCGAGCGCCAGGGGGTCGGCGAAACGCTCGGACGGCAGCGGCTCCGACCGCTCGATCTCACGCAGCTCGACCCTGCCGATGACAGGGACCTCATCCTTCAAAACACGTTCGTCGCTCATGTCCGCCTCGCGTGAATTGAGTATAGAACAGTGGTCAGTGCACCGGAATTGCACGCGCAAAGGCTGCACATGGATATGGGCTCCCACGCAGTCATGCGTTTTACCATCGAGCAGCGTCACCTGACAGACACCGGCGGCAGGCCGATCACTGGAACGAATGTCACCTGGCACTCGTGCGAAGCCGAATCCGTCGATGATGCGGTGCGGCTGTTCGTCAGGAAGCGCGGCGCCGAGGTGATCGGAAACGTCCTCAAGTTCCCCGGCTCGCAGGCGATGGTGACGGTGCGTGACGGGAGCGGCGTCTACACGCTGCAGTTCACTCCCGCCAGCGGGCGCTTCGCCAGGATGTCCGGCCCTTAGCCCCTGGTCACGATCTCCTTCAGCAGCTCGTCCTGCAGCCGGTAGACGTCGTAGACCCCGACCCTGTAGCGGTTGAACAGGAACGAGAACGCGTAGACCTTGCCGCTCTGCGCATGGACGTAGCCGGACAGCCCGACCACGCCGCTGATGTATCCCGTCTTCGCGTAAACCTGCCGCGCGTAGGGAGGCTTGTCGAGGCGGTTCCCGAACTTCGAATCGGGATCGCCGGTGTACGGCATGGAGCTGACGAAATCCTGGCGCCACGGCGTCTTCCACATGTAGAGCAGCGTCTGGATGAAGGAGTTCGCCGAAGCGCGGTTGTCGCGGGACATGCCCGAGCCGTCGGCAAACCGGAACTCCCCGGCCGGAACGCCGACCTTCGTGGTCAGCCAGTCGCCGATGACGTCAGCTGCCGCGGCCCAGGAGCCGTTGCCCGTGCGCTCCGCGGCCAGGATCTTCGCCACCTGCTCGGCGTAGTGGTTCTGGCTCTTCTTGTTGACGACGTACACCAGCACGTTCATCGGCGTGCTGTGCTGGGAGATGGGCCGCCAGTCCTGCCGGGCGTCGCGCGGCGTCATCACGATCCGGCCGTTGATCCGCAGTCCGTTGCGCGCGAAGACCTCGTTGGTGACGGCGGCGAAGTAATGGACCGGGTTCTCCACGCTGATGAAGACCTCGGTGGCGCCGGAACGGGCCGGCACTCCTCCCCGCACGATGATCGTGTTCGAACCGACGCGCCGCGTGATGAAGGGAAGGCCGCGCCCCGTCACGCACGTGTTCTCGACAGTCACGTAAGCCGTCGACGGCTGCAGCTGCACCACGCACGGCTGGCCGGCGCGGCCCGGCAGGACGCGGATCTGCACGCACCCTTCCTGCAGCGAGAACGAGGAGATGGGCGCCTCGTACCAGTTGATCAGCTGATCCTCCGGCCACGTGGGATGAACGTACTCGGTGTCGAAGTAGCCGTATTCGAGGACCAGATCGCCGCTGACGGTCTTGATGCCGCTCCGTTTCAGGTCCGTGGCCCACTGCTCGATCACGGCGGTGGCATTTCCGTCGTGGAAACGCCCGCCGATGCTCGGGTCGCCGCGTCCTACGATCCTGACGTCGCCGGTCAGCATCCCCGAGGCGTCGACCGCGCCGCGGGCGTAGACGGTGGTGGTGACCTGGAAATCGGCCTCGAGGAGATCGAGCGCCGCGCCGGTGGTGAACAGCTTCATGTTCGAGGCGGGGGTCACGGCCATGTGAGGGTTCCGTTCGGCGACGACCCGGCCGCTCTCCACCTCCGCGATCTGAATGGAGGCCTCGGAGTTCGACGCCACGCGCCCGTTGAGGAGGGAGCGGAGCCGCTCCTCGAGCGAGCCGCCCGTGGCGATGTCGGGCTGCGGCGGCGCGGGCGCCCGGCGTGCCGGCGCCTTTCTCTTCGTCTGCTTTTTCTGCGCGAACAGATCGGGCGAGGGCGCCACGAGCAGAAAGGCGAGCGCGCTCGCCACGATGCGAGTGATGGACAGCTTCATCGGGCCGACAGCTTCCTCCCCGCCACGGCCCTGCAAGTTCGGTGCACCTCACGCCGGCAGGGCGAGATGGATCCGATCGCGCAGTGAGGCCGGACAGCGCCGCCGCACGACATCACGGATCTCCTGCCGCGAATAGCGGCGGCTGAAATGGGTCAGGATGATGACCCGGTTCTCGAACCGCCCGGCGAACTCCACGATGTCGTCGAAGTGGATGTGACGGTACATCGCGGCGCGATCCTGATGCCCCTCGCCGACAAACGAGCACTCGATCATCAGCACCTCGGCGCGGAAAACCGCCTCGTTCTGCTCGAGGATTCCGCGGTCGGTGTCGCCCGTGTAGAAAAGAACCGGGTGTTCGTCCTCGTCGTGAATGGCCACCCCGCGCTTCCGCAGCTCCGCCAGCTCCGCGCCGCTCCTGCCGGCCAGCGCCTGCTTCAGATGATGGCGGAGCTCGAGGAACTCCCACGCGCGCGCCGGCACGCGATGCGTGGCCGCGTGGGCGCGCACGGCGTGCGTCCGGCCGATCCGCGCGAAGTCGCCGGGGCGCATGCCGACGATCTCGATGTGGTACTCCACCCCTTCCAGCCGCTCGTGGATGGCCATCATCGCGCGCAGATCGGCAGCCGCTTCCTCCGGAACCCAGACGCGCCCCGCTTCCAGCCGCTGCAGCCGGCGCTGTCCGGCATAGAACGGGATTCCGGCGGCGTGATCGAGGTGCGCGTGTGTGATGAAGACGTTCGGCACGGCGATGATCTCGTCCGGACAGCGGCCGATGTCGAGCGCCGCTCCGAGCTCACGCACGCGGAACCACGTCTCGTGACCGGCGCGTGAGCGACCTTCGATGGTCAGGTGCTCGGTCCGGATCGTGACGCGGTCCTCACTCATCGTTCAGCGTGTCGATGATCGGCAGAAGATCGCCGAGACGGCGCACCGTGGCATCGGCAACGATCTCCTCCGCCGTCTCCACCGGCGGGGCGACGGCGGTGCCGCGAACGGGGGGGATGAAATGGACGGCGCGCATGCCGCAGCGCTGCGCACCGTAGACGTCGACGTGCAGGTTGTCGCCGACGAAGAGCATTTCCGGATAGCCGACCCCCAGTCCTTCCCGCAGCGCTTCGAAGATCGACTGCCGCGGCTTGCAGGCGCCATGCTCGTTCGAAAACACCATCACGTCGATGTGCGCGGCCAGACCGAGCTCCTCGAGGATCCGCCGCAGGGCGTAACCCGGCGTCCGTCCGGTGTTGCTGATCAGACCGATGGCCAGCCCGCGTCCCCGCAACCCGGCCAGCAGCGCGCTCGCGCCGTCGACGAGTGCCGGCGGGATCTCCACCGCGGCGTGCGCATAGGCATGCTCGAGCTCATCGAGCGCTTCGTCGCGGAACGTGGCCGGGTCGAGCTGCAGCGCCTCCAGAAAGTGCTCGATCTGCCTGCGGCAGGGAACGTCGATGTCGGCCGACCAGTAGAGCTCCTGACAGCGGTGCCACTGGGAGCGATAGGCGTGCTCGATCCGGACGGCCTCCGCGGCATGCCCGCGCGCCGTGAGGATCGCCTCCATCCGCGTGAGACGGAGGCGCGACTGGCGGCGGGAGAGCTCGGGCGTGTTCGTGATCAGAGTCTCCCAGAGATCGAAACCGATGGCTTTCAGCATATCTGGCTGGTGGAGCTTCACTGGAGCATGACGCGCCCGCCATACCCTTCTTCATATCCGTGGAAGAACTGCAGCGACGGCTCCGGCCACTGCCAGCAGTAGTAACCGCTGCCGTTGTCGAAATCGATCAGCCACAGTCCCTTGACCTCGATGCCCAGGCTCATGACCTCGGATGCCCAC
>DATLFC010000261.1:0-2416 GCA_035525015.1 Thermoanaerobaculia bacterium | reverse complement strand
GTCGGCCAGCATCGAGATTGCCGCCGGCGTCAACGTCGCTTCGCCGACGCCGACGAAGATGCGCGGAATTGCGAGCTGCATGAAGTTGCGTGCCCAACCGCAGAGGGCGGTCATCGCGCTCCACAATGCCAGCCCTGCTGCGACGAGCGGAATCCGCCGATAGCGATCCGCAGCCATGCCGAGAAACATCCCCACCAGCGTGTAGAAGAAGACGAAGCCGAAACCGGAGAGGAGTCCGATCTGTGCGCGCGAGAGACCGAGGTCCGTGATGAGCAGCGGCGCCAGGCTGGCGATGAGCATCCGGTCGACGAAATTGAGGATGTTCAGCGCCGTGAGGACCAGCAGGAGAGTCCAGGCGGAACGGGAGACACGGTCGGCCGGATCTGACGGCGCGGGTGCGGGCGTCTCAGGAGTCATCAGGTTCCAAGCCGACTAGTCGGTTTTTCAGAGGACGCGCCACTCTAGGAGTGACTGCACGTGGTTGTCAAATCGTCAGGGCGCGGCGAAACGGCGATCAGCTCCACCACCTACCGGAATCCCGCAATCAGCACCGCGTCGCGTGAGAGCGACCCCTCCCCACGATCACGCTCTTTCCATCGCCCGCCACGTCGAAGCTCCAGACGAAGCCGTCGAAGCGCGTCAGCTCTTTCGGCTCTCCGCGCGGCGCGTACATCCACAGGCTCTGCGTATCGAAGCTCACCGCGACGTCGACCCAGCGACGACCCGTGCCGCCGAGGCTGGATCGAGAACGAAGAGCCCTAGCGCGAGATTGAGGATTCCCTTCATTCGCATCGTCTGCACCTCAGGCGATGCCGAGCAGTTGACGGACGTCGTCGGGCTTCGGGACACGTCCCGAGAGCACGACCTTGCCGTCGCTCCGGCTGATCGTCGTTTTCCATGTGGGGCTGGTGCTGGCAGGTGGCTGCCGCACCAGCTCCATTCCTCCGCCCCCCCTCTCCGACGACCCCCGCATCGAGAAGCTGGGCATGGAGGCCGATCGTGCATCCGCGCGCCAACAGCTGCTCGAGGAAGGGTTCACTCCGCAGCTTCTTGCCGGTCTTGCTCACGCCGACCCGCACGTCCGCTGGCAGATCGTGGACATTCTGGGAACCTTGGCCGATCCTCGTGCACTCGATGCGCTGGGCGGGCGTGCCAGGCGTGATTCAGATCCCCACGTCCGGTGGAGATCGCTGTGGGCGCTTTCCCGAGTGGCATCGCCGGACCGCATCGTCGCGGCGGTAGCCGCCGGTCTCGGCAGCGATGATCCGGACGAGGTATGGGGAACGGCCGTGGCTTTATCGTTTTTCGATTCCACGATGGCACTGCCCCGCCTCCATGAATCCGTTACGCACCTCGATCCGTTTCGCCGCTGGGAAGCGATCAACTCGCTTGGTCGCGTACACGATGCGACGACACCCGATGTGCTGCGCTCGGTACTCCATTCGCCGAGCGCGCGCGATCGGCACGAGGTCGTCCTGACCCTCGGACAGATCGGCGGACCGAAGGGAAACGCGCTCCTCTTCGAAGCGTTATCGGATGAGGAGGCCAGCGTTCGCTGGCGCGCGGCGATGGCGCTTTCGAGGTCGGGGACCGGCGATGAGCTGGAAACGCTGCGCCAGGTCGCCGAGACCGACGCCGATGCTCAGGTGCGCGAGCATGCCGCGAAAGCGATCAGCCGTATCGAGCAGCGCCACTCAGATAGCCGTCGCGCGCAACAGCAGTTCTGAGGTTCAGCGCTCGGCTGCGCGACGAGCCGCTGCGCTTCCTTAACACGCTGCTGGCGCAGTCACCGCGCCTCAACCGCGACGATCCCGAATGGTCGAAGCTCGCCCGCCGCCGGTGGATGCGTCGCCGGCCCGGCGTGATGTCGGTGTAGGGCCGCGGTCGTCTCGTTATCTCCCTGATGGTCATCCATCCGGTGGCAACCCTAATGCCCTGCACCGATGCGACGCTGGCAGCCGGCACGACTGTGAAGGCGGCGCACATTCAGGAATTGCGGGCCGGTACGAAGTAGACGGTGTATCGCACTCGAGAGAGCGTCGGTTCGATCCCGATCACCATCTTCCCCTCGACGTCCAATGGCGCATTCGCGGCGTTTCGGTATATTGGCAGACGTGAAGAAGTGTCCCTTCTGTGCTGAATCCATTCAGGATGAGGCGGTCAAATGCCGCTTCTGCGGCAGCGATCTTCTCTCCTCGTCCGGAAGACCGGGACAACCGTCGCCCGAGGTCGTATGCGGATACTGCAGGACGCGGAATCCATCCGGCGGCGGAGCGTGCAGGACATGCGGCCGCAAGTTACCGCTTCGAGGTCTGCAGTACTCCGCTGCACCACCGCCACCGCCGAAGCGCCGCAGGTTCGGGCAACGGATTCTGGCCGCGCTGTTGTGGCTCCTCGCGCTCGCCCTGGTCGCGGG
>DATLFC010000257.1:0-3622 GCA_035525015.1 Thermoanaerobaculia bacterium | reverse complement strand
GTCAAGACCGAGCTGGCCATCATCAGCTCGACGTCCATCACATGCTCGCCGACCAGGTTCGCGATCGCCACCGGCAGCGTGTGCTTGTCGCTGCCGGTGAGGATGATCAGCGGCCACATGAAGTCGTTCCACATGTTCATGAACGTGAAGATGGCCAGCGTGACCAGGACCGGTCTGGCGAGCGGCAGCACGATCGACCAGTAGATCTTCCATTCGCTCGCCCCGTCGATGCGCGCCGCGTCGAGCAGGTCCTGCGGGATCGAGAGCATGAACTGCCGCACCAGGAAGATACCGAGGATGCTGGCCATGCCGGGGATGATCACGCCCCAGTAAGTGTTGACCAGGTGCAGCCACTTCATCAGAAGAAACAGCGGCAGCATCGCCACCTGCACCGGGATGGCCAGCGCGGCGATGAGCAGGGCGAAGGTTTTGTCGCGGCCGCCGAAACGGAGCCGCGCGAACGCGTAGCCGGCCATCGAGTTGAACAGCAGCGAGATCAGCGTGATCGAGACCGCCAGAAAGGCGCTGTTGAAAAACGACCGACCCAGACGCAGGCGGGTGAACATCTCCGCGTAGTGCTCGAACGTGATGCGGCTCGGCAGAAAGCGGGGAGGCACCGCGGTGGCCTCGCCTGTCGGCATGAGCGACGCGGAGACCATCCACACGAGCGGCGTGACGGTGGCGACGGCCCCGGCCAGCAGCGCCACGATCAGCAGCAGCCGCTTCATGTTTCGCTCCTTCGCATCCGAAGCTGGATGACGCTCACGGCCGCGATGATCAGGAACAGCACGAATGCGATCGCCGCCGCGTATCCCATGCTCCACCAGCGGAAGCCTTCGCGGTACATGAGCATCACGACCGACAGCGTGCTGTTGAGCGGGCCCCCTTCGGGCGTCATCACGTACGGCTCGGCGAAGAGCTGCAGGTAACCGATCGCGGTGATGATGCCGACGAAGAGAAACGTCGGCGCCAGCATCGGGATGGTGATGTGGCGGAACTGGCGGAGCGCTCCGGCACCGTCGATCCGCGCGGCCTCGTACAGCTCGTCCGGGACGCTCTGCAGTCCGGCCACGAAGATGATCATGTTGAAGCCGAAGTTCTTCCATACCGCCAGGATGGCAATGGCCGGCAGCGCCCAGCGCGGATCGCCGAGCCAGTCGATCGGGAGGATGCCGAACCATCCCAGGAACGTGTTGAGCAGGCCGAAGCGAGGATGAAAGATGTACTTCCAGACGATGGCGACCGCGACGAGCGTCGTCACGACCGGCGCGAAGAAGATGGTGCGGAACAACGGCTTCCAGGGCGAGAGCGCCGCGTTCAGCAGCAGCGCGGCGCCGAGCGATACGCAGACGGTCAGCGGCCCCGCGAGGATCGCGAAGAGCAGCGTGTTGCGGAGTGCCGCCCAGAAGACGGGGCTCTGCGCCAGCGTGCCGTAGTTCGAAACGCCGACGAATCGGATATTGCGCCAGTCGGCCAGCGCGTAGATGTCGAAGTCGGTGAGGCTGAGGAAAAACCCCGCTGCCACCGGCAGCAGGAAGAAGACGAGAATGACGGTCAGCGCCGGGGCGAGAAAGAAGAGCGCCGCGCGCGCTTCGCTTCTCATCGTCCGCTCTCCTCCCGCGCCAGCATCCAGCGGCGCTTCTCCAGCATGGCGTCGGTCCGCCGGTCGAGCGTCGCCGCCGCCTCGCGCGGCGACAGCCGCCGCCGGATGGCCATGTCCGCGACGTCGAAGACGGCGGTGACGATCTGCTCCCACTGCGGCACGTCGGGCGTCGGCACGACGTTCTCGAGCTGCACGCGGAACGCCGTCAGGTAGGGATCGCCGGCCACCGAGGGGGCGTTCCATGCGACCCGTCGCGCCGGCAGGTCGCCCGTCAAATCGTAGAAGCGGACCTGATGCTCGGGCTGCGAGAGAAACTCGATCAGCTTCCACGCCGCCTCTTTCTTCTGCGAGCGGCTGAAGATGACGAGGCTTCCTCCTCCGGCCAGCGACGCGCCCGGCCAGGTCTTCCCGTCGGGAGCCGGCAGCGCCGCCGTGTTCCACCTGGTCTGGAACGATGCCGGCAGGCGCCGCTTCACCTCGCCGATCTGCCACGGCCCGCCGACGAACATGGCGATGTCCCCCTCCCCGAACTGCTGGTACTGATTGGCCACCTGTCCGGCGGTCATGATCGGGGCGTACCCGCGGCGGAAAAACTCGAAGTAGAAATCGAGCGCGCGGAGGAAGGACGGATCGGAGAAGGCGCCGTACCGGCCGCGATCGCGCAGGAAGCGCGCCTCCTGCTGGAGGCCGAACGTGATCGGCTGCGCCCACTCATTCGTCGGCAGCAGGATCGGCCACGGCGTGCCGCGGGCCTTCAGCTTGGCGCAGGCGTCGAGCCACTGGCTCCACGTTTTCGGGCCCTCGGGATAGCCGACCGCGGCCAGCAGGTCGCGCCGGTAGAAGAGGACGCGCGTGTCGACGTACCAGGGGATGCCATAGAGGACACCCTCGACCTCATTCGTCCGCCAGACCCCGGAGAAGTAATCTCTCTGATCGAGCGATCGGGCGAACAGCGACAGATCGGCGATGGCGTTGATGGCGTGGAACTCGGGGATCCAGCTGTTGCCGATCTGCGCCACGTCGGGCGTCGACTCGCCGACGATCGCGGTCAGCAGTTTCTCGTGCGCGGCCGTCCACGGCATCTGCTGCACGTCGACGGCGATGGTCGGGTTGAGCTTCTCGAACTCGCGGACGAGCTTGACGACCTCTTCGCCCTCGCGACCCAGAGCCCAGAACTCGATGCGGGTCTTTCCGTCGTCGGCGCCCGCGCAACCGAGAAGGATGAGAAGGATGAAGGATGAAGGATGAAGGATGAAGTGGATTCGACCAGTTCTTTCTTCAGCCTTCATCCTTCATCCTTCATCCTTCAGTCCAGCCAGCCTCCGGTGAACCCGGCTTTCTTCAAGCCCCGCACGATATGTTCATTTTGCCGCATCAGCCGCCAGATCAGTCCGGAACGATGATTCTCGATCATCGTCACGATCGGACCCTGGTCGATGCCGAGGTAGTCGTTGTCGAACCACCCGACGCCGGGGACGACGCGGCCATGTTGCAGCGTCACGCCGGTTCGATCGAGCGTCTCGTTGAAGGCGTCGAGGAATCCGTACTGCTGATAGAGGTAATCGCCGAAACGGCGGACCATTTCCTCGATGGCGGCCGTCGACTCTTCGGGAGTGAAGGCGAGGGAGCCGGCCGCGGCCGTCGGGGCGATCGTGCCGTCGTCGGTGATCTCGCCGAGCGCCGCGCCACGGGCGCGGTAGGTCCAGAACTGCACGCTGCGGCCATCGACCTGCAGCACTGCGTCGATCGGCCCGTCGCACGCGGTCAGGCCCCATGCATCCGCGCCGTACCCTCGAAAGTTCCGCGGGTTGTCGATCGCGTACGCGCGCTGGGCCAGCGTGGCGCGGCGAGAATTCTCGAAGTAATCGATTCCCTTCCCGCGCATGTAGTCGTCGAAGATGCCGCGGAAGTCGATCCAGACGTGCGAGTACTGGTGACCGAAGAGCGGCGCGAAATTCACATGCTCGTAGCCGTAGAACTCGCCCCAGCGATGCGTCTTCGTCCACTCCGCCCACGCGT
>DATLFC010000107.1:0-6960 GCA_035525015.1 Thermoanaerobaculia bacterium | reverse complement strand
TTCTCAACATTCAGCATCATGATCGCCCGTCGCTCCTCGCCGGAAAGCTTCACGCGATCCTGCAGCGTCCATGGCCGAAGGGGCGGGATCTGTTCGATCTCTTCTGGTACCTCAGCGACCGGAGGTGGCCCGAACCGAATCAGACGCTGCTCCAGAACGCGCTGGAGCAGACCGGCTGGGAGGGTCCTCCGATCGATGGTGACAGCTGGATCCCTGCGATCCACGACCGCGTCGCCTCCCTCGACTGGAAAGCTTCCGAACGGGACGTCCGGCCATTTCTCGAGCCCGGTCCGGCAACGGACGCATTCAGCCGTGCGAATCTGCTGAACGTCATCGAGGCACGACGGACGCCGAAGTGATGTCGATCGTCGCGTCGAGCCACGCGGTCAATTGCGCCGGATCCGTCGTCGGGGTCCGGCACGTCCGGTCCTTACAGACGGTCGCAACCGGATTCTTCTCGGGGTCCACCACATCCCGCGCGTACGGCATCCAGCCTGCCAGGCGGCTGCGCACGCGATCGGTCGCCGCATAGAAGACATCACGCCGGAACGGCCCCGCGCCGCCCGCAGCAGTGCCCGTGTCTCCGCCCGGTCGGGGGCGCCGGAGACGATGACCTGGCGGTGGTCGCGCGCCCCGGCTCGCGCCTTCCATCCCTCCCCTCCCGTGATCGCCGCGAGGCGGACGAGATTCTTCTCTTCGAGCTGCTTCTCGACCGGCGGGGCCAGCTGCGCCACCGGCGCGGGAATCGCCGCGAAGCGTGTCCGGTCGGCCAGTTCCTGCAGCTCGATGGCCGAATCGATCAGCGACAGCTCGAACGTCGCCTCGTACGTGTCGAGCAGCCCCGCGATCAGCGCCAAGAAATCGCCGCCGCCGTACGCGGATGAAGATTGGCCGCAACTGCACCCACCGAATAAAGGAGCGGCGGCCGGGTCAGGGCCGCCGCTCGGAGGGAGAGTACCGTGACCACCGGTCACGGATCGGGCGCCACGCGCACCCGAGGATTGCTGTCGATGAGAGACCGGCGCCGCGGCATCGGCCGCAGGCGCCGCTCACTCGAATCCGGCGACCCCACCCCCGCTTCACGCCCGCGTCGCCTTCTCCAGAAACTCGAAAGGGGGCGCTACGCCCCCTTCTGCAAACGCTGTCGTTCTGGTGCCGCACATTCTCCCCCCCACCCCCCCTCCCCGCATGTGAGGTAGCTCACGGGGTCAGGCCTTCCCTTTTACCTTTCTCTTCTGGGCGTAGAGTTTCGCTCCCTCCCTCCACTCCGAGGTAGCCTCGGCATTGCCATGTCACGACCTCTCCGACTCGAATTCCCCGGATCACTCTGGCACGTCACCTCCCGTGGCAACGAGAAGCGAGACATCGCCTACGACGACGCTGACCGGCGGACGTTTGTCAAACTTCTCGGCGAGACCGTCGCGCAATTCGATTGGCTGCTGTACTCCTGGACTTTGATGACGAACCACTACCATCTCGTCCTGGAACTGCGGCGCAAGACGCTCGCTCGCGGGTTGCATTGGCTGAACAGCACGTACGTGCGGCGTTTCAACCGCAGGCACGACAGAGTCGGCCACCTGTTCCAGTCACGTCCTAATTGCATCCTGGTACAGAAAGAATCGCACTGGCTCGAGCTGATGCGCTACGTCGTTCTGAATCCGGTGCGCGCGCGCATGGTCGAGCACCCTCGCGATTACGCGTGGAGCAGCTACGGAGCCACGGCTGGAGATGCTCCTGCTCCCCCCTGGCTCGCTGTTCGACATGGACTGCCGGCGTTCGGGCCGACGGTCGAATCAGCTCGCGCGGAATACCGGCACTTCGTCGAATCCGGCATCGGGGCGACGGTATGCCCCTGGGATCAGCTCACGGGACAGATTTACCTCGGCAGCGACACCTGGATGGAGCAAGTGCGGGAGGAGGTCCGGAAGAAACCGAGAAGCGACGACCATCCGCGAGCCCAGCTCATTCCCGTATCGACGTCGATGGCTGATGTCATCGCCGCTGTCTCCTCTGAAAGCGGATTAGCGGCAGACTCCATACGTCACGGACGCGGCGGGATCGAGCGGATGGCTTCCGCCTGGATCGCGCGTCATGAAGGGAACCTGGAACTACGGAGCATCGCAGCCGGTCTGCGTGTACAAAGCGCAGCCCAGGCGAGCCGTCTCGTGAAGCAGTGTGACCTGATGCTGGGTGACAACTCGGTCCGAATGCTTGTTGATCGAAGCCTGCGGACTCTACGTGGGCTGGAGAAAGGTAAAAGGGAAGGCCTGACCCCAATCTAGCGGCGGGCGAGGCGGCGGCGGGAGGGGGTGTCGAGGGATTGCACGCGGAGGGCGCCGGTGAGGGCGGCGGTGTAGGGGGGGCGCTCGACCAGGATCACGGCGGAGCCGGAAGGGGCGTCGGCGGCGATCTCGAAATCGGCGTAGACGTAGTTCGCGGCGTAGCGGAACGGAGAGATGCGGCGCACCGACGGATTCAGAACGTCGAAGGTCGTGACGCCTGGGTGGAGGCCGTCGCCGGCCACCGCCAGCGCAATCGTCTCGCCCGCTCTGGCCACGGCGGCCGTCGAGGTCAGCGTGAAGATCGATCCTCCCGCTTTCGTCGAGCCGACCCACCGCGGGTTCAGATCGACCGTCCCGACCGTGTTCACGATCAGATTCCCGTAGACCTTCCCGTTGGAGACCCTGACCGGCTCGCCGCGATGAAACTCGGTGGGAAACGACGCGACCTCGGCCAGCCTCCAGTACGGCGACAGATTCCTGGTGTCGACCGGCCCGTCGAGCGGCTCGGCATACAGACGGTACGTCCCGTCCGGAACGCCCTGCAGCGTGAAGTCCCCGGCAGGGTCGGTGAGCGCCGTGGCAACCGGCTCGCCGAGCTCGTTCACGGCGACGACCTGCGCCGCGAAGATCCCGCCGGCATCACCCATGACACGCCCGCGCAGGGTGCCGCCCGCGACACTCGTCTGCGGATAGATCGCGGCGATCGCCACCCGGTCATCGCTGTCGAGCACCACGTCGTGTTCCCCGCGGCTGACATAGGGAAACATCACCGCCGACAGCACCCCCGAATGATCGAGGCCGAGAAGATGCCCGACCTCGTGCGTGATTGCCTGCTCGATGTTGAACGCGCTCCGGATCAGCGACGCATCGACCTGAATGTCCGACTCGATCAGCGTTCCGTTCTGGTCCCAGTTCGTGGTGATGGCGATCGCGCGCTGATTCGCATAGAGGTCGTCGGCGAGCGTGATCGTGTTCACGCCGTTCTTCCCCGGCTGGAGAGCAGATCCCACTGCCTGCGCCGCAAAACGGACCCGCGTCTCCGGAACCTCCGCCCAGGCACCGAAAGCCCGGTCGAGCATCCGATGCCCGTCCGGCAGCGCATTGAGGAGTCGCTGATCGGCGGTGTAGCGGAGCGGGAAAGCGTTCGCCGGCCACGCCACCTCGACGATCGAACCGTTGACCGACGTCGTCAGCCGTACGGCCGCGTCCGCCGGAACGGCCAGACCCAGGGTGAGGATCAGTAGCGGGAGCGCGCGAAGGGGGGCCATCTGTTCCGGGAAAACTGCAACCGAGGTGCCATCAAATAACTCGTGTCAAACAAGAGCGATCAGGTCGATCTCCACCGGGGCCCCCTTCGGCAGCTCCTTGACGCCGACCGTCGTCCGCGCCGGCTTGTGCTCGCCGAACTGCTCGGCATAGATCGCGTTCAGCGTCTGAAAGTTCCCCAGATCCGTCAGGTAGACGGTGGCCCGGACGACGCGGTCGAAACCGCTTCCGCCCTGCTTCAGCACGGCGCGGAGGTTCTGGAACACCCGTTTCGCCTGAGTGGCGAAGTCGCCCTTCACGAGCTCGCCCGTGGCCGGATCGAGCGGAATCTGCCCTGACGTGAAGAGAAGGCCGTTGGCCTTGATGGCCTGCGAGTACGGACCGATGGCCTTCGGAGCGTCGTTCGTCGCAATCGTTTCCATCGGCGCAGTATATCCATCACAGGCCGTTATAATCGCCGACGAGCATGAGTTCTTACCCCGGCAATTCTTCTCTGGCCACCGCGGTCAAAGATCGGGTGCTTTCGACGTTCGAACAGGCCATGGCGCTCTACCGCCAGGGACGCACCGATGAGGTCGCCGCCGGCTGCAACCTGATCCTGCAGATGGATCCGCTGTTCGATCCGGCGCGCAAGCTCCTCGAGAAAGTCCGCGACCCAGCCTCCCCCTTCGACCTCGGCGGTGCGAGCGGCGGGGGCGATTCGATGGCCGAGGCGCGCCAGGCGATGGCCACCCGCGATTTCGAGCGCGTCGTGCAGATCACGACAGAGCTTCTCACCAACGACCTGATGAACGAAGAGGCGCGCGTGCTCAGCGATGAAGCACGCGAAAAGATGGAAGCCTCCCCTTTCGTCGACCAGTTCGTACGCAAGTGCAGGCAGCACATCGACTCCGGCAATGTGCCGGCGGCGCGCGCCGATCTCGAAAAAGCGCGAGGCCTCGACGACAAGCACCCCGGCATCGCGCAGATCGAAGCGATGATCGCCGCCGCCGGAAGCGCGTCTCCCGCCGACGCCCACTCCTTCGTCGTCGAGACGCCGGCTGCGTCGCCGCGTGGCACCGCCCAGGCCAGCGATTTCGGCTTCACGTTCGAAGAGGAAAAGGCGCAGCAGCCGTCCGGCGGATTCGATTCGTTTTCGTTCGACACTCCGGCGCCGCCCCAGTTCTCGTTCGACGCACCTCAACCCGTCAAAGAAGGGGGCGAGTTCGATTTTTCGACCGCTTCGATCGAGACTTCTCCCGACGACCAGAAAAAGATCGCCCAGTATCTGGCCGACGGCGATGATGCGTTCGACGGAGGTGACTACCAGCAGGCCATCGACCTCTGGTCGCGCATCTTCCTGATCGACGTCACGCACGAGGCCGCCTCCGAGCGGATCGAGAAAGCCAAGCACAAGCGGCGGGAGATCGAGCAGCGCCTCGAGAGCATCGTCGCGGCCGGAATCCAGGCATTCGACAAGCGCGATTTCGCGACGGCGAAGGCCCGCTTCCAGGAAGTGCAGCAGGGCGATCCGACGCACGCCCAGGCGCGGGAGTATCTCGAGCGCATCGAGTCGGAAGCGACAGGCGCGCCAGCCTTTCCTCCTCCCCCTCCTCCCTCGTTTTCGGAGGAGCTCGATTCCGCGGCCGCGGATCTGGACGACTCGATGTTCGCACCGGCCGAGCCTGTCGCCGCACCGGCTGCGTCCCGCAAGACCGCCCAGCCCCGACCGGCCCCCGCCGCCACGAAAAGATCGCCCGCTCTCGCTCTCGCCGTCATCGTCGCCGTGATCCTGATCGGCGGCGCGGGCTGGTTCTTCATGTCGCGATCCGACGGCGGCAGTTCGCAACCTGCGGTGAACACGCCGGCACTGGTGAATCGCGCCACCTCGCTCGGTCAGGAAGGGCGGTTCGACGAGGCCATCGGCGTGCTGCAGGAGATCAAGCCGGGCGACGCCGAATACGACACCGCCATCGCCATGATCGCCGACATGCAGCAGAAACAGGGCCGCGCGTTGCGCACGGTGGCGGGACGTCCCGCGGCGGTGGTGTATGAAGAGAGCATCGCGGAAGGGCGGACGGCATTCGCCGCGCGCGATTTCGTCATGGCCAAGAGGGCGTTCGAGCAAGCGATGCAGGTCAAGCCGCTGCCCCCCGATCTGCAGGGGTCGTACGACGCGGCGGTCCAGCAGGTGGCGAAGCTCGAGACCGCGCGGCGGCTCTTCACAGAGCGGAAGTACGCCGATGCCATCGCCAGTCTGGAACCGATCCGCGCGCGCGAGCCGACCAACGCGAGCGTACGCCGGATGATCAACGACGCGTACTTCAACATGGGGGCGATCGCGCTGCAGCAGGACCGCATCCCCGAAGCCATCCGTGCGTTCGACGCCGTCCTGAAGGAAGATCCGCAGGACGAGCTGGCCAGGAGGAGCCGCGACCTCGCCCAGCGTTATGAGGGGCAGCCGCGCGATCTGCTCTATCGAATCTATGTAAAATATCTTCCGTTGCGGCAGGCCGGGGTTTAATCGAGAGTCCGGGAGGGTGTGCGATGCGTTTTGACGAGGTCGAGCTTCGATCGGTTCCCACGCCGGACGTCATCGAACGTGCAGCGCCGCCTGTCGAGGTGCCGTCCTCTTCCACCGCTCCCCGCTTCCGCCGTCTTCTCGCTTTGCTGACCGACCTCTCGCTGTTCGTCGCGCTGGCCCTCGCCCTGAGCCCTCTTCTCCCGGCCGCGTTCCGCTGGAACGCGACCGCGGCGCTCGCCGGCTTCGTCCTGATGACGTCGTACTACTACTTCGTCGGATCGTGGCTGCTGTGGGGCAAAACGATCGGCGGCGCGATCTTCGACGTGCGTGTCGTCCCTGCCGGCGAGGACGCGATGTCGCTCCACGCGGCCACGATGCGATGGGCGGGCATGTGCGCGTCGCTGCTGACGGGCGGGATCGGGTTCGCGTTCGCCGCGCTTCCCGGCCGGCGCTCACTTCCCGACCGGCTGTCGGGAACCCGCTGCATCGCCGCGGGCTGAGGCGCGGCCGGCTTCGATCCACGCGAGTCGCGTGAGCAGCGAACCGAGGAGGGTCGAGACCGCGGCCGCCTGACGCGCGCGCCGGGAACGGCCGAACAGCAGCCGAGTGGCGAGCGGAATCGGGCCGGCGAAGGCGCCGGCCAGGCGTGCCGTCGTGCTCGACGGGCCCTGCCGGTGAAGGACCGTCTCGGCGCCGGCGCTGACCCAGCCGATGCGGTGCAGCGCGCGCTCGCGATGCCCGATCAGCTCCAGCGCCGCCGCCGCGGAGGCGAGCGACGAGGCGCCGAACTGCGCCGGCAGCAGCGTGGCGTGCTTCGCCCAGATCGGGATCGCCGTTGCGCCGAGAAGAACGCCGGTGTACGTCGCCATCCCGAGACCGGTGAGCGCCGCCGCAGCGGATGCGACGTCG
>DATLFC010000105.1:0-18722 GCA_035525015.1 Thermoanaerobaculia bacterium | reverse complement strand
ATTGTCGGCACGCCGCTCGGCAATCTGTCGGACATGACGCCGCGCGCCATCGAGACGCTGCGGAGCGTCGCCGTCGTGCTCTGCGAAGACACGCGCCACACGCGCAAGCTCCTCACGCACTTCGGCATCGACACGCCCGCGGAGAGCTATCACGACCACAACGAGGAGGAGCGCGCACCCGGCCTGGTCGAACGGCTCGCGGCAGGAGAGTCGTTCGCCCTCGTCAGCGACGCCGGGATGCCGGTCGTCTCCGATCCCGGCTTCCGGCTGGTCCGCCTCGCGCGCGAGCGCGGCATTCGCGTCGAGCCGGTCCCCGGCCCTTTTGCCGGGATCGTCGCCCTCGCCGTCTCCGGCGTCGCTCCCCTCCCCTTCACCTTCCTCGGATTCGCCCCGCACCGGCAGGGTGAACGTCTCGACTTCTACCGGCATGCGGCCGCCCTCGGCCACACGGTCATCGTGTACGAGTCGCCCGAGCGGCTGATCGCCTCGCTCGAAGACCTCGTCGCGGTCTTCGGCGACGCCGCGGTGTGCGTGGCCCGCGAGCTGACGAAGATGCACGAGGAGATCGTCTCCGGAACCGCATCCTCGGTTCTGCGCGAGCTGATGGAACGCGATGCCGTCCGCGGCGAGATCACACTCGTCATCGGAGCGGCGGTCCGCCCGCAGGAGGACGTGTCGCCGGCGGCCATCCGCGATGAGTTCGAGCGTCTCCGCACGGCGGGGATGCGGCGCAACGACGCCGTCAAAGCGGTCGCCGAGACGTTCGGGTTGCGGAAGAACGACGTCTACCGGCTGCTGATCAGCGGCGGGGAATGATGACGGCGCGCGCGAATTTGTTGAAGTAGTCGATCGCGGAGAGCAGCGCGAAGAGCATGACCACCCAGAGCGCGACCATCCCGATCAGGCGGAACTCGCCCAGCTCGTGCCCGAGGATCAGCAGGGAGATGGCCACGACCTGCGAGATCATCTTCCCCTTCCCAAGTGGTGAGGCGGCGATCGTCACACCCTGCTGCGCGGCGATGGAGCGGAGTCCCGTCACCGCGAACTCGCGTCCGATGATGATCACCACCATCCAGGCCGGGACGTGCGTCGGATCCATCTCCACGAGCGAGATGAAGGCGGCCGACGTCAGGAGCTTGTCGGCAATCGGGTCGAGCAGCGCGCCGAGGCGCGTCATCTGGTTGCGCTTGCGCGCGATGTAACCGTCGAGGAAGTCGGTGATCGCCGCGACGAGGAAGATGGCCAGCCCCGCGTACTCCCGGCCGGTGAAGCGGGTGAGGAGCACGACCACGAGGAAGGGGACGAGGAAGATCCGAAGCAGCGTCAGCGCGTTCGGAAGGTTCCAGATTTCTGTCGACACTTCGGGGCGAGGCTGAGCCTCCATGAGCACCTTCGGAGCGGTTTCGGTGGGGGACGACATCGATGAATCCCGGCCGGCCGGGTCGGATCCAGAATAGTCGTTTCGATGGTGCGTTGGAAGCATCGCTCATGGAATATCACCCGCGCAATTGACATTCCCCCGACTGCATCTAGAATCACCTTCCCACCGATGCCGCGTGCGAAAGTGGCGGAACTGGTAGACGCGCAGGTCTCAGAAGCCTGTGATCACTAGATCATGGGGGTTCGAGTCCCCCCTTTCGCACCAACCCCTCTCCTGATTCTCCCTACTGCAGCGGAGTTGTCGGCGTGGTCTGGTCGACGTAGAGGACGGCATCGAGCTTCGCCGGCAGCGGGACGCTCAGCCGGTGGTCTTCGCCGGACGGCGCCGTTCCCGTACCGAAACAGGGCGCGGGTCCGAGGAGCCATGATGGGAGCGATCGGTGGAGGGGGATGAGGATCGCTGCTGCCGGACGGAGGCGGAAGTAGCTCTCGTACGAGCCGGCGGCGGGAGCGGGAACGTTGGAAAGGTAGGAGATTCCGGCCGGCGGGGTCCAGTGCCGCACGGTTCCCCCTCCGGTCAACGATCCGATCGCGACGTAGCGCGGGCCGAGGTCGCGCGCCAGGTGCCAGCCTGCCGACAATCCACCCGCAACCCAGGGCGATCCCGTTTTCCCGACGTGCTCCTGGTGAGCCCAGTAGATGATTCGCTTCGATTCGCTGCGCTGGTCGAGGAGCCAGCGCGTATTCGCGGCCATGTTCGGGTCACGATCGATGATGGACATCTGCGACTGCTCGGCGATCCGCGCGTTCTGCAGCGCTTCCTCGAACGCATTCCGGCCCGAGATCGCCTCGAGATGCCCGCGCCGTCCGGCCAGCGTCTCGCGGACGCCGAGCGCACGCTCGAGGCATCCGTTCAAGGGGTGGAAGGACTGCACACAGGCGTAGTCGGCCTGCGCGGTGCTGGCGAGATCGGCGTCGACGGTGAAGAGGTATTTCACCACCGCCGCCGCCGCTCCTTCCCCGTCATAGACGTCTGTCCCTGCGATCTCGACAGCGTTCTCTCCCCGCTCGACGTTGTACGCGCGCATCCACTCGACGACGTCGAGCATCTCCTCCACGCGCCAGAAGCGGTAGAAGAGGCGCTCATCGCCCTCGATCAGAAGAGTGCGTGGATCGCCGACGCCCGTCCGCACATACTCGTTGAGCCGGTCGAAGAGCGGGAAGGGCGCCTCGAACGCGACGACGTCGAAGCCCATCTCCCGCACCAGGAAATCGATGATCCGCAGCTTGGTCGTGTAGAACTCGCGCGTCCCGTGGGTCCCGTCGCCGAGACCGACGACCTGCGCTTCTCCAACGATCTCGCGGAGCGGCTCGAGATCGGCGGCGGGCGCCGGCCAGGCCGTCGACTGGAGCACGTGGGCGTTGTTCCAGACCCAGACGGCCGGAAGCGAGGGGTCGGCCGGGGGGGCCGCGCGGCGCCGCTGCGCGGCCTCGGCGGTTGCCGCGGCGATCACCAGCAGAATGACGAGGCAGCGCTTCATGCCTCACGAGTGTAATGCAGGAACAATCCGTGCAAAATGATCAGCCAGCGATGAAGAGAGTCTCCCTGGTGCTGCTCGGCCCGCTGCTCGCGGCCGCCTGTACGCGGCCGGCCGCGCAGCCGGCTGCCCCCCGGCAGCAGCAGGCCGCCGAGATGCGGACCATCGAGTCGGTCGACCCGCGGCCGCAGGTCATCGATCCGCCGCAGGTCCTGCAGGACGAGGCCCCGCCGCCGAAACCGAAAGTGCGGCCGTGGGAAACGGCGGTCCCGATCGTGCTGACGCCGGAAGACGAGAAGCTGCGGGCCTCGCTCCCCTTCTCACCCGCCATCGCCATGGATCCTGTCGATGGCAGCAAGATCTCCATCCGCGCCACCACGCCGATCCACGAGTACAACGGCCGGCTCTATTACTTTTCGAGCGAAGCGAACAAACGGGAGTTCATCGCCAGTCCGAAGCAATACCTGACGGGCCGCTTCACGGCGCTGTAGTCACCCACGGCGCGAAGGCGCGCATGACTTCTTCGTCCGCGCGGACTGGCCGGCGCGATTCGCGGTCCAGCCAGAGGTGGCTGCTCGAGCCGGTGGCGTGCAGCGTTTCGCCTGTGGCGTCGACCAGCTCGTACGAGAAGCGCATCAGGCGGCTGGCGGCGTCGGCCACCGACGTCCGGATCACCACCTCGTCGTCGTAGTGATACGGGACACGGAAGCGGCACGTGACCTCCGTCACGACCAGGATGAAGCCGCGCGCCTCGATAGCTGTATAACTGAAACCTGTCGCACGGCATAGATCGGTCCTGCCGATCTCGAACCATACGATGTAGTTCGAATGGTGGGCGATGCCCATCTGATCGGTCTCCTTGTAGCGGACGCGAAGGCGGCTCTCGACCTGTCTCATCGGCGGAGGTATTGCTGAGCTCCTGTTATAGTGGAGTATGCGACGGCGTCGTAAGAAATCGAATCCGGCCCTTCCGCTGCTCGCCGCCGGTGGCGCGGTCCTGACGGCGGCCGAACTGGCGCGCCGCGTCTACCGCCACACGCAGCTCTTCTGCCCCTCCCCTGACCCCGTGAAATCGTGGGATCCAAAGGATTACGGAATCCCCGATGGCGCGGTGGAAGAGCACTGGTTCGAAACGCCCGACGGCGAGCTGCTGTACGGCTGGTACTGCCGGGCGAAGAAGCCGGTGGCCTCGGCCCTCTTCTGCCACGGCAACACGGGCAATCTCACCGTCAGCGCCGACGTGATCCCGCACCTGCTCAGCGCCGGCATCAACGTCCTCTTCTTCGACTACCGCGGCTTCGGCAGGAGCAGCGGGTTCGCATCGGTGAACGGCGTGGTGGCGGACGGCATCACGGCCGCGCAGTTCCACCACAAGATCCGGCCGAAAAAGCTCCCTTCGATCCTTTATGGATTCTCGCTCGGCGGCGGCGTGGCGGCGCAGGTGATCAAACGCCACCCCTTCGACGGGCTGATCCTGCAGTCGACGTTCACGAGCCTCCCCGATGTGACGCGCGCGCTGTTTCCGCGCCTGCCGCTGCACCTCTTCGCCGGCAAGCTCTTCGACACGCTCTCCGTGATCAAGCGACTGACGGTTCCGCTGCTCGTGGTCCATGGCTCGGACGACGAGGTCATCCCCTGCTGGATGGCGCACGCGCTGCACGACCATTGCGGCGCGGAAAAGAAGTCGATCCAGATCGTCGACGGCGGTCTGCACAAGGATCTCTACCTCCGCGACTGCGAGACGCTGGTCTGGGCCATCAACCGCTTCGCCACCGATCTGCCGCGCAACACCCGCCACATCCCGCTCGAGAGAGCGACGCGAGCCGAGGAATGGATCGACGGCGCGTTCCGCTTTCTCCGCCGCGCAGTCCGGCGCAAAGTCGCACCGCAATCGGTGTGATAGCATCCCGCGCCGCGCCGCGCGGCCAAACCATGAAAGCCGTCGTCAAGTCTGCCCCGGCCGCCGGGCCGGCCGGCACCGAGATCCGCGATTGTCCCGTCCCGCGGCCCGGGCCTGACGAGATCCTCATCCGCGTCGCTGCGGCCGCGATCTGCGGGACCGACAAGCATATCTACAAGTGGGATCCATCGATTCACGACTCGGTGGCGCCGCCGCGCATCTACGGACACGAGTTCTGCGGATTCATCGAAGAATTCGGTGAGCGCGCGCGGCGAGATGGCCTGGCCGCCGGCGATTACGTTTCGGCGGAGATGCATGTCGTCTGCGGTGAGTGCCCGCAGTGCCGCTCCGGAAGCGGGCACATCTGCATCCGGACGAAGATCTACGGCCTCCACGAGGATGGCGCCTTCGCCGAGTTCGTCAAGGTCCCGGCGAGCAACATCATCAAGCTGGGAGGGTACGTGCCGCTGCGCGTCGGCGCCTTTCTCGACGCGCTCGGCAACGCCGTCCATTCGACGCAGGTCGTCGACCTCGCCGGCCGGAGCGTGGCCATCACCGGCTTCGGACCGATCGGAGCGATGGCCGCAGCGATCTGCGAGCACAGCGGCGCCAGCACCGTGATCGTCACCGACATCAGCGATCACGCCCTGGAGACGGCGCGGCGCTGGGCGGCGGCGCGGAGCTTCGTGAACCTCCACGCGTTCAATGTCCGGACGACCGACATGCGGGACGTCAGGAAGGCCATCGAAGCCATCACCGAGGGCTCGGGCGTCGACGTGGTGCTGGAGATGTCGGGCTCGAGCGCGGCGATCAACTTCGGCCTCGACATCGTCCGCATGGGCGGCTTCCTCTCCCTCCTCGGCCTTCCCGCCGGGCACTCCGTCACGATCGACGACTACACCCGCAACATCATCTTCAAGGGAGTGACGATGCAGGGAATCATCGGCCGCAGGATGTACAGCACCTGGCAGCGGATGCTGGCGCTGCTGCAGTCGGGACTCGACGTCGAATGGGTCGTGCAGGCGGCATTCGATTCGCTCGATGAGTTTCACGAAGGGATGAAGCAATTCGACCGGCACGAGGCGTTGAAGGTCGTGTTCTTCCCGGAAGGGGAACAGAAGGCAGAGGCACGGCTCCGTTAAAATGACCCCATGAAACGATCGCTCGCGCTCGTCCTTCTCTTCCTCTCCGCGGCGGCGTTCGCGCAGGAGCCCCCCGCCACGGCTGCCGGTCTCGAACGCCACGACACCTCGATGGATCGGTCGTTGGACGACGTCGCACGACTGATCGACGACGCGCTCTGGTACCACAAGCTCGGAGACATCGCCGACATCCAGACGTACCGGATCGTGTCGAGCAAGCCGCGCCGCGAGAAAAGCACGACGGCGGCCGCGGCCGGCAATCCTCTGGTGCTTCCCGTCTACGTCTTCGCGCCGAAGAACCTGAAGGGGAAGGCGCCGATGCTGGTCTTCGCGCACGGCGGCGTGCACGGGCGGCTCACCTCGACGTATGCGCACATCTTCCGGGAGGGGCTGGAGCGGGGGTACGTGATCGTCTCTCCGGAGTACCGCGGCAGCATCGGCCATGGCCGCGACCTGTATAACCAGATCGATTACGGCGGTGCCGAGGTCGACGACGTGCACGATGCGCGGAACTGGGCGGTGGAGATGCTGCCGTTCGTCGATGCGAACCGCGTCGGCATCTTCGGCTGGAGCCACGGCGGCTTTCAGACGCTCATGAACGTCTTCCTGTGGCCGAACGACTACCGGGTGGCCTACGCCGGCGTGCCGGTCAGCGATCTCGTGCAGCGGATGGGATACATGTCGCAGGGCTACCGGGAGATCTTCGCGGAGTTCGTCGGCGGCACGGCTCAGGAGAATCTCGACGAGTACCGCCGCCGCTCCCCCGTCTTCCATGCCGCGAAGCTGCAGACGCCGCTGCTCATCCACACCACGACGAACGACGACGACGTCCGGGTGATCGAAGTCGAGCATCTCATCAACGCGTTGAAGGCGGCCGGGAAGAAGTTCGAGTACAAGATCTACGAGAACGCTCCCGGCGCGCATCAGTTCAACCGCATCGACACGCGGCTGGCCCGCGAGTCCCGCCGCGAAATGTGGGACTTCCTCGGCCGCCACCTGCGATAACGACCTGTCAACGAGATTGCATGAGCCGGATGGCATGACTCTCCGCCGTGCCGGTCGCCCACAGCAGCGGCAGCAGTCGCGCTCGCCAACGCTCCCGCCGGCGCCACACCGCGCCGCGCGAACTTCGCCGGTGGATGGGATCGCCGGGCAGGAGTGCCTCTACAACGTCTGGTCGGCCCATGGGGAGGAGCACCTGGAGAGCCTGATCGGACAGATACGGTTCGTGCGATGAGACTTGTAACGAATTTGCATGAGAATTCGTCGTAAGCTTTGGAGATCGAACGGATGCGCTCACTGATTTTCTTCACCCTCGCATTCCTCCTGGCCGTCACCGCCACGGCACAGCAGCAGCAGTTTCGCGAAGAGCGGCCTGACTACTCCCGCGACACACTGCTGCGGCTGTTCGCCGACGCGCCGGAGCCGCCGGAAACCGAGCCCCGGTTTCAGCACCGCTTCGGCATGGCCGAGCTCAGCGCGGTGGGTACCCGCTGGCGCGTCGGCTATCTCCCCTTCTTTCTGCCGCTCCACGGCTCGATGCCGTGGGACCATCATCAGCGCTGGCCGGATCCTTTCGTCCTGACGGGTACGGAGATCGCCAGCCCCCCGCGCACGTGGCGCGATCAGCGCACCATGAGCTCGGAGCTGCGACGCATCGAGCGCAAGCTGCGCGAATCGCAGCAGGTGGAAGTGAACCCGGAGTGAAGCGCTGAAGACGATCGTCGTCACCGGCGGCAGCGGGGAGCTCGGCGCCGTCGTGTTGCCGCGCCTCACTCGTGAATTCCGCTGCATCGCCGCATACCGCTCGGATGCGTCGCGCCGCAAGCTGGAGGAGAACGACGTCGTCGCGATACCGGACCTCGCCGCGGCGGCAGAGTTCGCCCCGCTCTACGCCCTCGTGCATCTGGCCGGGTCGTTCCAGGCCGGCAACAGCGTGGAACGTTTCGAGCGGATGATCGAAGACAACCTCCTCGCGGCGGCGCGGGCGGCGGAGGCAGTCCTGCCGCACCTCGAGGACGGGGGGCGCATCATCGCCATCAGCTCGGCTGCGTCGCTGACGAGGCCGGCCGGCCTGGCCGCCTACAGCGCGTCGAAGGCGGCGCTCAACTCCTACGTCGAGACGCTGGCGAAAGATCTGAAGAGCCGCGCGATCACCGTGAACGCTCTTCTGCCGACGATGCTCGATACGGATGTCAACCGGAAGGAGAATCCATCCGAGCGGCTGGTGAAACGGACGAACGTCGCCGAGATGATCGTCCTTCTGCTCTCCGAACAGGCCGCGACGGTCAGCGGGCAACTCATTGGGATGAGCGCGTAGCGATTGCCATCCCCCACGACGACTCGACGAGCCACTCGATGAGCTTCGCGGCCGGAACGGGTCTGCTGATCCAGTAGCCCTGGGCGAGATCGCACCCCATCGCGCCGAGGGCGCGCCACGTCTCCTCGTCCTCGACGCCTTCCGCGCAGACCTGCTTGCCGAGGTTGTGGCCGAGGTCGATGACGGTGCGGACGATGGCGGCGTCGGCCTCGCTGGCGGTCATGCCGAACACGAACGACTTGTCGATCTTGATCTCGTCGATCGGCAGCTCCCGGAGGTGCGTCAGCGACGAATAACCGGTCCCGAAATCGTCGATCGACAGACGGACGCCCAGCGACTGCAGCAGCGACATGATGGCCAGGGCGTGCGCCGGGTCCGCCATGATGCTGCTCTCGGTGATCTCGATCTTCAGAAAACGGGGGTCGACTCCCCACTTCGTCAGGAGCGAGTTCACTTTCGACGGCAGGGTTTGCTCCTGCAGGCTCTTGGCCGAGATGTTGATGGCCAGATGGACGGGCGCTCCCTCGTCCTGCCACGTGCGGCACTGCTGGATGGCGCGGTCGAAGATCCAGTCGGTGAGAGGCTTGATCAGCCCCGTCCGCTCCGCGATCGGGATGAACGCGCCGGGAGCGAGCAGGCCGCGCTGGGGATGATTCCAGCGGACGAGCACTTCGGCGCGCGTGACCAGGCCGCTGCGGAGGTGGAGCTTCGGCTGGTAGTAGAGCTCGAATTCGTCGCGCTCGAGGCCGTTCCGCATCTCCACGACCAGTGACAGGTCATCGGGTTTCCGCTGTTCGTGGCCCTCACGGTGAAACGCATAGCCGGTCTGCGCCTCCTTGGCGGCATACATCGCCACGTCGGCGCGGCGCAGGAGCGTGCGGGCGTCGGTGCCGTGCACCGGATAGAGGGCGATGCCGATGCTGGCGCCCACCTCGAGCACCTGGCCCTCGATCACGAACGGCTGCTCGAGGCTGTTGAGAATCCGGCGCGCGGTGGTGACCACGGCATTCGAATCGGTCGCGTCGGCGACCACGACCGCGAACTCGTCGCCGCCGAGCCGGGCCACGGTGTCGGCCACATGAAGCTGGTTCTGCAGCCGGAAGGCCACCTGCTTGAGCAGCATGTCTCCGAAGTGGTGGCCGAACGTGTCGTTCACTTCCTTGAACCGGTCGAGGTCCATGAGCAGCAGCGCCACGGTCGTCGACGTCTGCCGCGCCCTGTCGATCGCCTTCTCGAAACGCTCCAGCAGCAGCACGCGGTTCGGCAGGGACGTCAGCCCGTCGTGCATCGCCTGGTGCCGCAGCAGCTGCACCTGACTCTTTTCCTCGGTCACGTCACGAAGAAAAGCCACCCAGTGGGTCAGCTCGCCGCCGTCCTCGACCGGGATCAGCTGGAGGTCGAGCTCGAACTCGCTCCCATCCTTGCGGCGCGCCGTCACCTCTGCCTCGAAGGGGAGGTTGTCGAAGACGTGATCGAGCAGATCCTTCACGATGGCCTGTTGCCGTTCGACGATGCCGAAGATCGCCGGAGTCTGTCCGATCGCTTCTTCGCGCCGCGCGCCGTACATGGCGCAGAAACCCTCATTGACGAAGGCGATGCGCGGACCGATGGTCTCCACCGCGGGCGTGAGGATGGCGATCCCCTGGCCTGCCACGCGGACCGCGCTGCCGAGGAAGCCGAGCTGCTCGACGAGCAGCCGCTGTTCTCCGAGCTTCCGCTGGAGTGCCTCGTTGGACTCCGGCTCGGAACGCCACGTCGCCTCGAGCGAAGTCAGGTCGTACTTCTCGTCTGACATGGGGATCGCGTTGAGTGTACCGCAGCCGAGCTCAGTCGGGGTTGGTGGCCCAGACACTCATCTCGGTGACGAACCCCCGGTCGTCGAGCTCGAGCATCGAGACGATGGCCTGGGCGATCTCCAGCGAGCGGAGCTTGCGATCGCTGGCCGGGCGGGAGCCTCCGAAGAACGCCGTCTGCACCTCGCTCGGATTGATCTGCATCACGCGGATGTTGTGTTTCCGCAGCTCTGCACGCCAGCACTCGGTCATCCCCGATAGAGCGAACTTGCTCGCCGCATAGGCGGTGCCGCCGGCAAACCCGCGCCGCCCCGCGCTCGAGGAGACGTTGACGATATTGCCGCGCGACTGTGCAATGAAATGTTTCACGGACTCCCGCGCCACGACCATCGCGCCGAACACGTTCGTCCCGAAGAGGTGCTCCATCTCCTGCAAATCGGTCTCGATCAGCGGCGCGAAGTGTCCGAAGCCGGCGTTGTTCACCAGGACGTCGTATCCGCCGAGCGAGTCGACAACGGTCTTCACCATCCGGACGACGTCGCGCTCCACGCTGACGTCCGCCTCAACGGCCGTCGCGCCGATCTCGTCCGCGGCTCGGCGGAGCCGCTCCGCGTCGCGCCCGCAGATGGCGACCTTCGCCCCGCGTGCGCGGAGCTGCCTGGCGGTCTCGAGGCCGATGCCGGAGCTGCCGCCCGTGACCAGCGCGTGCGCGCGGGCCAGGTCCATCAGGACGCGCGGACGGCCTGACGAACCGTCATGTCGAAGCGATCCTCCATCCGCACGATGCGGTTGTTGATGTAGGCGCTGAGTACATCCGCCGTGCGACCGGTCAGGAGCAATGTCTCCGACCAGGGATCGATGGTGATGAGCAGTTCGCCGGCCGCGGAATGATAGACGGACAGCGGCAGGTCCCTGGCGGAATCGAGAAACGCGCCGAGATCCCTCGCCGGAGCGCTGGCCGGCGATACGAATTTGAGAAGGTCCAGCTCGCCCGATAAAAAGTCGCGGGCGATCACACCCGCTTCAGGGTTGTGCTCCAGCGACCATTGTCCTTCGTCCGAGTGCCTGGCGTTCCGGTAAATCATGCAAGGACCTCCACGGGCCGCTTCATGATGTGTGCCGCCCACCGACCGGACTGTGACGCCGCTCACTCGTCACTTCGACTCCACATTGAGATCCGCGCGACCGCTGAGCTTCGCCAGATAGTCGCGTCCCGCATCCTCGTTTTCCAGGTACGCATCCCAGAAAGCGAGCGATACGGTCCGCACCACGCTCACCAGGCGCTGCTCACCGTAGAACCCGGTATCGACGCGTCGCGGCATGCTCGTCGACCCTGGATCGGTGATCGTCGTCGGCGTCCGTCGCGGATCACGGTCATCGACCGGGACTCGAAGCGTGTCGGGGTCGCGCATCGCCACCGGCGCCCTCGTTCGCCCGGTGAAGGCGAGATGCCCGGCCCCGGCGATCGACACCCACCATTTGCCTCCGGCCGGACTCAGCTCGTAGGCCTGCTTCCGCCATTCCTGGTTCTCCGCCTCGGTCACCCCGACGTCGGAGGAACCGCTGATGTACATGACCGGGATGCGCACGTCTCTCCACGACTCGGTGGCCAGTCCGCGCGACTCGCCGGGACCGTGCGGGGACATGGCCACCACGGCCTTCACACGCGGATCGGCATAGCTGGTGGCCATTCCGTCGGTGAAGGTTCGCGCTCCGGCCAGCAGCACGGCCACGAATGCGCCGTAGGAGTGACCGCCGACGCCGATGCGGTTCGGGTCGATCTTCCCTTGCAGCTCGGGGTAACGCTCCTGCAGAGTGGGAAGGCCGTCGATGAGGAACTTGATGTCGACGGTCCGGTTCCGCCACTGCTCGGGCGTCTGATCCCGCCACGCTTCGACGACGCTGGCATTCTCGGGGTCCGTTCCGGGATGCCCGACCTTCATCACCACGTAGCCGTGGCTCGCCCAGTACGAGGAAAGGCTGACGTAGGTGCGGCTCGGCGTCCCGAACCCGGTGGAAAAGATGATCAGCGGGAATGTGCCTTCGCTGATCGGATACTCGATGGTGAGATCGAGCCGCCGGTTCCGCCTCTCGTCCAGGGCCGTCGCCTCGGGAATGACCCCGACCGGGAGGTCGCCGGGCTGTGCGGTGTAGGTGGCGGCGGTCTCTTCCGCGGTCGGTGCGGGCCGCGTTGCGCACATCGTGGAGAGGAGAAGAGCGGCGGACGCGAGGGAGGCAGTAAATCTCATGATGTCGAACTCTACGATAATCTTCCTCTCGATGACGAAAGTCCGGCGGTATACCCTCAAGAGCCCAGCCAGGAGGGAGAAACAGTACCGGGTCCGGTACGAGGAGGAGTTGAACTCCGAGCAGCTGGAAGTCGTCTACGCGGGCGAGGGGCCGCTGCTGGTCATCGCCGGCGCCGGGAGCGGCAAGACGCGCGCCCTCACCTACCGCGTCTCGCGCCTGATCGAGGACGGGATCGACCCCGGCGACATTCTGCTGCTGACGTTCACGAACAAGGCGGCGCGGGAGATGCTCAGCCGCGTCGAGCAGCTCGTCACGATCGATACGCGCCGGATCTGGGGCGGGACGTTCCATTCGATGGGCAATCGCCTTCTCCGCCGCCACGCCGAGCCGCTCGGGTATCGCTCGAACTTCACGATCCTCGACGCCGAGGACGCGAAGGAGATGATGGAGAGCGCCATCTCCTCGCTCGGCATCAACACGCTCGAAAAGCGCTTCCCGAAGGGCGATGTCCTCCTCGACATCGACTCGTTCGTCATCAACACGCGGACGCCGCTGGAGCTGCACCTGGAGGAGAATTTCCCCCATTTCGCAATCTACAGGGAGGAGATCGTCAACGTCTTCCGACGCTACAAGGATCGCAAGCGCGAAGCGAATGCGATGGACTTCGATGATCTCCTCGTGAACTGGAAGCTGCTGCTCGAAGACCACCCGGAGATCTCCGAGCCGCTGAAGCGGAGGTTCCGCTACATTCTGGTCGACGAGTACCAGGACACGAACCGCCTGCAGGCGGAGATCGTCGACGGGATGGCCGCGGTGCGGCGCAACGTGATGGTCGTCGGCGACGACGCGCAGTCGATCTACTCGTTCCGCGGAGCGTCGTTCGAGAACATCCTCACCTTCCCTCTCCGCTTCGACGACGCGCAGATCTACAAGCTCGAGGTCAACTACCGCTCCACGCGACAGATCCTGCGGCTGGCGAACCACTCCATCGCGCACAATCGCTTCCAGTTCCGGAAGGAGCTGCGCGCGGTGCGCGGCGACGGTCCCGATCCGGCGGTGGTCGGCGTCGACGACGTGTTCGAGCAAGCCACGTTCGTGGCGCAGCGGATTCTCGAGCTGCGCGATGAAGGAGAGAGCCTCGGCGACATCGCGGTGCTCTACCGCTCGCATTACCAGTCCCTCGAGCTGCAGATGGAGCTGACGCGGCGGATGATTCCCTACGAGATCCGCTCCGGCGTCCGCTTCTTCGAGCAGGCCCACATCAAGGACGTCCTCTCGTATCTGAAGATCGTGACGAACTCGCGCGATGAGCTGGCCTGGAAACGGGTTCTCAAGCTCTATCCGAAGATCGGCGAGAAGACAGCGGCCGAGGTGTGGTCGCAGATCTCGAAGGGAGCGAATCCGCTGGAGCGGTTTCTCACGGCTCCTCCACCGCCCGGGCGCGGCATCGCGCAGAGCGTCAAGAACCTCGAGAATGTCCTGGGTGTGATCTCGAGCCAATCGATGCTGCAGAACCCGGCCGAATCGATCGGGCTGGTGGTCGAGCGAGGCTACGCCGATTACGCGCGGGCGAAATTCGCCAACGCGCAGGCGCGGCTCGATGATCTCGAGCAGCTCTCGCAGTACGCGCTGCGGTATGAAGACGTCGATACCTTCCTCAACGAGGTCGCGCTCGCGAATCCGATCGCCGGCGAAGACGTGGCGGTGGTCGGTCCCGAAGACGAGAAGATCGTTCTCTCGTCCGTGCATCAGGCCAAGGGGCTGGAGTGGCGCGTCGTCTTCGTCATCGGGCTCGCCGACGGACGTTTTCCCTCCGCACGCGCTTTGCGGGTGCCGGGAGGGATCATTCGCTTCGAACCGAAGCAGCTGCATCCGGCCTTCGAAGTGCCGCTGCTGGAAGATGGGGGGGCGCCCCCCGACGAAGGCCCCGGTGGGGACAGCGGCGCTCCAGGGGAAATCGTCATTCCGGGGGAAGAGGAGGAGCGGCGGCTGTTCTACGTGGCGGTGACGCGGGCGAAGCAGGAGCTCTATCTCGTCTACCCGGTCATGGCGCGCGACCGCGGTGGGATGGACATCCTGATGGAACCGTCGCGTTTCATCAGAGAATTGCCGGACGATACGTTCGAGAAATGGGTGATCGGATCCGAATGATGCGCCTTCTCCTCATCTCCAGCTCCACCGTCCACGGCTACGGCTATCTCGATCATCCCGAGCCGGAGATCCGCTCCTTTCTCGGCGAGCGAAAGCGGGTCGCCTTCGTGCCGTTCGCCCTTCACGACCACGACGGCTACGCGGCGAAAGTGCGGGAGCGGCTCGGCCTGATGGGATTCGACGTCGAGCAGGTGCGGGGGCCGAGCGACATCGAAGGAGCCGAGGCCGTGTTCGTCGGCGGCGGCAACACCTTCCGGCTGTTGAAGACGCTCTACGAGACGAAGGTCTTCGACGCCGTCCGGGCCGCGGTGCGCGGCGGGATAGCCTACATGGGATCGAGCGCGGGATCGAACGTGGCCGGCCCGACGATCAAAACGACGAACGACATGCCCATCGTCTACCCGCCGACGTTCGATGCCTTCGGGTTCGTGCCGTTCCAGATCAACCCGCACTACCTCGACGCCGACCCCGGTTCGACCCACATGGGCGAGACGCGGGAGCAGCGGATCGTCGAGTTCCTCGAGGAGAACGACACGCCCGTGGTCGCGATCCGGGAAGGGTCGGCCATCCGCGTGGAGGGGGGGACGGTGAGCCTGGCCGGCTCCCGGCCTGCCCGAGTCTTCCGGCGGGGAGCCGAGCCGCGGGAGGTCGAGCCAGGTGTCATTCCGAGCTTCGGCGAGGAATCCGGGCCGAGTGGGGGCCGCTCTCGCTCACGCCCGGGATGACAAGCGCCTCCTTTCGGGTTTTCCTGACGATGCCTTCGCCTGACTCGCGCTACGAGGAATCGGCGGTTGCCGAGACGGCCGAGAAGGTCGAAGAGCCGCCGCTGTTCAAAGTGCTGCTGCACAACGACGACTTCACCACCATGGATTTCGTCGTATGGATCCTGCAGTCGGTGTTCAACATGCCGGAGCAGCAGGCCCTTCAGGTGATGTTGAACGTGCACGTGAAGGGAATCGGGGTGGCGGGGGTTTACACGTATGAGATCGCGGAGATGAAGGTATCCAGGACCACCGAACTGGCCCGGGAGCAGGAGTTTCCCCTGCTCTGTACGATGGAGAGAGCTTGATCGCAAAAAGACTGCAGGAGTCGTTCGAATTCGCGGTGAACGAGGCCGTGCGCCGGAGGCACGAGTACGTGACGCTCGAGCACCTCCTGTTCGCGCTCCTCCACGACCGCGACGCCGCGGCGGTCATCCGCTCCTGCGGGGGCGACATCGACGTTCTCAAGAAGCAGCTCGACGACTTCATGACGAAGACGTACGAGGAAGCGCCCGAAGAGGTCACCGTGCAGCCGGTCCTGACGACGATGCTCCAGCGCGTCGTCCAGTATGCACAGCTCCACGCGGAGAGCTCGGGGAGGAAGGAAGTCGACACCGGCCAGATGCTCGCCGCGCTCTACCAGGCGGAGCGGTCGCAGGCCGTCTACCTGCTGCGAAGCCAGGGGGTCAACAAACTCGATGTCCTCAGCTATCTCTCCCACGGCATTGCCAGGAACACGCCCGGACCGGGGCGTGAGCCGGCCTTCGTCGCGCCGGAAGAGGAAGGCGGCGGGCGCGGCGATCCGCTCAAGTCGTTCGCCGTCAATCTTCTCGAGCGGGCGAAGAAGGGGGAGATCGATCCGCTGATCGGCCGGAACGCCGAGCTGGAGCGGACCATCCAGATCCTCTGTCGCCGTCGGAAGAACAATCCGCTTTTCGTGGGCGAGCCGGGGGTCGGGAAGACGGCCATCGCCGAGGGGTTGGCCCTGATGATTCACGAGAAGACGGTCCCCAGGGTTCTGAAAGATGCGGAAGTCTGGTCGCTGGACATGGGCGCACTGCTCGCCGGGACGAAGTATCGCGGCGAGTTCGAGCAGCGGCTGAAAGCGGTCATGTCGGAGCTGATGGAGAAGAAGGACGCCATCCTCTTCATCGACGAGATCCACACCATCGTCGGCGCGGGGGCCGTCAGCGGCGGAACGATGGATGCCTCGAACATTCTGAAGCCGGCCATCGCATCGGGAAAGCTCCGCTGCATCGGCTCGACGACCTACGCCGAGTACAAGGCCGCGTTCGAGCGCGACCGGGCGCTGGCCCGCCGTTTCCAGAAGATCGAGATCGGCGAGCCGAGCGTCGACGACACCGTCGAGATCCTCCGCGGCCTGAAGAGCTACTACGAGAAGCATCACGGTGTTGTCTTCACCGATGAGGCGCTGCGCCTTGCGGCCGAGCTGTCGGCGAAATACATCCATGACAAACACCTCCCCGACAAGGCCATCGACGTTCTCGACGAGGCGGGAGCGCGTGTGAGGATGCTGAGCGCGGGTGAGGACACTGGCGACCCGAAGACCATCGGTGAGCACGAGGTGGAGCAGGTCGTGGCCCGTATGGCCAAGATCCCGCCGCGCACCGTGGCCGTCAACGAGAAACAGCGCCTGCAGGATCTCGATGCAGAGCTGAAGAAGGTCATCTTCGGCCAGGATCACGCCATCCACCAGCTGGTCAGCGCCATCAAGATCTCGCGCTCCGGCCTCGGCCAGCCCGAGAAGCCGATCGGATCGTTCCTCTTCTCCGGGCCGACCGGCGTCGGCAAGACCGAGCTCGCCAAGCAGCTCGCCGTGGCCCTCGGCGTGGAGTTCATCCGATTCGACATGAGCGAGTACATGGAGCCCCATACCGTCTCCCGCCTCATCGGCGCGCCGCCGGGCTACGTCGGCTTCGATCAGGGCGGGCTCCTCACGGACGCCGTGCTCCGTACGCCCTACGCCGTGCTCGTTCTCGACGAGATCGAGAAGGCTCATCCGAACCTTTTCTCGATCCTGCTGCAGGTGATGGACCACGCCACGCTGACGGACAACAACGGCAAGAAGGCCGACTTCCGGAACGTCATCCTGATCATGACCACGAATGCCGGCGCGCGCGAGATGAGCGGCGGGAGTATGGGCTTCCGCAACAATCCGGCCAGCGGCAAGGGACGCGGCGTGATCGAGCGGACGTTCGCACCCGAGTTCCGCAACCGCCTCGATGCCTGGATCGCGTTCGACTCGCTCGGGCTCGAGACGATCGAGCAGGTCGTCGACAAGTTCATCGGCGAGCTGCGCGCGCAGCTCGTGCAGAAGAACGTCACTCTCGAGCTCCGCCCCGCGGGAAGGGCATGGCTCGCCCGTCACGGCTACGACGTCGCGTACGGCGCACGCCCCATGGCCCGCCTCATCCAGTCGAAAATCAAGGAACCGCTCGTCGACCGGGTGTTGTTCGGCGACCTGGCGGGAGGGGGAACGGTGGTCGTCGACGCGGATGACGACGAGCTCTCTGTGTCATCCTGAGCCGCGAAGACGGCGAAGGACCTCCCGTGGCTGGAGGGGATCCTTCGCGCTCTTCGGCGCTCAGGATGACAGTGTCCCGCTTCCCCGACCCTCGCTCCGCGCGCGGTGACATCGTTGCCTTCGGGAACGACCTGCGCGTGGACACGCTGCGCGACGCCTACCGGCACGGGATCTTTCCCTGGCCACACGAAGAGCTGCCGATGCCGTGGTTCTCCCCCCGCCGGCGGGCGGTGCTGATCTTCGACGAGCTGCACGTCAGCGGCAGCCTGCGCAGAGCGGCCCGCCAATCGACGCTCGAGTTCACGATCGATCGTGCGTTCGATCACGTCATCAGCGCCTGCGCCGCGGCTCTCCGTCCGGAACAGGAGGGGACATGGATCGAGCCCCGAATCGTGGCCGCGTACAGGGATCTGCATCGTGCCGGCGATGCGCACAGCGTCGAGGCGTGGGAGGACGGCGAGCTCGTGGCCGGTGTGTACGGTGTCGATTCCGGCGGCCTCTTCACCGGAGAGAGCATGTTCTACCACCGCCCGAACGCCTCGAAGCTCGCTCTGCTGCACCTGATCGAGCACCTTCGCACCCGCGGCTCCGCATGGCTCGACTGCCAGGTCATGACCCCGCACATGGCCGCCCTCGGCGCGCGGCAGATCACGCGCGCCCGCTTCCTCGACATGCTCGCCACGGCACAGAATTCAGGCGTGCGGCTCTTTTAGGAGTGCGGCGGCTTGCCGCCGCTTTGGGGCGCCGCGGCTTGCCGCGGCTAGCGGGCGGTGGCAAGCCACCGCACTCCTAGATCTCCACCTGGGCGCCGAGCTCGATGACCTGGTTGGCCGGCAGCGAGAAGAAGCTGGAGGCGCTGCTCGAGTTCCGCATCATCCAGGAGAAAAGGTGTTCGCGCCAGAGGGCCATCCCGGGGCGTTTCGTCGGGATCAGCGTCTCGCG
>DATLFC010000251.1:0-9865 GCA_035525015.1 Thermoanaerobaculia bacterium | reverse complement strand
CATGTCGATTCTGAAAGTGGCCCGCCTCGGGCATCCCGTTCTGCGACAGAAAGCAGCCGACGTCGAAGTCAAGGACATCAAGGGAGGGAAGTTCCGTCCCCTGATCGACGACATGATCGAGACGATGCACGCCTATGAAGGCGTCGGCCTGGCCGGCCCGCAGGTGCACCTCCCGCTGCGGATCTTCGTCTTCGAGGTGCAGGAGAGGGTGGCGAAGAAGCGCAACGTCAGACAGGTCGGCGTCGGGGCGGTGTTCAACGCCGTCTACGAACCGGTCGGGACCGAGACGATCACCGAGTGGGAGGGATGCCTGAGCGTCCCCTTTCTCGGCGGTGAAGTGGCCCGGTACGAGAAGAT
Organism: Thermoanaerobaculia bacterium; assembly: GCA_035525015.1. Taxonomy (GTDB): domain Bacteria; phylum Acidobacteriota; class Thermoanaerobaculia; order Gp7-AA8; family Gp7-AA8; genus DATLEX01. The sequence goes on along the minus strand of DATLFC010000251.1, from coordinate 9,508 downwards.
CCGCGTCCGCGGCATCGATCACGACGGCGAGCCGATCGACCTCGAGATGGAAGATTTCACGGCGCGGATCTTCCAGCACGAGATCGATCACACCGACGGCCACGTCTATCTCGACCGGATGGCGGACCTGAAAACCCTCGGCTACACCATCGTGCTGTAGGCGGTCTCTCTCAGCGGCCGGCCGAGCGACGGCGCACGTCGCGGAACATCTCCTCGTGCAAGTACATCACGATGCGTTCGACGGGGATCTCGCGCCCGTCCGCATGTAGTTCCTGTGTGATGACGGCGGCGGTCCCGTCCACAGTCACGGCAACCTGGATTGGCGCACCGACGGCCAGATCCGCATCGGCAGGGATAATGAAGCGGCGGACGCTGGTGGAACCGGCTGTGACGCGATTGACGACATATTTCGGCGGCGATTTGCAGACCGCGAAGACAAAGTCTCTACCGTCAAACTGCGCTTTCGGGATCGTGTCGAACGATTGCACGATCGGAAACGATGGGCCGGGGGCGAGCGACTCGGCATCGAGATGAATGCCCCTGTCGGCGAATGTCACCAGTGAACCCGCGGGGCCGGACGCAAGACAGGCGGCCGCCAAACTCACCACGTCGGCGATGTGGACAGTTGTCTGCGGTATCGCGCGGCCTTGTGCAGAGACACGCTTGGCCAGGACCGACGAGGGTGTCCGATCAGGGAGGATGGCCCAGGTCTGCGCAAACAGAACGACGTACGACGTTCCATCCCAGCCCAGATCGATGATCCTGAAAGGGATCGACAGACCGAGTTGACGTTCGACGAGATCGGCCACGGCCTGGACGTCTCCGGACGTGCTCACGATGGCGCCATCTCTCGAGCCCCACGTGACGAGAAATCTCGATCCATCGGACGCGGCCCGCGGCAGGACCGGCAAGTACCGGGGGAAATCGGCGACATCCGCGACCAGGAACGGCTCGGCATCGAGGAGGAGACCACCGGTCGTCACTCTGGCCGCATAGATCTGCTGCCAGAGATGCCACACGACCAGGTACATTCCTCCGCCGGCCGCAACGGCATGATGCTCGCCGAATTTTCCGTCCGTTCGCGCGATGGTGATCGTCTCACCGAGCGGACCATGTACCGGTGACACTCTCCGCGCCTTCAGTGCATCGCCCGCAGCCGTCGCCTCGCGCCATACGACCAGCGACTCCACTCCATCTCCGGCGACCTGCGGCGAAAGCTGCGCCGCACGTGTGATCGAAGTCGGCACTGCCCGCTGAAGGGAGGGATCGGTCGCGGCGAACGAGACCGCCATCGACTTCGATCCGACCGCCTGCACATCGGTCCCATGAACGACCACACGCTCGCCATTGCTCGCGGCGGCGGCGGCGGACGTGATGCCCGAAACCTGGACCGGCGCGGAGAGCGTCCTTCCGTCGCGATCGATGGGAACCGCGAAGACCTGAGTGCCGCGCGATGTCACGAGGATCGCCTCGCCGCCGGTCGTCGTCAGGGAGACGAGAGTGGGAAATCCGGGCTCGATCACGGTCAGCCGCCGCTCCTCCTCGACCACTCCGGCCGGTGAAACGACGGAGGTGAAGACCTCGAGCGATTGGTCGCCGTGCGCCGGCTGGTTCACATAGAGCCTGCGCTCCCACGCGATCACGAGGCGGTCGCCCATGACCGCTGCTACTGGTCGCCGGCCGGCCGCTCTCCTTTCAAGGATGAGAGGCGCGCCCGACGGGCCGCTCGCGTCCACCGCCTCGACGACGAGGTCACCGTTCTGAAGGTGGTTCACGTGAATCAGGTGGAAGCGGTCGGTATCGGCGGCGATCGCCGTAGTTGGCTGCAGGCCGAGGGTGCGGAGCAGCTCACCGCTGCCCGAAACGAGATAGCCTGTGTTGCCTGGTCGATTCACCAGCAGCACGAGATTGCCGGAGCGTGTCGTGTAAATCTCGTACGGCTCGCCATACGGAGCGGGAGGAAGGCCTTCTACCTTCCAATCGCCCACGATCTCTGCCGATGGGCTGACGATCGCCAGATGTCCCGAGTCGTTCGCCGACGCGGACGACAACAGATAGTGGTCACCGAGCGGTGCCACGAATGCCGTCCCGTGCGACGCGAAGTTGGCGATCTCGTTCACCCGTTCGCCATTGCGATCGAGCGCGACGAGCCCCGACGACCAGGTCGTGTAATCGCGCGTGAAGACCGCGAGAAAGCCGTTGCCGTTCGACGCGATGGCCCCAGCCTTTGCCGTGACAGCGAGTGCCGCCGGGGGAGCAGAGACGTCGACGCCGGCGTACGTTGCGGGGGCGAAAAGGAGAAGGAGAACGAGGGAGAGAGAGGACCGGGGCGCCATGGTTATTTGGGAATGCGTTTATAGCATAGCTGCAGAAAAAACCAGCCCAAAAACGATCAGGCCGATGGTCGCCACGCGCGACCACCGGCCTGCCGTCTCTCTCTCATACAACGCGGTGCCGGAATCTCCGCCAGGAGGGCATCGGCTGTACGAGGGTCAGTGTAGGGAGGGGGTGTCTGCGGAATCGTCGCGCCGGTGTGAAAGGGGCGTTAGAGGATGGTGGGGGTTCTGCCGAACGTGAGTTTGGCGTCAACGTTGTGGCGGAGAGGCGTGATTCAGCTCTAAGCTCTAAGCTCTAAGGGAGCACGTGGCAAGAGGCCCTAACAGCTTAGAGCTTAGAGCTTAGAGCTTAGAGCTAAAGCTAGAGATCAAACAAGAACTGCTCCGGATCCTTCGACAGCACCGTGTCGTACTCGGCCTGGAGATCGGTCTTGTGCTTCCACTCGATCTCGGCCAGCTCCATGAAGAGGCGGCCCAGCTCGGTGTTCGGGACGCGCTCGGCCATGAAACGGTACTGGCTCTCCGAGTCGCGCTCGCGCTCCAGGGCGAGCTTCAGCGCCTGCCGCATGTCGAGGTTCTCGATCTCGATGGGGAAATCGATCCTGACCGGATCGGGATCGGGAGGCGCATTGCCGACGACTTCGCGGTAACGCCGCTCCATGCGGGCACGATGGACCAGCTCCCCGTCGGCGAGCTGCAGAAGGCGGGCGCGGACGGCGGGTGAGGCGGCGCGATCGGCCATCTTCTGGTAGTACGCGCGCGTCTCCACCTCCGACTGGATGGCTTCGCGCAGCACCTGCTCCGGCGTGGTATCGAGCGGCTTCATGAGGGCGTCCGTGGGCGATCATATCCGGATTCTCAATCCGCAGGCCTGCTACACTCCACCCGCTTTTGAAACGGATTGAAGCGAGGGAGCGATGACAGAAACGCCCGAACCGGCCGCGACGAAGACGCGGTGGCTCGACCGGGCTCTCGGCACCATCGAGCGGGTCGGAAACCGGCTGCCCGATCCGGCGGCACTCTTTCTGATTCTTCTGATCGCGGTCTGGATCATCTCGGCGCTCCTCGCGCCGGTGCAGTTCGCGGAGATCGACCCGCGCACCAAAGCGCCGATCGAGGTGCAGAACCTGCTCCGCGGAGAGGCCATCGCCAGGTTCCTCGCCACGATGGTCACGACGTTCACCGGCTTCCATCCGCTCGGCGTCGTGCTGGTGGCGCTCCTCGGCGTCGGCGTCGCCGAGCACACCGGCTTCATCAATGCGGGGCTGAAGGCGATGCTCAACGTCACGTCGGCGAAGCTGCTGACGCCGATGCTGATCCTCGTCGCCGTGGTCAGCCACACGGCCGCGGATGCGGGCTATGTGCTGGTCATCCCGCTCGGCGGGATCATCTTCTACGCCGCGGGACGGCATCCCATCGCCGGAATCGCCGCGGCGTTCGCCGGGGTGTCGGGCGGATTCAGCGCGAACTTCATCCCGTCGAGCCTCGATCCGCTGCTTTCGGGGCTGACGCAGGCAGCGGCGCAGATTCTCGATCCGGCCCGGACCGTCAACCCGCTCTGCAACTGGTTCTTCACATCCGCCTCGACGCTGGTCATCGTTCTTCTGGGCTGGTATCTGACCGACCGTGTCATCGAGCCGCGTCTGCAGCGCGATGTGCCGGTCGACGGCGACCCGGCGGAGATGCCGAAGATGGAGGAGCTGCGACCGAAGGACCGCCGCGGGCTCGTCGCCGCGGTGGTCTCGATCGTGATCGGCCTGGCGCTGCTGATGTGGGCATCCGCCCCGGCGGACTCGCCGCTGCGGTCGCCTGACGGCGAACTGACCGCGGCCGCCGCGCCGCTGATGCAGTCGATCGTGCCGCTGATCTTTCTGCTCTTCCTCATCCCGGGTGTCGTGTACGGATACGTCGCCGGCACCGTGAACAGCCACCGCGACATCATCAAGGGGATGAGCAAGGCCATGGGGACGATGAGCTACTACATTGTCATGGCCTTCTTCGCGGCGCTCTTCATCGCCGCATTCGGACAATCCAACCTCGGCGCTCTCTTCGCCTTGAAAGGGGCCACGTGGCTCCAGGCGATGGGACTGCCGGCGCAGATGACGATCCTCGGGATCATCGTCCTGACGGCGATGGTCAACCTGCTGATCGGGTCGGCGTCGGCGAAGTGGGCTCTGCTCGCGCCGATCTTCGTCCCGATGCTCATGTCGCTCGGGCTCTCACCGGAACTGACGCAGGCCGCTTATCGCGTCGGCGATTCCGCCACGAACATCGTCACCCCGCTGATGCCGTACTTCCCGCTGGTGGTCGTCTTCTGCCAGCGTTACGTGCGCAACTCGGGGATCGGCACGCTCGTCTCGACGATGCTGCCCTACTCGATCACGTTCCTGGTGGCCTGGACGATCTTCCTGGTGGGCTACTGGATGCTGGGAATCCCGCTGGGCCTGCAGGCCCCGTACGTCTATCCCTGAGTCATTCCGAGCCCCGGTACACGTCCGGATTGGGAATCGAGCTCTCTTCCTCGTACGGCGCCTCGCGGAGCGGCTGGCCGATGCCAGTCCCGCCGGCCGTGCCGTGCTTGTCGATGTCGCCGTAATACGGACGCCATCCCATCGGGCCCTTCGGAAAGTCGGGGGGGACCACGAGATCGCGCAGGCCGACCACGGCGCGGGCGCGGGTGTCGATGGCCATCTCGTAGTCGCGCGTCATGTAGATCGCATCTTCGGGACAGGCATCGACGCAGTAGCCACAGAAGATGCAGCGGAGGAGATCGATGTCGTAGCGGACGGGAAACTTCTCGCGCGTCCGCTCGTCCTCGCCGGCCTCGATGGTGATGCACTCGGCCGGGCAGGCCGTCGAGCACATGTAGCAGGCCACGCAGCGGGTGGTGCCGTCCTCGCGCGTGGTGAGAATGTGCCGGCCGCGGAAACGCTCCGAATAGACGCGCTTGACCTCCGGGTAAGAGATCGTCGGCAGCCCTTTCATGTTGAAGAGATTGCGCACCAGGTGCCGGAACGTACGCGCCATCCCGCTGAGAACCTGCGGAAGATAGGTCCGCTCGGAGAGCGTCATCGGCTCGCGTTCGACTTTGACGACTCCCGGTGCGATGCGTGTAATGGTCATCAGTGATCGAGCTCCCCGGCGATGATGTTCAGCGAGCCGAGCGTTGCAATGGCGTCGGGAATCGTCTGCCCCATGATCATGTGACCGTACGCCGAGAAGATTGGGAAGCAGGGCGGCCGGCAGCGGACGCGATACGGGTTCTTCGTGCCGTCGGAGACGACGTAGAAGCCGACTTCGCCGTTGCCCCCCTCGACCTGGAAGTACTTCTCGCCGACCGGCGGCTGGATGCCGTGCATGATGAGCTTGAAGTGGTAGATGAGCGATTCCATCTCGTTGTAGACCTTCTCCTTCGGAGGAAGGGCCACATACGGGTTGTCGACCATGACCGGACCCTCGGGCAGCCCGCGATCGATGGCCTGCTGGAGGATTCGCAGCGACTGCCGGATCTCCTCGAACCGCACCAGGAATCGCGCGTAGGTATCGCCGCCTTCCGCGACCGGCACGTCCCAGTCGTAAGTGTCGTACCCGAGGTAGGGGCTGGCTTTGCGGACATCGAAGGGAACGCCGGTGGCGCGGAGGCAGGGACCGGTGAAGCCGAAGTTGATGGCCGCTTCGCGGGTGATCACGCCGATGCCTTCCACGCGGTCGCGGAAGATCCGGTTCTTCATGATCAGCGCTTCGACCTCGTCGATGTACTTCGGCAGCATGTTCACGATCCGCTGCGAATTGGAGAGGAAGTCCGACGGCACGTCGACGGCCAGTCCGCCGATCCTGAGATAGCTGGGGAGGAGCCGCGCTCCACTGCACGACTCCGCCAGGGCGATGATCTCCTCGCGCGGCTGGAAGAGATACCAGAAGTTCGTCAGGGCGCCGACGTCGACGAGATTCGTCCCGATGCAGACGATGTGGTCGGCGATCCGGTAGAACTCGGAGAGCATCAGCCGGACGTGATCGGCGCGCGAGGGCGCCTGCACACCCAGAAGCTTCTCCACGGCCATGCAGTAACCGACGTTGTTGATGACAGCCGAGCAGTAGTTCAGCCGGTCGGTAAACGGAATGACCTGCTGGTAGGTGTGCGTCTCGCTCATCTTCTCGAAGCAGCGGTGGAGGTAGCCGATCTCCTGATCGGCGCCGACGATCGTCTCGCCGTCGAGCGTCACCGCGCAGCGAAGCGTGCCGTGCATGGCCGGGTGCGACGGGCCGAGATTGAGCGTGATGCGCTCGAAGGCGGGATGCTCCCCTTCGAATCGGGGATCGATCTTCGGCTTCAGCGTGGCCACGTCTTTCTCGGTCAGGAGCCATCGCTGCGCCGGGTCGTAGTCCTTCCGGAGAGCGTGCCCCTGGAACATCTCGTGGGTGAGGATGCGGCGCAGGTTCGGATGACCTTCGAACCGGACGCCGAACATGTCGAACACTTCGCGCTCGAACCAGTCGAAGGCGCGGAACAGGCCTGTCGAGGTCGGAATGCTCTCGTCCTCGCCGACGCGTACCTTGATGCGCACCCGCTCGTTGTTCTGGATCGAGTAGAGCTGGTACATCACGTCGAAGCGGCGCTCGCGCCGCGGGTAGTCGTTGCCCCACAGGTCGAGCGGCAGCTCGAAGCGCAGCTCCTGCTGCTCCTTGAGCGCGCGCAGGACGGCGATGATGTCCTTCCGCTCGACGAGGAACGTCGGCAGATCCTGCCCCTTCTCCTGCTCGAGCGGCATTCCGACCGCCGCGGCGATCTGCTCACCGCGCAGATCCATCGCCTCCGCCTCGGGGGGAACGAAGGGGAGGCGGTTCGTCGGCGCCGGGCCGGTGTAGGGGATCGCACTGTGTCTCGTGAGCGTACTCATGGCTTGACTGTTGTCATCACCGCTTGATCTCTCCCCGCTCGATCTTCTCTTTCAGTTTCAGAATCCCATACATCAGACCGTCAGGCGTCGGCGGGCAGCCGGGCACCCACATGTCGACAGGGATGACTTCGTCGATTCCCTGCACGACGTGATAGGCGCGGTAGAAGCCGCCCGACGTGGCGCAGGCGCCCATGGCCACGACGTACTTCGGCTCGGCCATCTGGTCGTAGATCTTTTTCATGACCGGCGCGAGCTTGTCGACGACCGTCCCCGCCACGATCATCATGTCCGCCTGACGCGGTGAGAACCGCACGACCTCGGCCCCGAAGCGGGCGATGTCGTAGTGCGACGAGACCATCGACATGAACTCGATCGCGCAGCAGGCCGTGCCGAACGGCAGCGGCCAGAGCGAGTTCCCCCGCGCCCAGTTCACCATGGCGTCGAGGCGCGTGGTCAGGTACGTTCCGGTGGCGAGATCGTCCGGCTCGGAGGTGGCCTCGCCGGGAAGGGTGATCAGGCCCTTGTCCGCCTCCTGGCCAGGGGCGAAGCCGCGCTTGCGGGGAATGATGGAGTTGTGCGACTCAACTTTTTGTGGTGGCATCAGTTAGCCTGCCGGGCGGCCGCGATTCTATGCATTAGAGAAAACTTTCACAAGCTCACCGAACCGGTGTTGGAACCGCACGATGCCATGCGAAATCAGCGCCGGTGAGGACACCGGCGTCCCAAAGGCCTACGTTGTTGGATCGGGGGTGTCCGATGACTCGACTTCTGGAGCGGAAGATTCACTTCAGCCCGTCGCAGACGAGACTGGCCATCCGGCAGCTGCACGATGCCGATGACCGGGTCCGCATCAGCTCGGCGCGTTACCTGTCGCTTCTCTGTACGCCAAAGAACCGGCATTACATGACCGACTCCGTTCTGCGCGACGAGGTCGTGCGCGCACTCGACGAGGCCGCGTCCGACTCGAACGCGAACGTGCACGATGCCGCCCGGAAAGGTCTCTCGCTCATCCGGCACTAGGAACCTATCTGTTCGAGGAGCTTCTCCAGCCGCTCGCCCGCCGTGTCGGGATGCCAGCGCCGGGCGATCTCGGCGCCGCGGGTCCGGAGCCGCGATCGTAGAGCCTCGTCGGTGAGCAGCTCGATCAGCTTCTCGCCCTGCTCCACGGCGTTGCGCTCCGGCGCGAAGTGCGCGTAGTCACGCTCGGGGGTGAAGCGGTGCAGAGGGATGTCCGTGACCACGGACGGCAGGCCCGCCGCCAGCGCTGCCGCGGCCGGAAACACGGCCGTCTCGTCCGACCGCGACGGGACGATGGCCGCGTCACACGAGTGAAGGAGGCGCGTCAGCTCCGCGCCGTCGAGGCCGACGTGAAACTCGTCGATGCTGTCGAGCGGCTCCTCGCGCGACGGTGCCCAGGGGGAGACCCGCACGAGCTCCAGCTTCTGGTGAAACCAGCGCGCGTGAGCGACGGCGCCGTACCCTTCGTCGATTCCGCGCGCTTCCGATTGCGAGGGCCCGGCCAGGAGAACGCGAAGCCGTTCGCGCTGCCTCGGCGCGGGCGACTGAAAGATCTCCTCCGCCACGATCGTCGCGCCCTCGAGCACAATGGCCCGCCGGCCGGCCAGGTCGCGAGCCAGCCGCAACGTTTGAGGTGATGTCGCCACGACAAAGTCGTCCCCGGCCAGTTCCACGACGCGCCAGTCGTCGAGCTCGACCCATTCGGCCCGCTTGCCGCCGAAAAGCGCCGGGGGACGCTCCGCGGTGATGATCCGCACCTCGTGTCCGCGCGCGGCCAGCGCGTCGGCCTGGAGCCCAGACGGATCCTCGAGCTCGGCGCCGGGAAGGGGATCGAAAAGCCAGGTGATCCGCATCAGCCGTTCCGCGCGATGACGTAGTAGCCGGGCGCGGCAAGGTCTTCCCGTGAGTACGGCACCCCGCCCGATTCGAGCCGGTTCATGAGCGTGGCGGCCTGCGGCGTCACCTCGAGCTGCTGCGGCACGATCTCCACCGGTGTCCAGCCGGCGATTGCGAGCATCTCCTCGATCGAGCGCCGTGTGAAGAAGCGGAGATGGCCGACGCAGGCCAGGCCCATGTAGACGTAGTCGAAACGGCCCGCGAGAAGGTCGCCGATGATCGAGGCGCTGGCCAGATTCGGCAGGCTGAGCAGGAGATGACCGGAGGGAGTCGAGATCCGGCGGAGTTGCGTCAGAAACGACCAGGGATCGACAAGGTGCTCGACGATGTCGCCGCCGATGATCCATTCGAACTGCTCGG
>DATLFC010000249.1:0-2436 GCA_035525015.1 Thermoanaerobaculia bacterium | reverse complement strand
CAGAGCGATGACCGTCCCGATCACCTGGTAGGACGTCAGGTCATTGCCGATGACGGCGGTGATCGCGGCAAGAAGGTACGGCGTGAGCGGAGGGTAGAAGTAGAGGATGTCGCGATAGAGCTTCGCGCCATCGCGGATCTGCTCAGGGATGTAAAAGTCGCGACCGGTGTCGGTGATCGGATCGAGCGAGGAGTCCCAGGCCAGGAAGACGATCGTCGCGAAAAGGAGCGCCGACACCGCGATCCAGAGCACGTCGACCACCCACGCCGGGAGTGGTCGACCGGTCGCGCGGTCCGGATCCACGGCGGCGAACATAACATGTGGGCGTGCGAAACAAGATCTTCGCCCTGACGCGGACGATCGTTTTCGGGGCCGCGTTCGGATCGTTGTGGTTGTGGTTCCTGCCTCGCTGGATCGCGGATGGAAAGGGCACTCTGCTCCGGCCGATCTGGAGTCCGGGCGGTCTGCTCCTGATGGCGATCGGCGCGGCATTCGTGCTTCCGTCGATGTTCCAGTTCGCCTGGCTCGGGCACGGCACGCCCGCCCCCTTCGATCCGCCGCGCCGGCTCGTCATCCGGGGGCCCTACCGGTGGGTCCGCAATCCGATGTACGTCGGCATGGGCCTGCTCATGGCCGGCGAGGGCATTCTGCTCCCCTCGATCCGCAGGGAGATGTTCGCTGCCGTGGTGCTCTTCTGGCTTCTAACGACCGCGTTCGTGATGCTGTACGAGGAACGGGCGCTTCGCCGCAGGTTCGGAGAGGAATACGAGTCGTATTGCAGGCACGTCCGCCGCTGGATTCCGCGGCTCACCCCGTTCGATTGACAACGCGGTGGTGCTGTCTTACGCTGCCCGGACCTGGACTGATTTGCGGGGCCGCTTGCAACCAGGCTAAAAAAAGCTAAAGAGCCGCGGCAGGATTCCGGATCGGCTCGTGGCCTCGCGTTTGCGGGGCTTTTTCTTTTTCTGGAGACAAGAGATGCCACAACCCGATCGAACCGCCGAGCTTCGCGAGCTGCTGCAGCAGCGAATCCTCATCATCGACGGCGCGATGGGGACGATGATCCAGCGTTACGGTCTTGAAGAAGAGTCGTATCGCGGCGATCGGTTCGCAAGCCACGGCTGCGACCTGAAGGGGAACAGCGATCTCCTGGGCCTGACGCAGCCCGGCATCATCGAGGAGATTCACCGGCAGTACCTCGAGGCCGGCGCCGACATCATCGAGACGAACACATTCAGCGCCCAGGCCATCTCGATGGCCGACTACGGCCTCCAGGCGCACGTGTACGAGATGAACGTGGCGGCGACGACGATCGCGCGCCGCGCCGCCGATGCCTTCTCCACTCCCGCCCGGCCGCGCTTCGTGGCCGGGGCGATCGGTCCGACCAACCGTACGGCCTCGCTCTCGCCGGACGTGAACAACCCGGCCTTCCGGGCGGTGACGTTCGAGGAGCTGGTCGCGGCCTACTCGGAGCAGATCCGCGGGCTGGTCGACGGCGGCGCCGACATCCTCCTCGCCGAGACCACATTCGACACCCTGAATCTGAAAGCCTCGCTCTTCGCGATCGACAAGTACTTCAGCGAGACCGGCGTGCGGCTGCCGGTGATGGCATCGATGACGATCACCGACGCCTCCGGGCGGACGCTGTCGGGGCAGACCGTCGAAGCGTGCTGGAACTCGATCTCGCACGCGCCGCTGCTCAGCGCCGGCATCAACTGCGCGCTCGGCGCGCAGGAGATGCGGCCGTACATTGACGAGCTTTCGTCGATCGCGCCGGTCTTCCTCACCTGCTACCCCAACGCCGGCCTTCCGAACGAGCTCGGCGGGTACGATCAGACCCCCGGCTCGATGTCGGCGATCCTGCGCGACTTCGCCGAGAGCGGATGGCTCAACGTCGTCGGCGGCTGCTGCGGGACGACGCCGGATCACATCCAGGCGATCGCGGCCGCGGTCCGCGATCTTCCGCCGCGCGTCCCGCCGCAGGTCGAACCGTATCTCCGTCTCAGTGGTTTCGAGCCGCTGACGGTTCGAACGCGTGTCATCCCGAGCCGCGAAGACGGCGAGGGATCTCCCGCATCGGAGGAGATCCCTCGCTCCGCTCGGGACGGCGCCGCGCGCGGCGCCGACTTCATCATGATCGGCGAGCGCTCGAACGTCACCGGCTCGCCAAAATTCGCGCAGCTGGTCAAGGCCGGCGATCTCGAGGCCGCGCTGGCCATCGCCCGGCAGCAGATCGACGGCGGCGCGAACATCCTCGACATCAACATGGACGAGGGGATGCTCGACTCCGAGAAAGTGATGGCGGAGTTTCTCAACCTCGTGGCATCGGAGCCGGACATCGCCCGCGTCCCGATCATGGTCGACAGCTCGAAGTGGTCGGTCATCGAGGAGGGGCTGAAGCGGGTCCAGGGAAAATCGGTCGTCAACTCCATCAGC
>DATLFC010000209.1:0-8642 GCA_035525015.1 Thermoanaerobaculia bacterium | reverse complement strand
GACGTCGAAGATCGTCAGCAGATTCGGATGGTTGAGCATCCCGGCCGCGCGCGCTTCCTGTTCGAAGCGGAGAAGCTTTTCGCGGTCGTTGACGGTGACGTTCGTCAGAACCTTGACCGCGACGTCCCGGCCGAGCCGCGTATCTTTGGCCCGGTAAACCGCTCCCATCCCCCCCTCGCCGAGCAGACCGGCGATGCGATAGGGGCCGAGCATCGAGTTTTCGGGAAGGACCGCCACCGGGAGTCCATGGTAGCAGGCGTCGCTCGAGGTTACCTATCGCAGCTCGTCGATCGCGGCGAGCACTTCCTCGCTATTCGTCGCCGGCTTCGCTTTCTCGAACACGCGCACCAGCTTGCCGTTCGGATCGATGAGGAACGTGTTCCGCGCGGAAAGCTTCCTTCCGTCGTAATCGATGACCGAGTTGTAGGCTTTCGAGAGTTTCGCGTCCCGGTCCGAGATCAGCTTGAAGCTGAGGCCTTCCTTCGCGCAGAAATCCTTGTGCGACTCCTCCGAGTCGACGCTCACGCCAATGACCACGGCGTTGCGCTCCTCGTACTTCGGCAGATCGCGCTGAAAGTTCCGCGCCTGCAGCGTGCAGCCGCTGGTGAAGTCCTTCGGATAGAAGTAGAGGACGACCCACTTCCCGCGCTGCGCGTCCATTCCGTCGTATCGCGGGGCCGGCTGCCCGACGGGAGGGAAATCTGCAGCGACGGCGGGGGTCGCGACGAGGAGCATCAGGAGGGCGTATCTCATAGCGGGGATTCTACCCCTCAAAACCCGTATCGCGCCGGCTCCTTCCCGATCGTGGCGGCGGCGATCATCACAGGCACGAAGGGGGGAGGCGTGGTCGAAGCGCGATGCCGGTTTCGGAGTGCGGCGGCTTGCCGCCGTGCGCCGCGGCAAGCCGCGGCGTGCAAAGCGGTGGCAAGCCACCGCACTCCAAAAGCTATCGCCCCAGCTGCGACCAGAGGTGCGCAAAGCTGAGCGCGATCCGGTAAGCGAGCTGTTCGTTCGTGCTCGAGCCGCCGTGCCCTCCTTCGACATTCTCGTAGTACCAGACGTCCTCTTCACCGAGCGACTGCAGCCGGGCTACGACTTTGCGGGCGTGCCCGGGATGGACGCGATCGTCGCGCGTCGAGGCGTAAACCAGCAGCGGCGGGTAATCGACGCCGTCGCGCAGGTTCTGATACGGCGAGTAGCGGCTCAGGAACGCCCACTCCTTCGCGATGCGCGGATCGCCGTACTCGGCGATCCAGCTCGCGCCGGCGAGCATCTCGTGATAGCGCTGCATGTCGGCGAGCGGCGCGCCGCTGATCACCGCACCATAGAGATCGGGCCGCCGCACGATCGTGGCCAGCGTGAGCAGTCCTCCGTTGCTTCTCCCCTCGATGCCGAGCCGTTCAGCCGTGGTGATGCCGGTGCGGACCAGATCCTCGGCGACCGCTTCGAAGTCTTCGAACGCCCGCGGCCGGTTCTCCTTCAGCGCCGCCGTGTGCCAGGCCGGTCCGAACTCCCCGCCGCCTCGAATGTTGGCCAGCACGAAGACCCCGCCGCGCTCGAGCCAGAGCCGCCCGTACGCGCCGTAGTGCGCTTCGTACGATCCGGAATAGGACGGGACCAGCGCGTTGCGGAAGCCGCCATACGAGAAGATGTGCGTTGGATGCGACCCGTCGCGCCGCATCCCCCGCGGTCCGACCACGAAGTAGGGAACGCGCGTCCCGTCTTTCGAGACCGCCCACTGCTGCGTCACCTCGAAGCGCGAGGCGTCGAAGGTCGGCTCCTGCGAGAGAATCACTTCCGGGGTCGTGCTTCCCGCAGGCACGTAGTAGAGGGCCGGCGGGGAGAGGAACGTCTCGAACGAGACCAGCGCTTCACCCGTCTCGTCGTTCGCCGTCATCACCGAGAGCGCGCCGTTGTTGGGAAAGGTGATCGTCTCCGGCGCCGAGCCGGCGCGGACGCGAACGAGACGGCCGCGGACGTTCTCCAGCATCGGCACCAGCACGCCGCGGTCGGTCGCCTCCACGCTCCCGGTCTGCACCACGCGGCTCTCGGTCGGGCCGACGAGCAGTTCCGCATCGAGCCGGGCCGGGTCGACCAGAACCACCGATCCGGCGGGGAAGTCTCTCCACGTTTCGTGCAGCACCACGACGAGATCCGACCCGCTCGCCCCCTCCACCGACGACATCTGCGGCAGCGCGAGCGGCCTCACGGAGCTCCCTTCCAGCAGGAAGTACTTCGTCGTCCAGAACGTCGGCGTTTCCGCGATGAGATCGATCGGCCCAGCCGCGGTGCGGATCCGCCGCGCCGACGAGGCCACCGAGGAGGCGCTTCCCTCGTACACCGTCTCGGCGGAGGTCAGCGGCGTGCCGCGCCGCCACCGCTTCACGATGCGAGGGTAGCCGGATTCGGTCGTCGTGCCGTGGCCGAAGTCGGTGCCGACGAAGATCGTGTTCTCGTCGATCCATTCCACCTGCGACTTCGCCACCGGCAGGAAGAATCCGTTCTCGATGAAGCGCAGCGTCTCGGTGTCGAGCTCGCGCACCTCGACCGCATCGCCGCCGCCGGGCGAGAGCCCCACCAGGCACCGCCGCTCCTCGGGGCCAAGGCAGTCCAGCCATTTGAAGACCCACGGCTTCCCTTCGGTGCGGGAGAGCTCGTCGATGTCGAGGACGGTCGTCCACTGCGGCGACGGCGTCCGGAGCTGTTCCAGCGTCGTGCGCCGGTAGAGACCGCGCGGGTGCCGGTCGTCCTTCCAGAGGTTGTAGAGGTACCGTCCGTGGTAGGCGAGATTCGGAACGCGCGACTGCGAGCTGAGCGCCGCGAACGCTTCGCGCTGCATGGCGTCGAATCCCGGCATGGAGGTGAAGTGACGCCGGGTCCGCTCGTTCTGCTCCGCCACCCAGGCCAGAGCGCGCGGATCATCGACGCCTTCCAGCCACCGGAATGGGTCGTGGCCCGGCGGCGTGGAGGCGCATGCGGCGGTGAGAAAAACGGCTGCGACGAGAAGCGAACGTTTCATCGCTCCCGGTCGCAGCCGATTTCGTGCCTGCCTATCCACATTTCGGAGTGCGGCGGCTCGCCGCCGCGCCTCACCATTCTCCTGCTCCTTACCCTGGCCTGCTCGACCGGCTACGCCCCCTCCCGCCCTCTGATCCTCCGCGACGTCGTCGTGCACGGCCACCCCGGCATGATCGTCATCATCGAGGGCGACACGATCCTCGGCGTCGAGCATGCGGCGGGAGTCGTACCACCCACCGGCGCCGAGATCATCGAGGGAAACGGCCGCGTGCTGCGCCCTGCAGGAACCCCGATCGAAGCCGGAAACCGCGCAAACATGGTGCTGATCGACCACCGCGGACGCGTCGTGCTCACGATTCGGGACGGCGTGATATACCGGTGAGCGCATGACGCGCGCTATCCGCCGCATCGCCATCTCCACCGGAGGGGGCGATGCTCCCGGCCTCAACGCCGTGATCCGGGCCACGACTCTCGCGGCCATGAACCGGGGGTGGGAGTGCGTCGGGATCCGCGACGGCTACAACGGTCTGATGATGCCGCATGACTATCCCGACGGCGGTCTCGTCCCGCTCGATCGCGCCGCCGTCCAGGGCATCACTCCCATCGGCGGCACGATCCTCGGTACGACGAATCGCGGAAATCCGCTCGAGTTCCCGGTGACCAATCCCGATGGCACCGTCGTCGAAGTCGATCGGAGCGACGAGCTGATCGCCGCCTTCCGCCGCCACGAGATCGACGCGCTCATCTGCATCGGCGGCGACGGTTCCCTCGGCATCGCCGCCGTCCTGGCCGGCAAAGGGCTGTGCGTGGTCGGCGTTCCGAAGACGATCGACAACGACCTCGAAGGGACCGTCGTCACGTTCGGCTTCGACACCGCCGTCTCGTTCGCGACCGAGGCCATCGACCGGTTGCACACGACCGCGGATGCGCACCGCCGGATCATGGTCGTCGAGGTGATGGGGCGGTACGCGGGTTGGATCGCACTCAACTCCGGCGTCTCCGCAACCGCCGCCGCCATCCTCATCCCG
Organism: Thermoanaerobaculia bacterium; assembly: GCA_035525015.1. Taxonomy (GTDB): domain Bacteria; phylum Acidobacteriota; class Thermoanaerobaculia; order Gp7-AA8; family Gp7-AA8; genus DATLEX01. The sequence continues at coordinate 4,596 of DATLFC010000209.1, read as the reverse complement.
GAGATTCCGTACGACATCCAGATCGTCGCCGACAAGATCCGCGATCTCAAACACGCCATCGTCGTCGTCGCCGAGGGGGCAAGGCCGAAGGGAGGGACATTCTCTTTGAAGAAGAAGCGCGAAGCCGGCGGTGCGGAGCAGCTCGGCGGAGCCGGGCAGCGCGTCATGGAAGAGCTCGAGGAGCTCACCGGTCGCGAGCTCCGGACAGTCGTCCTCGGCCACTTGCTCCGCGGCGGCACGCCGACGACGTTCGATCGACTCCTCTCCCTCCGCTTCGGCGCCGCGGCCGTCCGCGCGCTGGCCGAGGGGCAGACCGGCGTCATGGTCGCCCTCGATCCGCCGACGGTCAAGTACGTCCCCCTCGCCGACGCCACCCACCGGATGAAAACCGTCGGCCTCGACTCCGACACCATGCTCACCGCCCGCGACCTCGGCATCACCTTCGGAGACTGAATGGGGTCAGGCCTTCCCTTTTACCTTTCTCTCCGGCCTGTAGAGCGGAAGAGGGATCACACGGCTCTACGCGATGGAGAGAAAGGTAAAAGGGAAGGCCTGACCCCATTTCTCCTCGTGTTGTTGGTGGCGGGGGGGGTGAGGGCGGACGAACGGTGGGTGGAGCGGACGCTGCGGTCGATGACCGTGGACGAGAAGATCGGGCAGATGCTGATGGGGCGGAGCGGGCCGGGGGCTTACCGGGCGCTCGACTCGGATGATCTGGCCGACGCGCGGCGTGCCGTGACGGAGTATCACGTCGGCAGCCTGCACGGCGGGATCGGCGAGGCGTCGAGCGTCGCGCTGACGCTCAACGAGCTGCAGAAGATGGCGAAGATCCCGCTGCTGACTTCGGCCAACCTCGAAGGGGGCGCCGGCTATGTGCTGTACGGCGCGACGCGCATGCCGCTGGCGATGTCGATGGCCGCAACCGGCGACGACCAGCTCGTGTACGAGGCGGCGCGGGTGACCGCACGCGAAGGACGCGCGGCCGGGATCAACGTCAACTTCTATCCCGTGGCCGACGTGAACAACAACCCGGCCAATCCGATCATCAACATCCGGTCGTTCGGCGAGGATCCCGCCACGGTGTCGCGGCTGGTGGCGATCTACATCCGCGGCATCCAGGAGAACGGCCAGATCGCCACGGCGAAACACTTCCCCGGACACGGGGACGTCGCCGTCGACTCGCACCTGGCCATGCCGGTGCTCGACGTCGGCCGCGAGCGGCTGCAGGCGGTCGAGCTGCCGCCGTTCCGCGCCGCGGTCGAGGCGGGGGCCGGCGCGTTCATGACCGCGCACATCTGGCTGCCGCAGCTCGAGCCGAAGGAAGGGATGCCGGCCACGCTCTCGAAGCCGGTGCTGACCGATCTGCTGCGGAAAGATCTCGGATTCGAGGGAGTGCTTTTCACCGACTCGATGGGGATGCGCGGAGTCACGTCGCACTTCGCGAACGACGAGGCCACGCTCCTGGCCGTCGAGGCGGGGGCGGACATCATCATCGGCGCCCCCGATCTCGAAGCGTCATTCCGTGCCATGCAGCAGGCAGTGCGCAGCGGCCGCATCACGGAAGCGCGGCTCGACGAGTCGGTGCGGCGCGTCCTCCGCGCCAAGAGCACCCTCGGACTGCACCGGAACCGGCTGGTCGACGTCAACCGCCTGATGCAGATCGCAGGCACGAAGGAGCACCGCGCCGTGGCCCAGCGGATCGCCGACCACGCCATCACGCTCGTCCGCGACGAGAAGAAGATCCTCCCGCTCCGCCCCTCCCCCGACCTGAACGTGGTGCAGATCAACCTGCTCGACACGCGCAGCGGCTGGCGCGAAGGCCCGGTGGGCCGCATCCTGACGGCGGAGCTGCGCAAGCGCTTTCCCCGAGCGACCACGGTGCAGATCGACGATCAGAGCACGCCGGCCGAGTACGACCTGGTGCGCAAGCTCGCCTCGGTTGCCGACGCCGTCGTCGTCAACGGCTTCGTCCGGGTGGCGTCGTACAAAGGATCGATCGCGCTCAACGAGACGCAGATCGCGCTGCTGCGCGATCTCTCGACCACGGAAAAGCCGTTCGTCTTCCATTCCTTCGGCAGCCCGTTCGTCCTGATGCACGTCCCCGAGCTTCCGTCCTACGTGGTCACGTACGACATCAGCGGCACGGCGGAGCTGGCGGCCATCAAGGCCCTCACCGGCGAGATCCCCTACCGCGGAAGGCTCCCCGTCAACATGCCCGGCCTCTACCCGATCGGCCACGGTCTGACGAACTGAAAGGAGAAGAGCCATCGTGATACTCGTCGTCGGAGCAACCGGTCATCTCGGAGGTTTGATCGCCCGCAGACTGCTTGCGGAAGGCCGCCAGGTTCGCGCGCTGGTGCGCGAAGGGTCGGACGGCACGAAGCTCGCCCGTGCCGGCGCGCAGATCGCCGGCGGCGACATGAAAGATCCCTCTTCTCTCGAAGCCGCCTGCGGCGGCGTCACCACCGTGGTGACGACCGCGAACTCCGTCAGCCGCGGCGGCGCGGACAACATCGACTCCGTCGATCTGCAGGGCAACATCCACCTGATCGACGCCGCCGCCAAAGCCGGCGTCCATCGCTTCATCTTCGTCTCGGCCGCCGCCGTCGATCCCGCCAGCCCCGTTCCGCTTTTTGCTGCGAAGGCGAAGGCCGAGGAGCATCTCCGCCAAAGCGGCATGGAGTGGACCATCATCGCCCCGCACGTTTTCATGGACGTCTGGTTTCCGATGATCGTCGGCGGCGCCGTGCGCGACGGCCGTCCCGTCCCGCTGGTGAGCGGCGGGAAGTCCCGTCACTCGTTCATCGCCGCCGAGGACGTCGCGGCGTTCACCTCCGCCGCGGTCGACCATCCCGCGGCGCGCAACCAGCGGATCCTCCTCGGCCGGCCTGCCGCCGCCGCACGATCAGGCCATCGGTTTCATGATGGCAGGACTCGAACAGCAGGACGTCATCATCCCGATGGACGAGACGACGAAGACCTTCGGCGTCGCCCTCACGTCGGCCGATCGCTTCCTCCGCCGCATGTTCGCCTAATGGCCGATGCAATCCCTCGCCTCGGCCAACAGGCGATCGACGTCGAACGGCTTGCCGATTACGCCGCGGACGGGGAGACCGGCCAGTTCATGCGGATCGCCGCCGCTCAGCAGATAGGTGTGCGCCAGCACGGGGCTGTTCGCGCGCCGCAGCTCATCGACCACGCCGATGCCGTCGAGACGCGGCATCCGGACGTCGAGAAGGATGACGTCATAATCGCCGTCGGCGAGAAGCGAGATCGCCTCGCAGCCGTCGCGCGCCGTCGTCACCTCGTAGCCTGCCCGCTCCAGCACCAGGCGCACGAGGCTCCGGATATCGGGCTCATCATCGACAACGAGTATTCTCCGCTTCATCGCTTCCTCCTCCGATTGGACCGCTGAGGAGTAGCGCAAGCAACCTACCAACGTAAGTCGTTGAAAATGCGTCGACCGTTTCGAGGAACTGACCTCGCCGGGCGACACTTCGTCATAGAATCAGAAAAGAAATAGAGGAGGCTGCCATGACCTCGCTGACCGCGCTCTGGCTCCCCATTCTTCTCTCGGCCGTCATCGTCTTCGTCGCCAGTTCGATCATTCACATGATGCCGCTGTGGCATCGGAAGGATTACCCCGCCCTTCCGGCGCAGGATCAGTTCATCCAGGTCGTCGGACCGATGGCCATCCCTCCGGGCGACTACATGGTGCCGCGCTCCGCGAACATGGCGGAGATGAAGACGCCGGAGTTCACGGAAAAGATGAAGCGCGGGCCGGTGATGATTCTGACTGTGATGCAGCCCGGGCCGATGTCGATGGGAGGCAGCATGGCGGCGTGGTTCGTCTACCTGCTGGTGGTCGGCTACTTCGCGGCGTATGTCGCCAGCCGCGCACTCCCGCCGGGCGCGCACTATCTCGAAGTCTTCCGCTTCGCCGGCACGACCGCGTTCATCGCCTACTCGGTCGCGCTGTGGCAGATGTCGATCTGGTACAAGCGGGCCTGGAGGTACTCCATCATTGAGACGTTCGACGGCCTGATCTACGGTCTGCTCACGGCGGGGGTGTTCGGCTGGCTGTGGCCGCGGTAGCGGACCGGATCCAGCGAACGAGCGTCTGCAGGAAGTCTTCGCGGATCCGCGTCGTGCCGGGCGCGTACAGCGCGTGACCGCTGTCAGGATAGACGACGATGTCGATGCCACGCTTCTTCCCGGCGGCCACGGACCGCAGACGCTCGACGCTCCGCTTGACCGGCACGTTGTCCTGCTCGTCCTCTGCCCCGTAGACGACCAGCGCCGGCGCGTCGAGGCTGCGCCAGTGCGGAATGGGATCGAGTTTCCCGTTCTTGCGCCACCATTCGGGCCTGCGGTTCTTCACGGTTCGAATGGCGATCGGCCGCACGAGCGGAACCAGAAATCGCGGCCACCCATCCTCGCGCAGCGTGTTGGTCAGCTCGAGCTCGAGCTGCTGTTCGATGGGAACCGCGGAGCCGGAGAGGTTCACCGCGAAGGCGAGATCGGGGACGAGCTCCTCGACCATCGGGGCGATGTGCCCACCCTGACTGATGCCCAGAACGCCGACGCCTTCTGACG
>DATLFC010000205.1:0-6943 GCA_035525015.1 Thermoanaerobaculia bacterium | reverse complement strand
CCATACCCTTCTTCATATCCGTGGAAGAACTGCAGCGACGGCTCCGGCCACTGCCAGCAGTAGTAACCGCTGCCGTTGTCGAAATCGATCAGCCACAGTCCCTTGACCTCGATGCCCAGGCTCATGACCTCGGATGCCCACCGCTCGACGACGCCCTGATATTCGTCGACGGCGTCTTCGGCGAGCTCGTCGACCCTGGCCACCGCCTCGCCGGTCAGGCGCCGAACATCGGGGAGAAGAGCGGCTGCTTCCTCGTACGAAAAGATCTTCTTGGCCACGGCGCGAGAATATACGTTGCATTCTGCATTCCGCCGCGGTTTGTGCTAAAAGGCGGGCAGCATTCAGCGGCCGGAACAGAGGAGGACGTACCCGCATGTCGGTAGAGGATAGGGTCAAATCCATCATCGTCGAACAGCTCGGCGTGGACGCGGAAGAAGTCACGGCCGAAGCTTCCTTCGTCGAGGATCTCGGTGCGGACTCGCTCGATACCGTCGAGCTGATCATGGCGTTCGAGGAGGAGTTTGGCGTCGAGATTTCCGACGACGAGGCGGAAAAGATCCGCAAAGTCAAGGATGCGGTGGAGTACATCGAGAAGCGCGCCAAAGCCCAGTAGACCTCCCGAAACATCCGATTCCAGGTCAGTTTCAGCCGCCCGCCACGGGAATGAAAATCGCACGTTCCCGTTAGTGAGAGCGACCGCTGAAGCTGGCCTTTCCTTTTGATGGAGTGAGAGTTACGTGAACAAACGACGTGTCGTCGTCACCGGCCTGGGGATGATTTCCCCCCTCGGCGTGGGCAATCAGGCCACATGGCAGGCGCTCCTGGAAGGGCGCTCCGGCGTCGGACCGATCACGAAGTTCGACGCCTCCGACTACTCGTGCCGGATCGCCGGAGAGGTCAAGGGCTTCCATCCCGAGCAGTGGATCGAGAAGAAAGAGGTCAAGAAGTCCGACACCTTCATCCACTACGCGGTGGCCGCGGCGGCGATGGCGGCCGAGGACGCGGGGCTCGACACGTCGAAAGAAGATTCAGACCGCGTCGGCGTGATCATCGGCTCCGGCATCGGCGGGCTGCCGCTGATCGAGGAGATGCACAAGAAGCTGCTCGAGCGCGGCCCTTCGCGCATGTCGCCCTTCTTCATCCCCGGCCTGATCGTCAACCTCGCCTCGGGACAAGTCTCCATCCGATTCGGATGCAAGGGACCGAGCTCGGCGCCGGCCACGGCCTGCGCGACCGGCGCGCACGCCATCGGCGACTCGATGAAGATCATCCGCTACGACGAGGCCGACGTCATGTTCGCCGGAGGGAGCGAGGCGGTCATCAGCCCGCTGGCCGTGGGAGGCTTCGCGGCCATGCGCGCGCTCTCCACGCGCAATGACGAACCGGAGCGCGCCTCACGCCCGTGGGACGCGGAGCGCGACGGCTTCGTGATGGGCGAAGGATCGGGGATCGTCATTCTCGAGGAGCGCGAGCACGCGCTGGCGCGCGGCGCGAAGATCTATTGCGAGTTGACCGGCTACGGCATGTCGAGCGATGCCTTCCACATCACCTCGCCGTCGGAGGACGGCGAGGGCATGGCCCGCGTCATGGCGCGGGCCCTGAAGGACGCGGGGCTGCAGCCGGCGGACATCGGCTACATCAACGCGCACGGCACCTCGACGCCGGTCGGCGACAAGACGGAAACCATCGCCATCAAGAGAGTGTTCGGCGAGCACGCCTACAGGCTCGCCGTCAGCTCGACCAAATCGATGACCGGCCACCTCCTCGGCGCCGCCGGCGGGCTGGAGTCGGCCATCGCCGCCCTGGTCGTCCGAGACGGCGTGCTCCCGCCGACGATCAACTACGAGAATCCCGATCCCGAGTGCGACCTCGACTACGTCCCGAACAAGGCCCGCAAGGCCGAGGTGCAGCACGTTCTGTCGAACTCATTCGGGTTCGGCGGCACGAACGCCACGCTCGTCTTCTCGAAGCACGACGGTTAACCGTTGACCGTATCCCACCACTGCGCGAATTCGTGCTGGCCGTACTTGGCCGCGAGGCCGGCCACTGTCATCCCGTCGGAGCCGATCGCACCTCTGTCGGCTCCCCGCGCCAGCAGAAGCTCCGCCATCTCCCGATCTCCGCGGCTGGCGGCGGTGTGGAGCGGCGTGTAGTCCATCTGCTGCCGCGCATCCGGATCGGCACCGCGATCGAGAAGAAGCCGGAGGATCTCGTGGTCGCGCACGGCGGCGGCGGCGTGGACGGGGGCGACGCGTTGCGGGTTGTCGGCGGCCGCGTTCACATCCGCTCCTTCGGCGATCAGCAGCGTCGCCAGCTCGCGGTTTCCGAAGAAGATGGCCAGACCGAGCGGCGGATAGCCATCGGGCGCCCGCCTGTCGAGGAGTGAGGGATCCTCGCGCAGCATGGCCCGGGCGCGGTCGTTCTCCCCCGCGGCGCAGGCATCGTGGAACGAAAGGGCCGCGCCGCGCTCGATCAGCAGGCGCGCGATGTCGCGCCGGCCGTGATAGAGCGCGAGCATCACCGGCGAGACGCCGTTCTCGCCCTGGCCGGCCAGCGAGCCGTCCCGGTCGAGGAATGCACGGACCGCGGAGGCGTCGCCGCCTTTCACGGCGTCGAGAAAATCGCTCATGACGCGATGCTACTGCGCCGCGCCTCCCTCCGCTTCTCCGATCTTGCGAAATCGCGCCGGCGGGACGCCGAACGTGCGGCGGAAGAGCGAGGTGAACGACGTGACGCTGGAGAAGCCGCATTCGCCCGCGATATCGACGACCGGCCGCCCGGCCGCGCGCAGCAGAACCGCCGCCCGCGACAGCCGCAGCCGGCTGATGTACGCGTGCGGCGTCAACCCGTGAAACGCGGTGAAGATCCGGTGGAAGTGGAACGGCGAGAGCGACGCCGCGGCCGCGATCCGTTCGAGGCCCAACGGCTCGGAAAGGTTGCCGTGAATGAATTCCGTCGCCTTGCCGAGCCGGCGGAGGAGCTCGGCGCGCGTGGTGCTGCGAAGCGCGGGCAGCCCGGTCACGCGGACTGCCACGTCGCACTGCGTCGCCACCAGCACTTCCGCCAGCGCCACGAACGCCGCCTCCTCGCGCCCTCGTGCGGTCCGCATCGCGCGCAGCAGCGCGGCGTCGTGGCGGAGCGGCTCGAAGAACTCGAACGCGGCGGCGCCATCCGCGTCGAGGAGCGCGTCGCTGCCGGTGACCGCGGCGCGCCGCGCATCTTCCACGAAGCCGCGGGCGAAGAAAACAGTGAACGTCTCTACCGCGTGCAGAGAATCGATCCCCATCGAGTAGGTCTCGCCGTCATTGACGATGAGCAGGGAGCCGGGAACCAGCTCGAATCTCCCGGCCGCCGTCTCCCACGTCGCCGAACCGCTCGTCACCGACTTGACGGACAACGGCCCGCGAAAGCGCTCGACCTCGTAATGCCGGGCGCGGCCGGAGACGATCGCATTCACCGCGCCCAGCGCCGCGGGAGGTGGATTCAGAAGGATCTCGCTCATCCGAACCCGCTGATTCTACGGGGTGAAGAGGCGTGGACAATGGGTCGGCATCCATCTTGATCCATGAGTGGTCATGAGCATGAAGAAATGCGACATCTGCTCCCATTCGCGCGCGGCGCACACCGACGGAGTCCGCTGCGCTCTCTGTGGCTGCGAATCGCAGTGCCGCACCTTCACCCAGCAGACTCTGGCGTTTCGCTCCGCGCTACCGGTTCGTGTGACGACAAACACTCGAAAACGGTAAGAGCCTATAGAATGTTCAGGCATCGTTCGTGGTTGCCTTAATCATATGAGCGAAACAATCGTGCGAAGAAACCCGAAGCAGATCGCCGTCTCGGAACGCAATCTTCAGAATGCCGCGGTGCGGCTCCTTCCGAAGAGCAACAAGCTGGTGTCGACGGAAGTCGATTACCTGCGCCGCGTGCTGGGCGACAAGGCCACGCAGGTGGAGATCGACGAGAAAGTCCTCCTCGTCCGCCGTCTCCCGTGGCGCGAAATCGTCGGCGAATAACTGCCCGCATGCGTTGAGCACGACGTGCTCCCGTGACGATCGACGTCGCCGTGATCCCGGACTTTCCCTTCCGATCGGACGGAATCCTTCGCTTCGCTCAGGATGACACGGCCAGGAGGTCAGCTCACGATCGAGATGGGGCCGGCGGCCACGTGGCCGCGCTGCACGAGCTTCTCGAGGTCGGGAAGCCGCATCGGCATGCCGAACAGGTACCCCTGAATCTCACGGCAGCCGTGGCTGCGCAGAAAGTCCAGCTGCTCATGGCGCTCGACACCCTCGGCGATGACGCGGAGATTCAATCCGTGCGCGAGCTGGATCACGGCCTTCACGATGGCCGCATCCTCGAAGCGGTCCGGCAGGTCCTCGACGAAGCCGCGGTCGATCTTCAGCGCGTCGATGGGGAACCGCTTGAGGTAACTCAGCGAGGAATGGCCGGTGCCGAAGTCGTCGATGGCGATGGTGATGCCGAGCTTCCGAAGCTCGGTGAGGACTTCGAACGTCAGCTCGACGTTCTCCATCGCCACGCCTTCCGTGATCTCCAGCTCGAGCAGGCGGGGATCGATTCCCGACTCTTCGATCGCGGCTTCGACGCGCGCCACGAGGGTCTGCTCGCGGAACTGTCTGGGGGAGATGTTCACGGCGACGCGAAGGTCGCGGTAACCGCGCCGCCGCAGGTCGTTGGCCTGTTCACAGGCCTTGCGCAGGACCCAGTCGCCGATCACGACGATGAAACCCCGCTCCTCGGCCACGGAAATGAACTCGGCCGGCGGGATGACCCCGCGGGACGGATGCTTCCACCGCAGCAGCGCTTCCATCCCGACGACGCGCATCGTCCGGACGTCGATCTGCGGCTGATACCAGATCTCGAACTCGTTGCGCTCCATGGCCCCGTGCATGCCGCTCTCGAGCGTCATCCGCTCCTGCACCGAGCGGCTCAGTTCCTTGGTGGAGATGTGGTACGTGTTGCGCCCTTCCGCTTTGGCTCGATACATCGCGCTGTCGGCATTCTTGAGCAGCGTCTCCGCGTCGTCGCCGTCGTCGGGGAACACCGTGATGCCGATGCTGGTCGTGACGTAGAGGCGGTGTTCGTCGAGCTCGATGGGCTGAGCGATCGTCCGGAGGACCTTTTTGGCGACGATCTCGGCGTCGTCGCGGTCGCTGAGGTCCTGGAGGACGATCGTGAACTCGTCACCGCCCACCCGCGCCACCGTGTCGCCGTCGCGGACCGCCGAGCGGAGGCGCAGCGCCACCTGCTTGAGCAGCTCGTCGCCTACGGAGTGACCGAGTGAGTCGTTCACGACCTTGAAGTGGTCGAGATCGAGAAACAGCACGGCCACGGTACGGCGCCGGCGTTGTGCGAGCGCCAGCGCCAGCGTCAGGTGCTCCTGGAAGAGCCGCCGGTTGGCCAGACCGGTCAGCGAGTCGTGATAGGCCTGGTATTCGATCTGCTGTTCGGCCAGCTTCCGCTCGGTGATGTCGCGGATGAGGCCGATCGCGCCGACGATGTTCCCGCTGGCGTCGCAGTGCGGGCGGTACACCGCCGAGATCCACCCCTGCCGGTCCGTGCCCGGTACGTAGTAGTGGATGTCGGGAGAGGCCACCGTCTCCCCCGTCATGGCCCGCGCCAGCAGATCGTCGACATGCTGCTCGCGGATGTGCGGAAAGAGCTCGGTGGAGCGCCGGCCGACGACCTGCTCGGCCGGCATGCCGGTCAGATCCTCCATGAAGCGGTTCCAGAGGAGATAGCGGAGGTCGCGGTCGTAGACGACGATCCCCTCGCCGGCGTTGTCGATGATCTCGGTGGCGAACTGGTTCGTCTCGCGGAGCGCCCGCTCGGAGCGAATCGCCGCGATCTGCCGGGCCACGATGTAGACGGCCACGAGCAGCAGGGCTACCGACCCGAGGATCTCCGCGGAGAGCATGCGCACAAGAGTTTGGGCAACTGTGGGCGAGGTTGCAAGGAGAAAAGCTCTCAGCTCTCAGCTCTCAGCTCTCAGCTGAGAGCTCCCAACCCCATGTCCCGCGCATACAGCCCATGAAAATGATGCACGCCGTTCTCGCGCACCGGCGAGTAGCGTCCCATGTCGTACGTCGTGGAGCGGAGGCCCCGCTGCACGGCTTCGCAGATCTCGATGTCCTCGACCTGGATCTCGTCGCTGAAGGAGATCGTCTCGGCCAGTTCGCGCTTCGACTTCGCCGATTCGGGATCGCGGAAGAACCATTCGAATACCGTCCGCGTCCGGTTCGGCCCGAGGGGGACGATGACGTTGGTGGAGAAATTGTCGGGGTAAACGTTGAGCATCAGGTTCGGATAGAGCCAGAAATAGCGCACCTGATCGTCGCCGCCGGACGTGCGGATCCGCTCCGGCCGTTTCGTCGGCGCGAACTGGATCGAGTGATGGCCCCTCGTCTCGGTGCGGTAGTTCGGATAGTCGAGCTCGCGGAAGAGACCGGGATGGACGATGGGGATGTGGTACCCCTCGAGGTAGTTGTCGACGTACACCTTCCAGTTGCAGTCGAGCTCCCACTCCTTCCGCGCCGCCAGGTGGAAGCTGGCGTAGTCGTTCGCCGGCATGTCCCTCGTCAACTCACCGAGAAACTCGGGGAGTGGGGCCGCCGCGGGATCGACGTTGGCGAACAGGAGGGAGTGCCACTCTTCGATCCGGAACTGCGGCAGCGCGAACTGATCGCGGTCGAAGCACTCGATGCCTTCCATCTCCGGCGTCCGGAGCAGACGCCCCTCGGTCGAGTAGGTCCAGCCGTGATAGCCGCACTGCAGCACGGGGCGCTTCCCCTCCCCTTTCGCCACCGGCCCGGCGCGATGGCGGCAGACGTTCGAGAGGGCGCGCAGCATTCCATCGCCGCCGCGGATGACCAGCAGCGGCTCGTTCGCCACGACCGCCGTGAAGAACTGCCCGTTCTCCCGTACC
>DATLFC010000204.1:0-21278 GCA_035525015.1 Thermoanaerobaculia bacterium | reverse complement strand
CCGCGGCTCGTCACCATCCGCCCCGACGAGCACTGCAGCGTCGTCACGTCGCCGGTCGCGAGCATCTCGCTCGAGAGCCGCTCCCAGTCAGCGTACGCGCGCGACCGCGTCTCCTCGGCGCCGATCCGGAAGAGCGGCAGGACCTTGAGGCGCGGTTTCTCAACACCGAAGGAGCGGATCAGGTCGAGAAAGCGGAGCCGTCCTTCCGCGCTCTCCACACCTTCCGCCGCGGTCGTCACGGTGATCACCGGATTGATCCCGGCATCGACGAGATTCCGAATGCCGCGCATCACGCGATCCCAGACACCGGCGCCGCGGATGGCATCGTGCGACGCGGCGTCGAAGCCGTCGAGGCTGACGCGGATGTCGAGCGAGTACTCGCTGGCGTCGAACAACTCCTTCAGACGCCGGCAGACCTCCGGGCGCAGCAGCATTCCGTTCGTCAGAACGGTGGCCGGACCCTGCAGGAGCGTCGCCTCGAGAATCGACAGCATCTCGCGATTCATGAACGGCTCGCCGCCCGTAAAGTAGTACTCGCGGACGCCGATCTCCAGCCCCTCCTCCAGCCGCGCTTCCACGTCGGCCAGCGTCATCATCGCGTGCGACCGGTTCGTCGGTGAACAGGAGATGAAACAGTGCGTGCACTCGATGTTGCAGATCGTTCCGGCGACCTGAAACCAGAGCGTGTCGAGCGCGATGAGCGGAACGTGAGGCGCGTCAGTCATGGCGGATGGAGTCGAGGATCGTCTCGACCTGTACGAGTCCCGTCTGCAGCAGAAAGGTTCGGGAGCGCCCGTAACTGCGCGAGCCGACCATCCAGTAGTTCGGCTCGCCGCTGTCGAGATCGCGAATCGTGAGGCGCGGGACGGAGAGACAATCGGTCACGCCGGCCACGGCGCGATAGAGCCGCGCCGATCCTTCGGTCACGGGTGAGATCTCCACCGTCAGCTCCGAATGGATTCCATTGCCCGGATGAAAGCCGGTGAACGCCGCGACGACGTCGCAGACCACCTCGCGGCCGCCGCTCAGGAGAACGCGAGCTCCGCCGCCGGTCTGCTCGAACGATTCGACAACGGCGCGACGCTCGACGCGGAGGAACGGAGGAGGATGTTCGGCCAGATCGTTTGCCGCGGCGACCACCCGTTGCCTTTCCGGCAGCGGGTCTTCGGCGACTTCCTCGCACGGCCGCCGGTTCAGAGTCCGCACCGCCCAGACGATGCGGATCCCCTCGATCGCGCTCAGGACGACGACGGCGTTGGCCGCCGAGTGTCCGTCCCCGACCAGAAGGACCCCCCTGCCGCGAAACTCGTCCCGCCGCCGGTCGAGATCCCCGAGCGTGCGGATGGCGCGGTGGTGCAACTGCCTTTCGCCACGCGCCGGAAGTCCCCCGGAGCCGATCGGATTCGGCACGACGCAGCCGCCCGTGGCGTCGAGGACGAAGTCCGCCTCGATCGTCTCTTCGCCTCCGCCGTTCTCGACGACGAGCCGGAACGGCCGCTCGGCGCGAAGCGGGTGGCCGGCGTAGTCGGAGCGCGTCAGGCCGCGCCGCCCGATCGCCAGAACCCGGGTGCTGGTCCGGGTACGGTTGCGCAGCGGCTCGCACGAAGCCAGCGGAACGAGCACGCGGTCGGCCATCTCGGCGCCGGTGAGCAACGCGTCGCGCGGCGGGGCGTCCGATCCGAGAAGCTCCAGCATCCGCGGCGACACGTTCATCGAGAGCGGACTGAAGAAACGCGTCTCCCCCCAGGAGCGGAGCGAATGCCCCACTTCCTGCTGCTCGATCAGCGTCGCATCGAACCCGCGGTCGATGGCAGCGATGGCTGCGGCGATGCCGATCGGACCGCCGCCCATGACGACGATCCGTCGCGGCATCAGACCGCGACCTCTTTCCGCTCGACCGTGTTGCAGGCCTGCACCCAGTGCGCGATCGTTCCGCCGCCGCGGATCACGGCGGCCACGTTCACCGCCTCGGCCATCTCCTCGGGGCTGATCCCGGAGTCGGTGCACGCCGTGGCATAGGAGTCGATGCAGTACGGCTCCTGGATCGCGAAGGCCACCGCCAGTGCGATCAGTTTCTTCGTCTTCTCGTCGAGGGCACCCTTCTCCATCGTGGTCGAATACCACTTCAGAAAGAGATCGAAGAGTTTCGGATTCGTTTTTGCGATCTCACCGAAGCGGGAGAGATCCTCGGACATGTAATACCCGGGCATGCGCAGTCCTCCTTGCGATGGATGGAGTGGCGGCTGAAGGTTCAGGCCGCTGGAGGCGCCCGGAGCGAAACCCCTCGGATCTGGCAGAGACTCTGCCGCTGCGGGACGGCGGGGATATCCGGGTCCTGCGGCAGCAGGAGATCCGCATAGCGGCGCCAGGCGGGCTGCCCGCGCGCGGCCACCGTCGCCGCCGCGGAATCGATGTCCGTGACGAATGCGAGCTCCCGCAGGCCGTCGCCGAACCAGGCGCGGCATCGTCCCAGGAGCGTGCCGTCTCCGATCTCGAACGAGACCAGAAGAGCGGCGTCGTGCCGGCGCAGAAGGATGCAGTTCACGCCCCCGTCGAACGAGGGGACGACCACGCTCCGCGCCGCGCCGCCTTCGACGGCGGCGAATTCCGCTTCCAGTCCGGACGGCGGCGGTGCATCGATGCCTGTGACGAGCACCGAGTCGAAACCGGACGAAAACGCGGCACCGGCCGCCGCGGCGAGACGCTCCCCGAAGGAAGCGCCGGTCTGGTCGATGAACCGTATACCGGCGGGAAAGCCGGCTCGGTGCGACCGCTCGCAGGCGACGAAGACCACCGCACCGCAACGTCGTGCCGCACGCATCCACGACGCCGCCACGGCCTCGAACAGGCGCGTTCCACGGCGGCCCGCCAGACGCTTGGCGGCGGCTTCCGCGCGCGGACTCCGCGCAAAGATGACGACGGCCCGACGCATTCCGCCGCAGAGTCTATAACTGTTCGTTGAAGAGGAATGTCACACCCGGACCGTCACTCCCCCGCTCCCTGCAGACGCATCTCGGTCAGGATCGGCCAGTGATCCGAAGGGCCGCGGCGGATCACTTCACTCCCGCGATACTCCCACGCTGCATCGCAGAACACATAGTCGAGCCGCTGCCTTGTCATCGGGAACGTCGCTTCACGCTGCTCGCCGCACATCCGCAGATGTCCATGCGAGAGCAGCACCCGCATCTCCTCCGTGGCGGGGGTGATGTTGAGATCGCCGACCAGAATGTGCGGCAGCGACCCGCGTGCGGTGATGTCGCCGAGCTCCGCGATCTGGCGCAGACGCGACACGCGGAGCAGTCTGCCCCATGCTGCCAGGTGCGTGACGAAGAAACTGAACACGGCGCCCTCCAGTTCCACGTCGGCCTGCAGGAGCGACCGCGGTTCTCCCGAGCCGGGCAGCGCGTGCACGTGCGACCGGACCACGTTGGCGCGCGTCAGCACCGCGTTGCCGTATTCGCCGCCGTCCATGGCGCAGCTTCGTCCGAAGACGGGCGTGAGGCCGGTCAGACGGGCGAGCTGATCCGCCTGATGGCCGGCGAAGGCGCGTGTCCGGCAGTGCACTTCCTGCAGCCCCACGATGTCCGGCGACGCGGCGGCGATCACCTCGGCGAGCTTCGGAACGTGATCGGGACGGCGAGTCGCCGCATGCCCCTGAATGTTGTACGTCATCACTTTCAGGTCCAGCATGCCTCGTTGCCTTTCGAAGCGAAACCGATGCCGTGACCGCCGAGGCCCGAGGCCTGCATCTCATCCCCCGGAGGCATCATGACCAATCGAGTCGTTGTGATCACGGGCGCGTCGGCCGGCGTGGGACGGGCGGTGGCGCAGGAGTTTGCGAGAGAGGGCGCCCGCATCGGGCTGATCGCCCGCGGGGTCGAAGGTCTCGAGGGGGCGAAGCGCGAGGTCGAGGAGCTCGGCGGAAAGGCGCTCGTGCTGCCTCTCGACGTTGCGGACGCGGAGGCCGTCGAACGGGCAGCGCAGAAGGTCGAGGAGACGTTCGGGCCGATCGACATCTGGGTCAACAACGCCATGGCCACCGTGTTCGGGCCGATCCGGGAGCTGACGGCCGAAGAAGTCCGCCGGGTCACGGAGGTCACGTATCTCGGCTTCGTCTTCGGCACGCTCTCGGCGCTGCGGCGGATGCTTCCCCGCGACCGCGGCACGATCGTGCAGGTCGGGTCGGCACTCGCCTACCGCGGGATCCCGCTGCAGGCGGCCTACTGCGGCGCGAAGCACGCCATACAGGGGTTCAACGATTCGCTCTACTCGGAACTGATCCACGACCGGAGCCGTGTCCGCCTGACGATGGTCAATCTGCCGGCCATCAATACGCCGCAGTTCGACTGGTCGCGGAGCCGGATGCCGCGCCGCGCGCAACCCGTCCCGCCGATCTTTCAGCCGGAAGTCGCGGCGCGCGCGATCGTCTGGGCGGCCGATCACGATCGGCGGGAGCTCAACGTCGGCTGGCCTTCGACGAAGGCGATCGTCGGGAACAACTTCTTCCCCCGTTACGGCGATCACTACCTCGCCGAGAACGGCTGGGACTCCCAGATGACCGACGAGCCGGAGAATCCGGGCCGTCCCGACAACCTGTTCGAGCCGGTGCGCGGCGACTTCGGCAGCCACGGCCGCTTCGACACTCGGTCCAGTTCGCGGAGCGTCCACCTGGAGGTGAACCTGAACCGCGGGATGGTCATCGCCGCAATCGCAGGCGTCGGCCTCATTCTCCTCGCGGCGGCAAAGAAAAAGGGGCGCCGAAGGCGCCCCCTCAGAGCCAAGGGCTGACAGCTGAGAGCTCAGAGGTTCCTGTCGATGAACTTCTGCAGCTCGCCCTTCGGCATGGCGCCGACGGCGCGGTCGACGAGCTTTCCATCCTTGAAGATCATCAGCGTCGGGATCGAGGTGATCCCGTAGCGCTGCGCGATCTCGGGGTTGTCGTCCACGTTCATTTTGGCGATCACGGCGCGCCCCTGATAGCTGGGCGCCAGCTCCTCCACGATCGGGCCGATGATCCGGCAGGGGCCGCACCACGGCGCCCAGAAGTCGACCAGGGCCGGCTTCCCGCTCTTCAGGACCGACTTGTCGAAATCGGCGTCTGTGACGTGTTGAACTGCGGTGGTCGTCGTATCTGGCATTCGGTTCTCCTAACCTCTTTCGTCAAGGTGGCGTAGGCGCAGTCTATTCCATCCGCTCCATCCGCGCGGCACCCCATCGACAAGTAAAACAAAGGCGTATTCCCGGCCGAAAATTGGCACGACGCTCGCCTATGGACCACCGCAGGATGCCCGAGCGACGTAGACAAAAACGGGAAGACGCGCCGGACCGGAGGCAGTTTCCTCGCCCTCCGCTCTGGCTGAACCTGTTGATCCTGGCCCTCGGCCTGGCCGGGGTGGTCTTCGCGCGTTACCACCGCGAGCGGGTGGAGGTCCGCTTCGCCGACGTGCTGACACAGCAGCAGCGCACGCCGAACGATGTCCGCAAGATCAAGGAAGAGCTTGCGGCGATGGACCTCAGCCGCCAGGAGCTGGAGCGTGAGCTCGAAGGGCGGATGCAGTTCGTGCAGAGCCTGAAGTCGGAGAACTTCTATCTCGGCGTCGACACGCAGGCAAAGAAGCTCCGCTTCTATTACGGCGACACCGTGCTGCGCGAGGGCGACATCACCGTCGGCGAACAGAAGACCATCGAAGGGCCGGAGGGGAAAACCTGGACGTTCGTTCCGGTGAAGGGCTCCTTCTCCGTGGAAGGGAAAGCGGTGAATCACAGCTGGAAAGTGCCGGAATGGGTCTACGCCATGAACAAGCAGCCGGCGCCCAGATCTCCGGAAACCATCGAGGGAGGGCTGGGCCGCTATGTCCTCTTCCTTCCGGACGGCTATGTGATCCATACACCGCCCTCCGGGAGCAGCCCGCTGCAGGGGCCGAAGCCGGGCTCGATCATGGTGTCGGAGGACGACCTGCGCGCGATCTGGCCGCGCATCCACAAGGACAAGACACAGGTCTACATTTTCTAGGAGAACGGAATGCCAAGGTGGGTTGGGCTGCTGGGCTCGTGGGCCCTGCTGGTACTGGGTCTCGGAATTCTCGGATACGCGGTCGCCGCGGAGGCGATCACCGTCTCCGACACCGCGAAGATGCGGCGCGTCCGAATGATCGACGCCATGATCGCCGAACGGGTGGAACAGCAGCTGGCAGAGGTCCGGAAATCGATGTCGCAGACGAGCAGCCAGGTCAACCAGCTGCAGTCGGAGATGTCGACGACCGACAGGACGATCGAGGACCTGCACGACAGCGATTTCGTCATCACTGTTTCCACCACGGAAAACAAGGTGTACGCACGGCGGAACGGTGAACTGGTGTTCGAAGCGATCTGTTCGACGGGAAAGAACAGCACGCTCCGGGCCGGCGGCAGGACCATGGTGTTCCGGACGCCGATCGGCCACTTCCGCGTGAAGTCGAAGGAAACGGATCCGACGTGGGTGCCGCCCGACTGGCACTACATCGAAGAGGCGCAGAAGAACGGGCTCGAGGTGGCGCGTCTCGAGCGCGGCAAGTGCATCGCCGACGTCTGCGCGTCCGGGAACGACGTCTACATCGGAGGGAGCCCGGCCGGGCACGGCGCGATGATCGTGCGCGGCGGCGCGGTGATCATTCCGCCGATCGGGACACGAGCCCGGCAGTTCCCCGATGTCCTCGGCACCCACCGCCTCAACCTCGGCGACGGTTACGCTCTGCACGGCACTCAGGCGGTCCGGCAGCTCGGCCAGAGCGTGTCGCACGGCTGCGTGCGGCTTCGCAACGACGATATCGCCCGCCTCTACGCCATGGCCAGCGTGGGCGACGAAGTGATCATCTACTGAGCCGCCCGCCAGGCCAGACCGCGTTACTCTTGCGCCATGCACGTGTGGCGCGAGCGCCTGGGTCGCTGGTTCGATGGGCCGGCCAGGCGCTGCCCGTTGTCGCCGAACGCGATCACCATGATCGCGCTGATGCTCAACCTCGTCGCTGCCGGGGCGCTGGCGGCCGGCGGACGGCACCCTTCCTTCTTCCTCGCCGCGATCGCCTTCCTGGTGTTCGGCAGCCTGGCCGACGCGTTCGACGGGATCGTGGCCCGCGTGCAGGGGAAGACGTCCCGCTTCGGCGACTTTCTCGACCATGTGGCCGACCGGATCAGCGACACAGCGGTCGCGGCAGCGTGGATGATCGGCAGCGGTGTCGGGCACCTGCTCACCGTGATCGGCACGGCCATGGTCATGCTCAACGGCTACGTGGGAACGCAGATCGAAGCGACATGGCGTGAACGCAACTACGATTCCCTCGGACGCGGCGAGTTCGTGCTGGCGCTGATCGTCTATCCAACCGTCTCCTACACACTCGCAACGCAGGGGTGGCTTGGCTCGAGGTTCGGCCCCCTGACGATCCCGGAGTGGATGACGCTGCTCCTGATCGCCTTCGCCGTGCTCGGGCTGATCCAGAGATTCATGACCGCCGCGCGGCTCGGGCGGTCCGGGTGATGCCGGCGCTGCGGCGGCACATCATCACCGGCGATCCGATCCTCTTCGCGCCGGAGCGGGCCGGCCGTCCCAACGCCTTCGGCGGCGAGGAGAACGGCGTCTGTCCCTTCTGCCCCGACAACGAGACGATGACGCCGCCGGAGATCGAGCGGGCCGGCGAACCGTGGCGGATTCGCGTCTTCCCGAACAAGTATCCGGCCGTCACCGGACACGAAGTCGTCGTCGAATCGCCCGGGCACCGGGCCACGTTCGAGGCGCTGGCCTGGCCGGACGAGGTCGTCGCCACGTACGTCCGCCGCTACCGTGCACATGGCGACGCCGCCTTCATTGCGCTCTTCACGAACCACGGCCGCGGTGCCGGCGCCTCGATCAACCACCTCCACTCACAGCTGATGCCGCTGCCGTTCGTGCCGCCGCGTGTCGAGCGCGAGAGGGCCGCGTTCGGGAGCGGCGCGAAGTGCCCGCTCTGTCTCGAGATCGGGCGCCACCGCGACGAGGGACTGGTCATCGAGGAAAGCGGCGGGTTCGTCCGGCTCGCCCCCTCCGGTTCGAGCCACGCGTACGAGCAATGGATCGTCCCGTTGCGGCACCAGGCCGAGATCATCGCGATGGACGATGGGGAGATTGCCGGTCTCGGGACCGCCCTGCAGCGCGCCGCGAGGGCGGCAGGGAGCGTATCGAGATCTCACAACGTGGTGTTCGTCAGCTTCCGCGGCGAGGCGCGTGCCCATTTCTATGTGATGGTGATCCCGCGGCTGGCCGCGCTGGCGGGATTCGAGTTGGGTACCGGCACGTTTATTGACATGATGGACCCGGCCGCCGCCGCGCGCGTCCTCCGCTGATGCTACCCCTCACCGATCACAACCCGCGACACACCTTCCCCTTCGTCACGTACACGCTGATCGCGCTCAACATCGTCGCCTTTCTGTGGGAGCTCTCGCTCGGCGCGGACCTGCAGCGCGCGCTGTATCTGATGGCGTTCATTCCGCAGAAGTTCTGGATCCCCGGGCATTGGCACTACGACATATTCGCGACGTTCTTTTCCATGTTCCTGCACGGCGGCTTTCTGCACATCGGCAGCAACATGCTCTACCTCTGGATCTTCGGCGACAACATCGAGGACCGCCTCGGGCACGTGCGCTACACGATCTTCTATTTCGCCTGCGGGATCGTGGCCACGCTGGCTCACGCCATCGCCAACCCGGCCTCGACCGTTCCCGCCATCGGAGCGTCGGGCGCCATCGCCGGCGTGCTGGGCGGCTACCTCATCCTCTTCCCTCGTGCCCGCGTGACGACGCTGATCCCCATCTTCATGTTCATCACCATCCGTCAGCTCCCGGCGGTGCTGATCCTCGGGCTCTGGTTCGTCCTGCAGCTCTTCAGCGGTGTCGGGTCGCTCGGCGTGCGCGATGCGCAGGACATGGGAGGTGTGGCGTACTTCGCGCACATCGGCGGGTTCGTCGCCGGCATGCTCCTGATCGTGTTGATGGGAGGGAAACGGCGGGCGCCACCCCGTCCGGCCCCGCGGCCGACGGACTACGATTACTGGCGATGATTCGGGGCCTAACTCTTAAAGTGCGCCTCGAGATGCTCGTGGGCCTTGCGGACGTTCTCGGAGCGTGACTGCAGCTCGCCGAGCGCGTCGCGGAACACGAGATTCACGCGTTGCAGACTCCGCTCGCGGAGGCCGAACAGGACTTCGCGGACAGCTTCCGCCTCCTGCGGCGACAGATCGGCGCGCAGCACCTCGCGTTCGAGCAGCGCCTGCGCCGCCCGGAGATGATCGATCTCCTCGGGCCGCGGGGTGGCGGTGGTGGGTATCTGGCTCCTGCGAGGCTCGGCCAGCGGCGTCGGTGAACCCATGTCCACCGAACCGGGGAGCTCCTTCAGCTGTGGCGTGAACTTCCCCATCATCAGGTAGAGCTCTTTTTCGTTGGCGAAGTTGCCGACCAGCCGCGCGGAGCGGGAGAGCTCGAGATGCTCCGATTCCTGCAGCATGATGAAGGCCTTGGCGCGGTCCTCGAGCGTGATCCGCTTCGCGTGCACCTTCCACGCGGTCAGCGTTCCCTGGATGAAGCACGCCTGCCCGGCGCGGACGCTCACTGCCTCGACGGTGACGTTCTCCTCGATGCGGATCGAGCCGTTCGTCGACTCGATCTCCGAGTAGGTGCCCGAGTTCTGGATGACGAGGTTTCCTGGCGTCTTGATCGAGAGCTGCCCGTGATGATTGAGTTTGATCTCCGTCCCACGAGGAATGATCATCGTGGGAAAATTCGATGAATCGGCGGCTGAGCTCATCTCACCCTCTCTTTCTCCCGACAAACGCCGACGGCAACGGATCGTAGTCCTTGTAGTCCTTGCTGGCGCGCGCCTGGATCAGCAGCGACGCCTCGTTGTTCCACTGATAGTTGAGGATGTAGATGCGCGGGTCGATCGGAACGAACGTACCCGGCTTTTCGATGTCGCTCCGCACCTCGTAGTGGAGGTGGGCGTTGGTGCTCCAGCCCGTCGACCCGACCGTGGCCACGGTCTGTCCCTGGCGGACGCGCTCACCACGCTTCGCGACCGTCGTGTCACAGTGTGCGTAGATCGTGATGAACCGGTCGGCGTGATTGATCACCACGACATTCCCCATCCGCCACCAGTTCACGCTCTGCTTCAACGGATAACGCCCGGAGAAGGTCACCACCCCGTCCGCCGCCGCGTAGATGGGGGTCCCGCGCGGCGCCGACAAATCGAGACCCTTGTGGAAGTCGGCCGCGCGCGTGAACGGCGAGATGCGGTTGCCGAACGGCGACGTCAGAACGAACTGGTCGGACGGCACGGGAAGGATCGAGGGGGTGTGCCGTACGAGATCGCGGTTGGCGCGTTCGTACTCGGCGAGGAGATCGAGCTGTTCCTGCAGCCGCTGCATGGCGTACTTGAGCGACATCTCCCGCCACCGCGCGTCGCCGAGGAACAGAGCCGCGGAGCCGGCGTCCGGCGTCGATTCGCCGCCCTGGCCGAGGCTGCGGTCGAGTCCGTATACGGTGAGAAGTTTCTCGACCCGGATCCGCTGCTCTTCCAGACTCCGGTCGAGCGACGACATCTGCACCACGTTCTCGCGCAGGCGTTCGCGCTGGATCTCGCGCTCCTGATGCATCGAGGAGAGATAGTTGTTTTTGTAGACGCGCCGGATGACCGTCGGCGCGGCGGCCATCGATCCGATCAGGCCGCCAAGAATCGCGGAGAGTGCAACGATTCCAATGACCACCCGGCGGCGGTCGAAGAAAAAGTAGCGGACTTTGCGACGGATGTCGCTCGGGTGAATCTGGATTTCGATCATGACCGACCGCAGCGTACTTGCTGCGGGTCAGTCAATATAACACAGCGGCACTCAACCTTCGGACTCGGGCACCGGTCGAAACCGCCGCTTCAACAGCCCCGGAATCAACACGATGGCGAGCATGACTCCGCCGACGAGCGCCAACTTTCCGGCCGCGGCGCCCTCGCTCATCGTCCCGTTGAACAGCGCGTCGGCACACCAGGCGAAGACGTAGACCGACGGTGCCATGCCGAGCGCCGTCGCCACGACGAAGTCGCCGAGGCGGACCCCGGCCACTCCCGATCCGTAGTTGAGGGCCGCGAAGGGGAGGCCGGGGATGAAACGGAGGATCAGCAGCGACTTGAACCCGGCATGATCCACCTGCCGGGCCACGATCCGCCCGACCCGGCCGAACCGCACCAGCAGTCCCTCGCCGATGAAACGGCCGGCGAAGAACGAGGCCATCGCCCCCAGAATCCCGCCGATCATCGCCCAGGTCCCCCCGAGCTTCCATCCCCAGATCAACCCGGAGGCGAGCACGAAGATGCTGGCCGGCAGCGCGAAGATGCACGCCAGGGCGAAGATCCCGATGAACGCGATCGGCCCGTACCAGAGTCCGCGCAGCTGCTCCACGAAGAGGCGGATGTCGTCGCGATTCAGATGCTCGCGAACGGGCGAGAGCCACACGGCCGCGACGGCTGCGACGAGCACGACCGCAGCTGTGACTTTCATGGCTCGGCGCCGCGTCATCGGTTCCCGCGCTTCCCCACCGTGACCACGGAGCTCGAATAGCTCGCGTCGAGCCCGAGCGATCGCAGAACGACTCCGAAGGCCAGCCGGCACGGGACGTCGCGGAAGTAGAACGTCCCCTTCCCCTCGACGTTCGGATCGATCATCAGGTTCCTGATTCCGCACTGCTTTTTCAGATCCTTCAGGATCACCGCCACCTCGGCGTCCTTGACGTCGATCGTGACTGTCGGCTCGCCCGCGCGCGCGACGGCAGGCTGCGGCTCGTCGAGCCGCTTCTCGGTCGCGGCGAACGCGGGCAGGGCGAGGAACGAGATGAGAAGGCTCATGATGGCAACGTCTCGTCTCATGAGGCGGTGCTCTCCACGATCATGGCGATGCCCTGGCCGCCGCCGATGCAGGCGGTGGCCAGACCGTAGCGCTGCTTGCGGCGGCGCAGCTCGTAGAGGAGCGTGAGCACCAGGCGCGTCCCCGATGCGGCCAGCGGATGGCCCAGCGCGATCGCGCCGCCGTTCACGTTCAGCTTCGACTCGTCGACGCCGAGCTCCTTCACCACCGCCAGGATCTGTCCGGCGAAGGCCTCGTTGATCTCGATCAGATCGAGATCGTTCAGCTGCAACCCGGCGCGCTTCAGCGCGATCTTCGTCGCCGGAACCGGGCCGATCCCCATGATCTCCGGATCGCATCCCGCCACGCCCCACGAGACGATGCGCCCGAGAGGAGTCTTCCCCTTCTCCTTCGCCTGATCGGCCGAGGTCACCACGACCATCGCCGCGCCGTCGACGATGCCGCTGGCGTTTCCGGCGGTGACGGAGCCGTCCTTCGAGAAGGCCGGCTTCAGTCTGGCCAGCCCTTCCATCGTCGCATCGGGCCGGATGTGATCATCCGCGCTCACCTGCTCTCCCTTGCGGCCGGCGGGTACCGGCACGATCTCCTCCTGCAGCCGTCCCGCCTTCACCGCCTCGCCCGCGCAGTGCTGGCTGCGCAGTGCGAAGCGATCCTGCTCCTCGCGCGAGATCTCGTACTTGCGCGCCAGATTCTCTGCCGTCTCGGCCATGTAGTAACCGCACCAGGTGTCGAGGAGCGCGACCATCAACGAATCCTCGATGGCCCCCTGCCCGAGCTTGAATCCCTTGCGCGCGCCGCGGATGACGTGGGGCGCCTGCGACATGTTCTCCATGCCGCCGGCCAGAACCGTCTTCGATTCGCCGAGCATGATCTGCTCCGCGCCGTTGATGATCGACTGAATCCCCGATCCGCAGAGGCGATTCACGGTGAGAGCCGGCACCTCCTTCGGGACACCGGCCTTCAGCCCGACGTGCCGCGCGCCGTAGATCGCGTCGCCGGACGTCTGCAGCGCATTGCCGACGATCACGTGATCGATCTCCTGCCCGGTGAAACCGCTGCGGGAGAGCGCTTCCTTCCCTGCGATTGCGGCCAGCTCGATCGCGCTGGTATCCGAAAAATGCCCGTTGTACTCGGCCATCGGCGTCCGTGCGCCGTCAACGATCACGATGTCTTTCTGCATGCACTCTCCCTAACGTGCTGATGGATGGAGAATTTCTCCGCACCGACCGGACCATGATGGCGATGGCCACCAACTCGACCACAGTCATCCAGACGCTCCCCTCGATCCCGAACCCTCCTCCGGCCAGCAGGGCCGGCCCCGATCCCTCGACGGCAAGGAGCGAGGTCTCCGGCACGTAGCCGCTCACCTCATATCCGAGAACCGGGCCCGACATGAAGTTCCAGCCGAAGTGCAGGCCGATGGGGAACCAGAGCCGCTCGTACCGCACCCAGGCCAGCGACAGGAGAACGCCTCCGAGGAAAACGTTCGTCAGCCCGAGGGGCGAGACCGATACGTTGGCGGCGTGCAGAAGGGCGAAGACTGCCGAGACGCCGACGATGGCCACCGCCGGCTTCCACCGCCAGAGGCGCTGGAAAGGATAGCCGCGGAACAGCAGCTCCTCATGGAAGACGGCGGGAAGGAAGACGACCACGATCTCGACGGCGGGAATGCCGCCGCGGATCGAGTGGCGAATTCCGGTCGTGGCGAGAATGAGAAGGTCGGCGGAGCCGATCAGGAGGACCGCCGCCAGCAGGCCCCCCGCCGCTTCGCGCGCGGCGATCCGTGGCGGGACGAACAGACCGAGGCGCCAGCGGCCCCGGTCCCAAAGCAGCACGGCGACGGCGGTGGCCGCCGCCGCGGCGAGGAGAGCCACCCACTGGAACAGCGGGAGGTGCGGGGTGAGGAGAAGGAAGACGCTGAGGTATGCGGCGCCGAAGACGACCAGCGGCGCGAGGATCTGGTCGACGGCGAATACGGTCCGGCGCCAGAGACTGTCGCGCTGGTCGTTCACAGGGCGGAACTCGAGCGCCGGTGAGCTCTACGGAATCGGCGGAGGTGCGGTCGGATCTTCCACGATGATCCCGATGTTCCTCGCGCCGCTGGCCTTGGCCAGATCGAGGAAGCGGATCGTCGTCTCGTAGTCGACGTCGCGCGCGCCGGAGAAGAAGACCATCTTGCTGGTGTTGCCCCGCAGGACGTCGCGGATCCGGCTGGGGAACTGATCGAGAGTCATCTCTTCCTTGTTGATCAGCACGCGGTTGCCACTCGCCAGACGCAGGATGATCTGATCCTGAATTGCGGAGGGAGGCAGGTTGGCGGGGGCCTTGGGCGGTACCCTGACGAGATAGCCCATCTGCACCACCGGCGTGATGACCATGAAGATGATCAGGAGAACCAGAACGACGTCCACCAGCGGTGTGACGTTGATCGTCGACATCGTTGAACCGCTGCCACCTACTTGCATGACTAGGTCCCCACCTCTGTCTCGGCCTGTTGTTTGGGTTGGGCGATGAGGCCGACGTCGTTGAAGCCGACGTCACGGCAGGCCTTGAGCACGTCGAGAATCTCGCCGTACTTCACCAGCCGGTCGCCCTTGACCGCCACCTCCCGATCGGGAGTGCGCTGGAAGATTTCCTCGAGCGCCGATCGAACCTGTTCCTTGCGGACCACGTTCGGGCCGACGTAGACGCTGTTGTCGGCCTTGACCGAAATCTGCAGCTGCTTCTCGGTATCCGGCGTCTTCTCCGGGTCTTCGACGACCGGAAGATTGACCGGAATCCCTTTCTGCAGCATCGGCGTCACGACCATGAAGATGATCAGGAGCACCAGCACGACGTCCACGAGCGGGGTGACGTTGATGTCCGACGTCATCCCGGCGTGGCTGACTTTATGGAGCGAGTTACCCGACAACCTTTTCATTGCCGATCCCCGCTTCCTTCATGAAGTAGATGGACATCTCCGAACCGGAGTTCGACATCTCGACGGTGAAACGGTCGACGCGGTTCTGGAAGTAGTTGTACGCCCACACCGCCGGAATGGCGACGAGCAGGCCGGCCGCGGTCGCGATGAGAGCCTCCGCGATTCCGGCCGAAACCGAGGCGATACCGCCACCACCGCGCGCCATGCCCTGGAAGGCACCGACGATGCCGATGACGGTGCCAAACAGTCCGACGAAGGGAGCCGTTGCACCGGTGGTGGCCAGCACGCCGAGGTTCTCCTTCAATTCGGCGACAGTGATCATGGCCGTGCGGTCCATGCCCTGCCGTGCCGCCTCGACCGTCAACTCGGGATCCGTGGTGCGCTTGTCGCGGCGGGAAGCCTCGAATTCGAGGAGCCCGGCGGCGATGACCTTCGCCAGATGGCTGTTCTTGTACTTCTTCGTCACCTCGATGGCTGCCGCGTAATCACCCTTGGTCAGCAGGTTCGACAGGGCGCCGAGGAGTTTGAGCGATTCGCTCTTGGCCTTCGAGAAGACGTAGAAGCGCTCGATCGCCACCCACAGCGAATAGACCGACATGATTCCCAGAGTGAAGATGACGACCTTGCCGACGAACGTCATCTGTTCCCACAGATGTCCCGGTGACATATCCATGATTCAGTTCCCTCCTGAGCTGATCGAGCCGCGGCGTACCCGCGGCCCTGATTCGTTCCTTAGTTGAGCTTGAAGTTGACCGTGAGGTTGAAGATGACGTCGACCGGTTGGCCGTTGAGGGTGCCGGGGCGGAATTTCCACCGCCGCACCGCATCGACCGCCGCCTGATCGAGCCCGAACGGCAGCGGCTTGAGCACCTGCACGTTCGTCACGTTTCCATTCTTGTCGATGATGCATTCGACGATCACGATGCCGGAGATGCGGGCCTTCCGCGCCACTTCCGGATACGCCGGCTCGACGCGCGTGATGACGACAGGGGCCTTGACGTCGCCGCCGACGCGCAGCGGCGCCTCGACTTTCTGGTTCTCGGTGATGACGCCGCCGACCACGCCGCCGATCACACCGCCGACGACGCCTCCCTCGACGCCACCTTCGACCCCACCTTCGACGCCTTCGACGCCACCTTCGACCTCCATCGGCTTGACCACGTCAGGCACCTGGGTCGGCGCCAGTTCCGCGATGTCGGTCGGAATCTCCACCGGCCTCTCTTCGACCGGCTTCGGTGTGGACGCCTTCGGCGGCGGAGGCGGCGGAGGCGGCGGAGGCGGCGGCGCGGCCGCCACCGAGTACTGCGCCACCTGGGCCGGAGAGTTCTCGGGGAACTCCACGTTCCAGACCGCCCCGAACACCGCGCCGAGGATGACGATCATGTGCAGCGCCAGCGAGACCGGGAGGGTCATGTACTTCTGCAGGCCGAACTTCCGTTTCCTCGATTCAACGACTGTGGTTTCGAACATGGCTCTTTCTGTTCCCGTTACTCTGCCTTCTTTGCGGCAGCGGCGGCCTTTCGGGCTTTGATGATCTCCACTGCCTGGTTCCGGACCGCGTCCGCCTGCGCAAGCAGCTCCTGCTGCCTGACCGGATCGCTCTCCACCAGCGCCTGCTGGCGGTACAGAAGATTGAGGTAAGCCATCGCCTCGAAGTATTCGGGGCGGAGCTGGATGCCGCGCTGCAGAGCCGCTTTCCCCTTCTCGATGATGGCGAGCCGCTCGGCCATGTCGGCCGGCGGATTCTTGGCCACCTTCTCATAGCAGACCACCCCGAAGATGTAGAACGATTCGGCGTTCTTCGAGTCGAGGAGGGTGATCTTCTCGTACCAGTTCAGCGACTCGTTGAAATTCCCCTGCTTCGCGTAGAGCTGCGCGATCGAGCGAACGGCGGGGAGGTCGGCGGGGTTCTTCTGAAGGTAGGCCCGGAAGAATTCGATGGCGTCGGTCGTGCGGTTGGCGTTGAGATAGAGATTGATGAGAGCTTCGCGGGCCACGTTGTCGTCCGGCTGCTTCTCGAGATAGCGCCGGAGCTCGGCCACGGCCCGATCGGCATTCTGCTCGTTGCCCGGCGACTGGTCTTCCGGGACATAGAGGCCGATGCGCGAGTAGCCGATCATCCGGTCGAGGTCGACGAAGCTCGGATCGATCTGTCGCGCCTTCGTGTAGTGAGTCAGCGCGGACTTGTAGTCCTCGCGCCGGTAGGCATCGTTGCCTTCCCGGATCTCCATCCGCGCCTGCACTTTCTGGCAACCGCCGAGGAGCAGAACGGAAAGAGTGAGTGCCGCAAGAAGGCACAACTTCTTTTTCATGTAATTACGAACTCCCAGATTGTGATCGCAGACTGATTCGAGAGGGCGCTGTCAGGCAGTCTACCGGCCCGCTTCAGGCAATGGTTCGCGAATATACCGATGCCGTTTTTCACCGTCAAGCCAATTGGTAGTCTTTGAAACCTCACGCCTTAGTCAAAAAAATCTCACTCCGATAAACTTTGCGTCACAGACGGGGCCGCCAGACGGCCCTCCCTCTGTCCCTCTCCCGCCCCACTTCCATCAGTATGTCGGCTTGAACTCGGCCGTCAAAGCGCTGATCGCCTCCCACAAGTCCGGAAAGAGCGGCTCCCGCGTTCCCGCTTCGAGCTGTGCCGCCGGCACCCCCTTGAGGGAGAGCACTTTCGAGCCGATGATCCGGAATGCGAGGCGCATATGGGTGTACCGCCACTTCAGGAATGCCTCGTCATAGTCGAGCATCCCCTGGATGAGCCCGAACAGCTCGGCGTGGGCCCGCGGATCGCGCTCGATCTCGATCGGCGTCACCCCTCGCCTGCCGAGGAGATTCTGGAACGGCGGCCAGAGCCGCTTCCCGGCGTCGAGCAGCTTCCGGAAGCCGGGCGATTCCTGCCCGCTCCCCCGCCCCAGCGACGTGGTGCGGATGACGTGGTAATCGGCCGGCGCCATCGTTTCGAGAATGATGATCTGCTCCCGGAGGAGATCGATGATCAGACGGCAGCGGTGAAGAAGCGCCGCCGCGTCGCCGGCCCGATCGTCCTCGATCGCTTCCACGGCGCGGACGATCTCGTAATCGACATGGTGGAGCCACAGCTCGGCGGCCTGGTGCGTGGTCTGGAAAAGCGCTTCCTCCGGGATGACCAGCAGCTCCTTCGGCTTCTGCAGCTCGAGGAGCTCCGGCACGCGGATGTAGCGCTCGTAGTCGGTGTCGCCGCGACCTTCGAGGATCGGGCCGGTGTGTGCGGTCATTTTCGTTGGTCGTTGGTCGTTCGTCGTTGGCCGTTATCAGATCACGACCAACGACCAACGACCAACGTCAAACCAGCTCCAGGATGTGCCCGAGCTTGGTCTTCTTGGCCTCGAGGTACTTTCTCGTCGTCAACGACGGAGCAATCTCCAGCGGGACGCGCTCGACGATCTTCAGCCCGAAGCCTTCGATGGCCACGTACTTGGCCGGATTGTTCGTCATGAGGCGGATGCGACGCACGCCGAGATCGCGGAGGATCTGCGAGCCCGTGCCGTACTCCCGGATGTCGGGTGCGAATCCGAGCTTGGCGTTGGCCTCGATCGTGTCGTCGCCGGCGTCCTGCAGCTCGTACGCTTTCAACTTGTTGATCAGACCGATCCCCCGTCCCTCCTGCAGGAGGTAGAGGATCACGCCCTTCCCTTCCTTGGAGATCAGCTCGAAGGCCCGCCCCAGCTGTTCGCCGCAGTCGCAGCGGCTGGAGTGAAAGACGTCGCCGGTCAGACACGACGAGTGGACGCGAACCAGAACGTCTTCGTTCTCGCTGATCTCCCCTTTCACCAGCGCGACGTGCTCCTCGCCGGTGATGTCGCTGCGGTATGCGTGCACCTTGAACTCGCCGTATACGGTCGGCATCACCGGCGCGGCCAGACACTGCACGTGCTTCTCCGTCTGCATCCGGTATTGGATGATGTCGGCCACGGAGATGATCCGGAGGTTGTGGCGGACGGCGAACTCGCGCAGATCGGGAAGCCGCGCCATCGTGCCGTCCTCGTTCATGATCTCGCAGATGACCGCAGCCGGCGTCATCCCCGCGATGACCGCCAGATCGACCGACGCCTCGGTCTGTCCGGCGCGCTTCAGCACGCCCCCTTTGCGCGCCCGCAGCGGGAAGACGTGCCCCGGGCGCAGCAGATCGAGCGGCCGCGTCTTCGGATCGATGGCCATCCGCACCGTCTCGCAGCGATCGTGCGCGGAGATCCCCGTGGTCACCCGGCCCCGCGCTTCGATGGACACGGTGAACGCCGTCCCGTTCGGGGCCGTGTTGTTCTCCACCATCAGCGGCAGATCGAGCTCGTTGCAGCGCTCTTCCGTCAGCGCCAGACAGATCAGTCCCCGGCCGTACCTGGCCATGAAGTTGATCCCCTCCGGCGTCACCCGGTCCGCGGCCAGGCAGAGGTCTCCCTCGTTCTCGCGATCCTCGTCATCGACGATGATCACCAGCTCGCCACGGCGGTACAGCTCGACGGCTTCTTCGATGCTCGCGAAAGGCATGTCTACTCGATGATCCGAAAGTCCTTCGTCAGATTGTACTGCCCGATCCTGACGAAGAGCGCGTAGGAGGCCGGCTCCATGTCCATGAGCGGCACCGCGCCGCGCACCAGATAGCATCCCGGCGACGCTCTGATCGAATCGGGCACCAGCTCCTCGGCCGGCGCGTTGAAGTTGATGCGCTCCCCTTTGATCAATCCCGAGATCTTCAACGTCACCTCGACGGCGGACAGCGGCGCCAGACTGCCGCTGCAGTACTCGGCCACCCACCCCAGCTCGTCCTCGGGACGGAAGACATCCCGCGACGTCAGCGAGGCGAACGGATCGATGCCGCTCTCCGGCTCGAGCGCGAAGGCATCCGCGACGAGCGTCAGCTTCCCCACCGAGGGCGGCCGGGTCACAGGAGCCGTTGGCGCCCCGCTCCCCGCCGCTGCCGGCACCGGTGCGTCGGGCAACGGGGCCTCCATCATGGCCTCCACCTCCCGCGGCGCTGCCGTCATCGGGCTGTAGTACAGCTCGTGCTTCGCCCACTCCGGCACGCTGGTCAGATCGGGGCTCTTGATGTAGGAGGCGATGGCCACCGGCAGCGCGCTGATGAAGTCGTTGCGGTGCGTGTCGCGCCGGGCCCGGCCGTCCAGGCCGTCGTGGATGAAGACCACCTCGATCTTCGGCAGCCCGAAGCGGATCGACTCCTCGTAGCTGTAGGTCCAGATGCTTCGTCCCGCCACCTCGCGCCCCCCGGTCGGATCCATCGGATTCGGACCGCCCGACGAGTATTGCGCGCTCCGCTTCGCAGCCTCATCCCCTTGCTCTCTCGGAAAACCGAGAACGACCAGCACGCGACCCCGCTCGGACAGCGATCCGCGGCGCCTGCCTTCGGCGAAACGCTTGTCGGCGAAGTCGACGCGGGCCCGGAACTCGTCGCGGAACTCGTTGGCAAACGTCTCCGGCGTCGGATCACGCCGCACGAAGAAGAGATCGACGAGCTCCTGCGCGCGTGCCGCATCCTTCACGCCGCGCCACTCTCTCTTTTCCTCCGCCGTCATCAGCCACTGGGCGGGCCCCTTCGGAAAGTCGAGCGGCGACTCGGCGACGGCCGGTGCCGAGATCGCCAGAAACACGATCGAGAGAATCGAGTGGCGGAAGTTGTTCATCCGAGGCCTGAGCCCTGAGCACCGAGGACGTTACTCTGCCGCGATGAGCTTGAGCTTCTGCTCTGTGGTCCAGTTCTGCTTGCCGACCTGGTCGTACACGGTCACGCGGAACGTGTAATCGCCCGGCGGGAGCGGGTTCTTCATCTGTCCGAGCGGAATGCCGGCCATCACCGCGTACTGCCCCGGCCCCGGCATCCCCGTCAGCGGAAGCGCCGCCACCTCGGCGGGAGGAGCGGCGATCTTCCGACCCGGCTTCCCGTCCTTTCCGGCGGCGGCCTGCAGCTCGATCTTCACCTGCAACTTCGGCAGGTTCGTCCCCTCGTCGAGGCCCGGATTCACGACCTCGACGAAGTAGCTGATCTCGTCCCGGTTCGTGAAGATGCCGTTCCCCTTCGGAACGATCTTCACCCGGCCGAACGCGAACGGCGCGCCCACCGGCGCGGCATCATCGGTCTGGTGAATGTCGTTGGCGAGAATGAGGCGCGAGATGCCCGCTTTGGCCGGCGAGAGCTCCTTCACTTCGAGGGGAGCGGTCGTGGCGATGACCGGTTTGCCGTCGGCCGCGGCCAGGCCGAGCGTGGCCCGGTACGTCCCCGGTTTCAGGTCGAGTGATTTGTCGAAATAGAAGTCGCCGTTCGACGTCGAAAGCGTGGCCGGCTCTTCGAAGGTCACCACCTGCGAACCGGAGTTGTCCGCGATGACGCCGAAGAAGGTCGTGACCGAATCGGCCTTCAGGTTGGCAGTCTTGGGGATGTAGAGCTGCACCGG